>DATNBZ010000043.1:0-2167 GCA_035607285.1 Blastocatellia bacterium | reverse complement strand
GGCCAGTCCTGCCACTTCTGCGTGTAACCATGTTTCACAGGGTTGTGATGAATATAGTTGACGCTCGCCCAGAAGTGACGGTGCGATTTGATCTCGCGATCAAAGCAGTTATGCCAGACTTTTCTTCCGCGAATGTTATCTTCGCCGTTCCAACTAAAGGACGAACGCCCATGGAACCGGCCGATTTCGGCTCTCAATTCTTTCAACTGCTCGGTCCTGAGTAATAGATGATAATGATTCGGCAGGAGGCACCAGGCGTATAAAGCCGTCGAGAACCTCCCACATAGTTCCAGTAGCGAGGCTTCGCAGCCGGTCATTCGTTCCGGAGTCTTTCCGATCACCGGTGAGTGCTCGAAACAGGTTGCGGAAATGATGAACTGATGGTGGCCCTCAAAATCCCAATGTGGCGGCGAGTGCCACCCCCGCTTTTGTCGTCGGCGATGCTCGACTATTTCTCGCCGTTGCGTCGGTGTCATCTCACGGTAGTCATACATAAGAAGCAGGCGTTCAGAGTACCGACTTTAGTCGGGTCTTAGCAATCGAGGAACACTACCCGACTAAAGTCGGTACTCTGAACACCCGGTGCTCTGAACGCTCGCGCGCTTTGAACAGCGGACTTGACGTCTTCCGACTCCAGATGATAATAATTCTCACGTGCGAATTAACCGCAACAAACTCACAACCAGACACGGAAGCGAAGTCGACGGCTGGTGCTCGGATTTCGAGAAGCAATGCCGGTCGCGCGGCATCCGAGTCACCCCGCAACGCCTGGCCGTCTATCGAGCGTTGGCCGAAGACCTCGCGCACCCGACAGTCGAATCCGTCTACAGCCGATTGAGCAAACAACTCCCTGGTCTTTCGCAGGCAACGATCTATCGCACTCTTCAGTTTTTCGAGGACGAGAACCTGATCAGGAGAGTAAGCTCGCCCGGCGCAATCGGACGTTTTGACGCGAACGTCGGCCCGCATCAGCATCTGCTTTGCCGCGTGTGCGGGAGACTCGAAGACATTTCAGTACCAGAGCTGCACCAAGCGCGAATTCCAAAAGTGCCGGGCTTCAATGTAGAAGAGTTGGACATCCGGCTGGTTGGACTTTGCGAAACTTGTTCACGAAAACAACGGAATCAAAAGCGCGGCAAGGCTGCTCGCGCGAAGTGACATCATCTCTCTAAAGAAAGGAAAGAAAACATGCCTGAACTAAAAGGAAGCAAGACTCATCAGAATCTGAAGGACGCATTTGCGGGCGAATCGATGGCGAATCGCCGGTATCTCTACTTTGCGAAGGTCGCCGACGTCGAGGGGTATCCCGAGATCGCCGGCAACTTCCGCGACACAGCAGAAGGCGAGACCGGCCACGCGCACGGACATCTCGACTACTTGAAGAAGGTCGGCGACCCGGCGACCGATCAACCCTTCGGCGACACGGCGCTGAATCTCAAGTCGGCGGTTCACGGCGAGACTCACGAATACACGGATATGTATCCGGGTATGGCGAAGGCCGCTCGTGAAGAAGGGTTCGCTGAGATCGCGGATTGGTTCGAGACGCTGGCCAAAGCGGAGAAATCACACGCGGGCCGCTTCAGCAATCTGCTCAGCTCGATCAGCTAGCTCGATCGCCTTGTACGGGCGCTCCTCCGTGAGCGCCCCTCAATCATCCCGATCTCGTTCATTAAGGGGCGGCCACGGAGGGCCACCCCTACAAGCATTCATTTTCAAAATGGCAAACGACAAGAATATAAGTTACAAACCGACCGATGGATTGTCATACGATCCGGCGGAAGAGAGGTACTGGAACGAAGGCGCGCTCGATAAGGAAGTAAAGCGCACCTTCGAGATCTGCCACGGCTGCAGGTTGTGCTTCAAGTACTGCGACTCTTTTCCGACCCTGTTCTCATTTCTGGATAACAAGTACGACGGCGATGTCCGGGGCATCAATGCGGCCGAGACGGATTCGATAATGAACTCGTGCTTCCAATGCAAACTGTGCGAAGTCCAATGTCCCTACACCGAGCGCGATGGGCACGAGTTCAGGCTCGATTTTCCCAAGCTGGTACATCGATACAAGGCGCAACGAACCCGCAAGCAGGGACTCACCTTGCAGGACAAAGTGCTCGAGAATCCCGACGCCGCGGGCGCGATGGCCCGCGCGAGTTTCGGCCTTGCGAAT
>DATNBZ010000011.1:0-4742 GCA_035607285.1 Blastocatellia bacterium | reverse complement strand
TTGCGGGATGAGCATGCTCGCCACATGACTCACGAGCAACGGCATGCTTTCGAGCGATGGAGCCGCGAGTCCGGGCGCGATTACGAATGCGCTCGCTTCATGCAAACGGCCTGCAAGCCAGTAACGCGCGTGCGAGTCCTTCGCGAGGTTCTTAAGCCACTGCGAGCGGCGGCGAACCGTGCTGATCAGCAAAAGGCTGCCGATGCGCGCGGCAAGCACCGGCACTTTGTAGGTCCGCCCGCTCTTGCGACCTGTGGTTTCCAGCACGATCGCGCCGGTGGGCCAGCAGACGGGATTACCAAAGCCTGTGCGGATCAGCGGCTCGGCGACCTCGTTCAGCGTTTTGAAAAAAATCGATTCGAGTTGGTGCAGCGGTTGATTCGTCATAACGAGCTCAAGGTCGATTGCGGCCGTACTTGTCGTGGCTTGCAACCCATTCTTCGGCGATGACCGCGGTGCCCAGCGACAGTTCGCCGCACAGAATAGTGGCGGCGACAATCTCGGCGAATTTCTTTACCCCGCCGCGGCCGTAGCACCCAAGCAACTCAAGGCATTCGCGCTGCGTCGCCAGGCCAGTGCCCCCGCCATAGGTCGCGACGATCAGCGACGGGATTGTTATCGAGTAATAGAACTCGCCCTCGGGCGTCAGCTCCGAATGAACGACCGCCGCAGAAGATTCAGCCACGTTGGCAACGTCCTGCCCCGTCGCTATGAACATCGCCGCGATGCCGTTTGGCGAGTGGTTTCCGTTGTTATTGACGCCGGCCAATTGGCCTCCAAGGTTGAGCACCTGACGGGCGCGATAAATCTCATCCACACTCGTGTGCATCATCTCCTGCACCAGGTGAGCGGGGATTTTGGCTTCGGCGGTCACCCGCTTGCCGCGAGTGTGCAGTATGTTGATGCGCGACGATTTCTTGTCTGTCGCGAGGTTGGATTCCAGATAATAATTCTCAACGCCCGGATAAACTCTGCGAATCCAGTCACACGCGGCTTTAGTCGCTTTGCCGACCATGTTCTGTCCCGCCGCATCGCCGGTGGTGTAATTGAAACGCAGGAAGAGAAATCGGCTGGCGGAATACTGCTCGATGTTGCGGAGCCTGCCGATCCTGGTCGTGGCCTCGGCGCGTCGTCTGAGCTCGCTGACATTCTCGGCAACCCAGGATCCGAACTCGCGCGCCTCGCGAGCGTTCTTGAACACAAACACGGGCGCGCGTTGCATCGCGTCGTCGCTGATCGTCGTGATGACGCCGCCCGATTCGCGTAACAATTTCATGCCTCGGTTATAGCTGGCGACGAGCGTCCCTTCGGTTGTGGCAAGGGGGACGTAAAACTCACCGCGTGCATGTTCGCCGTTGATGACCAGCGGGCCCGCCACTCCGATTGGGACTTGCGCAACGCCGATGAAATTCTCAATGTTGCCCGGCAACAATGATGGCTCGAAGGAATACTGTCCGACGTGATTCAGTTCCTTCCCCGTCTGCTCTTTGAGAAACTGCAGCCGGGCCTCAGCCATTGAGCGCGTGTAATCGTTATCGCGTGAGCGCGGAATATGGTTAACCATAAGCGTGCGTCCTTTCAAACGGTCAGGCCGGTTACGTCGTGAGACATAACTATCAAATCGTGGGTGCGGCCCTCGCGGTCTATAACAAAATCTGCAAGCAAGGCTTCGGCTTTGAAGCCCAGGCGCTCGAAGACTTGCAACGCGCCTTTCTGGTCGGCCGCCATTCGACCAATGATCTTTTGAAGTCCCAACTCCCTGGCGATCGTAAAGACCTCATTAGCGAGCAAGTGGCCCAGTCCGCCGCCACGATATTGCTGGCCGACTAACAACTGGATCTCACCCATGTGACGAGTCCAGGTCAATTCGCTGAGATACAACGTGCCGTGGCCGATCAATTGGCCCTCCGCTTCCGCAATGACGATGAAAGAGCGGCCCTCCTCGATGTGACGCACCCAACCTTCGACCACTTCGGGGCGCGTGACATCAATCGATAGAAATAGAAGATCGCGTTCAGGCAGAGACCGCGCGAAGGCAAGAAGCTCCGCGCCGTCTTCGGGGGTCATCATGCGGATGGTGACTTCATTACCTTTAATCAAAGTCGTCCACGGGTAGGCTCGTTTTGAAATCTTACTGATCATGAACGTCTCCTATTGTTGATCTGTTACTTCTGCGCGACGGCCAGAGAAAGAGCGGGTCCGGGCCATCGCTCGCGAAAGGAGACAAGCGACGAGTCGACATAGCGCCTTCCGCGGCCGGACCTCGGAGCGGCCCGCGAGGTTTGGTAGAAGGTGTGAGGCGCGGGGGCCGAAGCGTTGAGGGGCGAGCTTTAATTCTTGTTTCCCCTTTCAGATCTTCGGCCCACCTTCGCGCCATGCTGCTACTTCGTTTCTGCCGGTCGAAGGAACGGAAGCTTGGTGGCGAGGTCGAGCCATCGCTTCTGCACTTCGACATAGTTGGTGACTGCCTGTTGTGCGAAGTCCGCCAGCGCCGTCGCGGACGAGTTCTCGTCGAGGCTGAGATTGTCCTTAAGCGTCTTGAGCGCAAGCTGATTTTGCTCGGATACGAAATCGAGCCACTGGGTGCGCGCTTTGACGAATGCTTCGACCCCGGGACCGGTGAAATCCGAGACGGCCCTCGTGACGTCGTTTACATCGAACCCGGGCCCCTCGCGCATGGCTTCGATGAACTGCTTGCTCTGCTTCGAAGCGATGTCGGCCCAGCGCTTCTGTGCTTCGACGATGCCCTCGATGCCCTGCTTGGCCCAATCCGCGAGCGCGGGAGTCGGCGCGGTCTTGTAGAAATTCACGCCTTCGTTTATCGCCTTCAGCACGAGCGCATTCTGCTCGGAAGCGATATCGATCCATCGCTTCTGCGCTTCGGTAAGGCTATCCATCATCTGTCTGGCCCAATCAGCAGCAGGCGCGGGTTCCTTCGCTTTGGCCCTGGCGGTTGCGTGGCCGGCTTGATGGCCAGCCGGTTTGTGAGCTGCTTTCGTTTTGCTAGTCATACATTGACTCCTTTTCAGAGTGTGAAACCGAATGAAGGGCTTCAACGACCGGGCTGTTCGATTACCCGCCCATCGATTGACAACCCCGATTATTTCGAATCGCGCCTGGTCGCTTCTGTTTCCTGCAACTCCCTTCTGAGTACTTTGCCGATGGCGCTTTTCGGCAAGCTCTCGACGAATTCGATGAACGACGGCACCTTGTGTCTTGCCAGCCGGGCGCGGCAGTACTCGATCAACTCCTCGGCTGCCGTGGCCACCTCCGCCGTCAGTATGATGAAGGCCTTGACCGCTTCGCCGCGATAAGCGCAAGGCACTCCGATCACTCCAACTTCTTTCACCGCCGGGTGGGTGAACAGCACATCCTCAATCTCGGTCGGATAGACGTTAAAGCCGCTGACGATGATCATGTCTTTTTTTCGCTGCACAATCGTGAAATATCCGTCCTCATCCATGCGCGCGATGTCGCCCGTATACAGCCAGCCGTCGCGCATCACGGCGGCCGTCTCCTCCGGCCTGTTCCAGTAGCCTTTCATCACCTGGGGTCCGCGCACGCATAACTCGCCTTCTTCGCCGATCGGAAGCTCGCGTTCGCCTGTCTTGAGGTCGACGATCTTGCACTCGGTGCCGGTGACGGGCAGGCCGATGCTTCCCGGCTTGCGTTTTGAGAGCGTCGGTGTCGTCGTGGCCAGCGACGCGGTCTCCGTCATCCCGTATCCTTCATAAAGCACCGCGCCGCTCATCTGCTCGAACTGTTCGAGCACTTCAATCGGCAACGGCGCCGATCCGCTGTTGAACCGGCGAATGCTTCCCAACCCCGCGCTTCTGGAGCCGGGGTGATTGAGCATCGAGATGAACAGCGTGGGCACGCCGGGAAAGAAAGTGGGCCGGTACCGCTCAATGGCTGCGAGCAACAGATTCACGTCAAACTTCGGAACGAGGATTTGCATCGCCCCGCACCACACACCGAAGATCGCGCCGACTACCATTCCGTATACGTGAAAGAACGGAAGCACCAGCAGGAAGCGCTCGTTACCACGCTCGACGAAATAACTGGACCAGACGCTGCACTGCAAGACGGCGGCGAAAAGGTTCGCGTGCGTCAGCATCGCGCCTTTTGGTACGCCGGTCGTACCACCCGTGTATTGCAACACCGCGACGTCCTCGGCCGGATCGATCTCGACTCGCGGCAGATCAGGTACGTTCACGCCGTCGATCAATTCCGCCAACGACAACGTACCCGGCGACGGACCGGTCGCTTGCAAATCAGTCGAATACGCATCGAAGCTGGTGGTAATGATGTGCTCGATTTGTGACTGCGTCTGAACTTGGCTGATAATCCCGGCAAGGACGTCGAGCGTGATGACGGCGCGCATTCCGGAATCGCTGGCGACGATTTCGACTTCGCGCGGCGTGTAGATTGGGTTGATGTTGGTGACGATTGCGCCCAACCGCACAATCGCAAAGAAGCTGATCAGGTATTGCGGACAATTCGGCAGCATGATGCCGACTCGATCTCCCTTGATGATACCGAGTCCGGCGAGTGCTGTTGCCAGTCGGTCCACTTGCACTTTGATCTCGCTATAGGTCAGTTGTGCGTTTTGGAAGGCCACAGCGGGCCGGTCGCCGAATTGCAAAGCCGACAGATCGAGAATCTGATGAACGGGCTGACGCGGGAAGTTCATCTTGTCCGGCACCCAGAAGTCATAGTGTTTAAGCCATGGCTTCCGGGTG
>DATNBZ010000006.1:0-2839 GCA_035607285.1 Blastocatellia bacterium | reverse complement strand
CAGGATCCGATCTTCAAAGCGCGCTCGGAGATCCTTATTAAGCCAAGCCTCCAGGATTGCTCGACGTCGTGACTGGGGAAGAGCGGCGATCCCACGTCGAATCTCACCGAGAGTCAAAACACTGAGGTAAAGAAGCGACTCATCAGTTTCTTCAACCCAGGCTGTTACGCTTGCGTCGGGCCGGGGTTTGACGAGTTCAGAGATGATGTTGGTGTCAAGAAGAAACCCACTCACAGTTTGATCTCCCGCCCTAAATCAGCGTCGCGGCTAAGATCGAGATTGACACGCGTGAGTGGCGACTCGGCGAAGAATCGCACTAGGCTTTTCGGCTGTCGAACTCGTCTGGTTAATTGAGCAAACTGCTCCGCCGGCAGGACTACAACCTGCTCTTTGCCCTGACGGGTGACCACCTGCGGTCCCTCAGTGCGAGCGCGACGAAACAGCTCGCTAAATTGTGCTTTGGCAGTTTGTAGTTGCCATGGTTGACTCGAACGCTTGGTGGTTGGTTTACTCTTCTTTCTTGTTTGCGGCATAGGCTTCACCTCACTGACTAGTCTGACCAGATTGACAATAATAGCTTCACCCCAGTGGGTCAAGGTGGGAGATCAAGAGAATTATTCTTCAGTTCCCCCGAACTGGTCGGGTAATTGGTCGGGCAGACGGATAAATTATAGAATTAGCCCAATTTAATTGAGATTTATGAGGGTAGAGCGCTGCGTTGACACGGTAGGGGTCTGCGGTTCAAATCCGCACGCGCCTACCAGATTTATAACCGCACACTCTTCGGCGTTCCCGTTGTTCCAAAACAAGCCTATCGGATTCCTTCCTAGTTCGATCCATCGTATCGAATCGCATGATTGAACAGCACGCTCATGAGATTGCGAATTTTTGCTTTGCTTCAATCGCTATGGCGTCGCCGTCTAATGGAATTCACCCATTTCTATTGAATGTATGTGGGACCAAGTGTATAAGATTGCCCGACACCAGCTCGTCTGAGAATTAATCGGATTCTGAAGGCAGGAAATCAGGTTAAGAGGCGAATTGCATTCTCACACAAAAAAGGAAACTAAACATGAAGATCGAAAACCCGGTCACTCGTCCGCTCAAGGCCTATGCGTTCGACCCGAGTGCGGGCAAGCTCCTCGGCAACGAGATGTCGATGGACGTCCGGTTCCAGGAGCTTGATCCCGGACCAGTCGTACGTGACCGCTGGACTCCAAATGCGATCGCCATCGTCGACTACGACGGCGCGAACAAGAGGTACTACAAGCCGGTCGACCTCGATGACAGGAATATCCTGCTTCGTGGCGGACTCAGTCCGAATGAGGGTAATCCGTACTTCCACCAACAGATGGTATACGCGGTCATCACGGATACCATCCAGCATTTTGAGGAGGCGCTTGGACGCCGCATTCATTGGCGCCGCGGCCTCCGTGAAGGCGATCTCGAGGCTGCTGCACGTGAGGACATCTATACGCTCAATATCTATCCCCACGCCTTCGTCGGACAGAATGCGTTCTATAGTCCAAACGCGCATGGCATTCTCTTCGGCTACTTCCGCGCCGGTACGGGGGACGTCGGGCGTAACCTGGCGGGCCAGCCGGTGTTTACTTGCCTCTCGCACGACGTTGTCGTTCACGAGACTACGCATGCGATTGTCGACGGCATTCGAGCATTCTTCACAGAACAGACAAACCTGGACGTGCCGGCGTTTCACGAAGCGTTTGCCGATCTTGCCGCGCTCTTTCAACACTTCACCTACGAAGAAGCGCTGCGCGACACGATGGAACGGACTGGCGGCAAGTTGTACCAGTACCAACTAAGGCCGGATGCCGAGATCACGGGCTACGACGACTACGCGACCGCAACCGCGCAGCAAAAGAAGGATCCCTTGCTCAGCGCGCAGATCAGCGCGCGCAATCCGTTGATCGAAATCGCACAACAGTTCGGCGAAGCCACCGGCATGAATCGGGCGTTGCGCTCCGCTCTCGGCACCAAACCAAACTCAGACGACATCCAGAAGTTCACGGAACCGCACGCTCGCGGCTCGATCTTGGTTGCCGCAGTCTTCGATGCATACTTCGCGATCTACCTGAAGCGCACTGCTGATCTATGGCGTATCTTCCGCGCTGGCGGTGGTAGTGCGAATCCAGTCGACATCCCGGCCCCGCTCGCCGCGCGGCTTTGTGAAGAAGCGCGCAGCCTGGCCCAGGTTTTCTTTACGCTATGCGTCCGCGCGCTCGACTACAGCGCTCCGGTCGACATCACATTCGGATCATATCTGCGCTCGATCGTGACCGCAGACTTCGATCTCCATCCGGTGGATCACATAGGCATCCGCGACGCGATCATGCAATCGTTCCGGCTGCGCGGCATCACGCCGGAGGAGGCGGGATTCTTTAGCGAAGATTCCATCTGCTGGCCACGTGCGCCGGAGACTCTTCCTCCGGTAGTCGGTCTCGATTTTGGCGATCCGAACGGCCTGACCAGGGAACAGAAGAACAAGGCCGGCGACGTTCTGCGGGCCTATATCAGTAAGAATAGCCGGCTACTCGGCTTCTCACCCGGCGCGCCAGTGATCGTCCCTTCCTTTCACCCGGTATTCCGCATCAATTCCGACGGCAGCCTGCGTACGGACATGGTGGTTGAGGCCGTGCAGACGATCGAAAAGCTCTTCAACCCAGCGGCGCCGAAGTTCGGCAAGGTCCGGTTCCGGGGTGGCGCCACACTCATCATCCGCAAGCCCGTGGTCGGCGAGCCGAACGCAGACAAAAACCAGTCGCCCATTCGTTACGTGATCTCGAAGAACCTTAGCCCCCAACGCGAGGAGCGCCAGCGG
>DATNBZ010000277.1:0-2548 GCA_035607285.1 Blastocatellia bacterium | reverse complement strand
ACCAGTTCCGCCCCATCGTTCTGGGCATGGCTTCAACTTGCATCATCAGCGGTATCCAGACATCGAAGGATGAGCCGGTCTGTGTGCCGGTGAACTCCCGTGCCGCTACGCCGACGATCGTGAAGTCGTAGCCGTTCAACTTTATGCTGCGCCCCGCGACTTGAGGATCGGCGCCGAATGCTCGAACCCATAAGCCATGACTCAAGACTGCAACCGGATGGCCGCCCGGTGTGGTGTTGTCGTCCGGACCGATCAAGCGGCCGAGGGCTGCCGTCACTCCGAGCACAGAAAAATAGTTGCCGCTGACGAGGTCCCCTCTCAGGCGCTCGGCTACACCACTGCTCAGGCTCAACGGCGTGCCGCAATGAGCCGCCAGACCCACGAAGGACTTGCTCTGATCCCGATAGTCAAGGTAATCCGGATAACCAAAACTGTATTGGACCTTACCGTTCTGAGTTCGCTCGAGCGTGACCAGTCGCTCGGGGTCTTGTACGCCCGGTAAAGGACGAAGCAACGCCCCATTGATCAAACTGAAGATGGCGGTGTTGGCGCCGATGCCAAGCGCCAGCGCAATTACAGCCAACGCCGTGAAAGCCGGACTCTTTATTGTCCGCCTTATCGCAGCGCGCAGGTCCTGCCAAAGGTTATCCATCTTGTCCGCTCCCGGGTTCAATCACGAGTCTACGCCGGTTAGACGAAGCAGGCCGCGATATTCTTTCAAACTCTCCGCGTCCCCGGCGTCCTCTGCGGTTTTCTTGATCAGTACGGGAATCAACCGCAGAGGACGCCGAGGACGCCGAGGTAGAAACGCGATGGGGAGCGAGAAGCACACTAATCACCCCACCACTACCGAGATTTCAGCAGAGGTGACTTGTGCCATGCACGGTGATAAAATCTCGCGTTGAAAAACGAGAACGGCCTCTAATTGAGGAATCATGGATTATAAAGAAAACATTCTGGGGTTGATTGGACACACGCCAATCGTCAGATTGAACAAGCTTGCAAAAGGGATCGACGCGCTCGTGTTGGCGAAGATCGAGTCGCTCAATCCGGGAGGTTCGGTCAAGGATCGCATTGGCGTATCGATGATCGACGCCGCCGAGCGAGACGGCCGTCTCAAGCCCGGAGGCACTGTAGTCGAAGCCACCAGCGGCAATACCGGAATAGGCGTCGCTCTGGTGTGCGCGGTGCGCGGGTACAGGGCCGTGTTTGTGATGACCGACAAGTGCTCGGTCGAGAAGGTCCGCTATTTGAAGGCGCTTGGAGCAGACGTCGTGGTCGTTCCGGTTGCGGCCAAGCCCGACTCGCCCGATCACTACGTCAACACCGCGAGGCGCATTGCGCACGAAACGCCGAACTCGCTGTTTGTTTTTCAATACGGCAACCCCGCAAATCCCGAAGCACACTACCGGACCACCGGCCCCGAGCTTTGGGAGCAGACTCAGGGTCGAATCACTCACTTTGTAGCGGGCATCGGAACCGGCGGAACCATCAGCGGAACCGGCCGCTTCTTGAAAGAGAAAAACCAGAAGATTCGCGTGATCGGCGCGGACCCGTACGGCTCGGTCTTTAAGACCTACAAGGAAACCGGCAAGCTCATGGAAGCGACGCCGTATCTGGTCGAAGGAATCGGCCAGGAGATCATTCCTGAGAACGTTCACTTCAAGTACATAGACGAGATCATCAACGTCACCGACAAAGACTCGTTTCAGATGGCGCGCCGGCTTGGCCGCGAAGAAGGAATCTTCTGCGGCGGCTCCACCGGAACTAACGCGGTGGCGGCGTTGCAAGTCGCGCGCGATCTGGGTAAGGAGGACGTCGTCGTGTTCCTGGTCGCGGACACCGGAGAAAGATACCTCTCGAAGTTTCTATCCGACGAATGGATGAAAGAGAAACGCATGCTCGGGGTCGAAAAGATGACCGTGGGTCTGATCAATCAGCTCAAGGCCGACGACGTGACCCCGCACATCGTTTCCGTTGGAGCGAACCACAGAGTTTCTGATGCTCTTCAGATGATGAAGAGCTACGGGCTCTCGCAGTTGCCGGTGCTCGAGGATGGCAGATCGGTGGGCAGCGTTCGCGAAGGACGGTTGATGGCGAAGCTCCTCGACAACCGCGAGCTCTTGCAGGCGCCGGTATCCGATGTGATGGATCGGGCGTTTCCGGTGGTGAATGAAGACGTGGGGGTCGAGGCCGCGGTCAAGTATCTCAAGAGTTCACCGGCGCTCCTGGTCGAGGAATACGGCCGAATCGTGGGCATCGTTACACGCCAGGACGTACTCGACGTTCAGCAGTAACTACTCGTAGCGCGTCTTCCCTCTGGGTCTGGAGTTTGGACATTTTGCCTTCTCAATCTCTTGCCTTACCAACTATCTGTGAGCAGCCAACAACCACGAAGTGGTTTCGTCCCAAAGCCCAGGGTTGCGGTACTCCGCTACCGTGGGTGACGGTGTCGTGCCGAGACTACCCAATTTGTTTGGGCCAACCCTGAAGGGGTTGCGGCCTGCCATCGCATCATCACCCACTGCCGCCCATTCGTCGTACATCT
>DATNBZ010000243.1:0-28008 GCA_035607285.1 Blastocatellia bacterium | reverse complement strand
GGGCTTGATCGTCTTTATCGCGAGATCGAACTGCCGCTTGTCGAGATCCTTTTTGACATGGAGCGAATTGGCGTTCGAGTCGATCTGGCTGCGCTCGACAAGGCGGGCCGCGAAATGGAGATCGAGCTTGCGCGGCTCACGGCTGAGATATACGCACTCGCGGGTGAAGAATTCAATATCAACTCTCCGGCGCAACTTGGCGAGGTTTTCGAAAAGCTCAATTTCGAAGTCGGGCGCAAAACAAAAACCGGCAAGATTTCGACATCGGCCGATGTTCTGGAAGAGCTGGCATCGAAGTACGAACTCCCTCGAAAGATCATCGAATATCGAGAGATCTCGAAGCTGAAGAACACCTACGTCGATGCGTTACCCAAGCTGATCGATCCGCAAACCGGCCGCTTGCACACGACGTTGAATCAGGCTGTGTCCGCTACAGGCAGGTTGTCTTCGCAGAATCCCAACTTGCAGAACATCCCCATCAGGTCTGAGCTTGGACGTCGGATACGCGCGGCGTTCGTCGCCTCGCCGGGATACAAGCTGATGTCGGCCGATTATTCGCAGATCGAGCTGCGTGTGTTCGCTCACATGACCGGCGACCCGGTCATGACCGAAGCGTTCAAACACGGCGAGGACATTCACGCCCGCACGGCGCGTGACGTGTTCGGCGCGAAGACCAAACAGGAGGAGTCGGATGCGCGACGCCTGGCGAAGATCGTGAACTTCGCGATTCCTTACGTGATCGGTCCTTTCGGTCTGGCGCAACGCACCGGATTATCGCGAGCGCAAGCCAAGAAGGTGATCGAGGATTATTACGAGACTTATAAGGGTGTTCGACATTACATGGAGGAAACTCCCCGGCAGGTTCGCGAGAGCGGAGTCGTGCGAACCCTCTTCGGCCGCATTCGCCCGATCCCGGATATCAACAATCGCAGTCACGCTCTCAGATCTCGCGCCGAGCGTGAAGCCATCAACGCGCCCATTCAAGGCACGGCGGCGGACCTGGTCAAGATCGCGATGATTCGAGTTCACGAGCGGCTTCGTCGCGAGAAGCTTGGCGCTCGAATGATGCTTCAGGTTCACGACGAACTATTGTTGGAAGTGCCGGAGAATGAAATCGAGCAAACGACCGAAGTAGTTCGCGCGGAGATGGAAGCGGTTCACCCTCTCGCGGTGCCGTTAGTCGTCGACGTCGGTGTGGGTGACAACTGGATGGAAGCCAAGCCTTAGCACGGCCTATCTTACAGACCAGATGGCTGACGAGTCTAATACTTCCACCCATCAAGGAAGCCGCAGGTTCCTATTCACCTAAACCTGCTATGTTATTCGGCAAATAAGTGTGATCAGGAATCAATATCCAGCCGGAACAGGCACATCTTTCTAGCCAATCAATCATCCAGACGCTCAATGCTTTGTGTTTGTCACTGTCTTGTGCCGCGTTCTTCCAAAGAGCCAGCATTCGATCACCTGCCGCGGGCGGAACTTCGATTCGGTCTGGGCGCAGCCGCGCCATCTCGCGCAGTCCCAGCCAAAGCTGAATCTGGATGTGTCCGATAGTCTCCATTTGAGCGTCCAGCCCGCTAAGTTGAATGGCCCCACAAACCTGACTTATACTCGGCCATCTTACGAGGGACCTATCTATGTGCAATCCGATTAAACTGGAACATCCGAGCAGTTCAATAGCCCCCAAGAGATTTTCGGGAGTGAGGAGCTTCAAGTACTTGACTTCAGAGGTCACGCGAATGTTCAATGCATCAATGCGGAAATGATCAAGAATGGATTGATCAAAGCTTCCCCACAAGGTGAGTAAGGAAGCGGCTATCCCGTATGAATGTGCGCTGTCATATCTCTCCTCAAGCCAAGCCGGTGTGGCGACGCGAGCCAGGAAGCGAAGGATTGCTTCTTTTCCCGCCCCGCGACCAAATGCCATGACGCGCGTAAGCTGATGAGTTCCAATCACACTTGTTTGCCAAAGCTCCGGTTCAGCAGCGATGATCAGCGCTCTTGCGGGTGCTTCTGCTAGTTCTGGCCTCCCAAGGGACTGCAATGCTTTAGCGAGTGCATGGAAATAATTAGGCTGATCAGACTTGATAGTTAACCGCGAGCTATCCCACTCGTCTTGGTCAATAGCGGCTACCACTGCGGCCGCAAAAGCCGCCGTTCGGAGAAATTTGAGAAGGCCAGTCAAAGGTGACTGGCAAGCAACCCTGGCGATGGTGTTGACGGCTTCTGCCTCTGCCAGTGTTTTGTTCAGGGTCTTGACAATAATAGGTAACTTGCGCTCGGCGTAGATCAGAAACGAAGCCAATTGATCCAACGGCGTGCGCAGGGCAGCGTCACGCAACGCCTTCAGGTTTTCTGGTTGAGCGAGTACATCTACCGATGCCGCATAGACGCTCGGCAGCTTGCGCTCAACGTAGTCGAGAAACGAAGCCAATTGACCCAACGGCGTGCGTAGGGCAGCGTCACTCAATGCCATTCGGTTTTCTGGTTGAGAGAGTACATCTACCGATGCCGCATAGACGTTCGGCAGCTTGCGCTCAACGTAGTCGAGGAATGAAGCCAATTGACCCAACGGCGTGCGCAGGGCAGCGTCACTCAATGCCATTCGGTTTTCTGGTTGAGAGAGTACATCTACCGATGCCGCATAGACGTTCGGCAGCTTCCGCTCAACGTAGTCGAGGAACGAAGCCAATTGACCCAACGGCGTGTGCAGGGCAGCTTCACTCAGTCCCTTTAGGTTTTCTGGTTCAGCGAGTACATCTACCGACGCCGCATACACGTTCGGCAGCTTGCGCTCAAGGTAGCCGAGAAACGAACTAAGATCACCTAGCGGCATGCGCAACGCAGCCTGACTCACTGCCATAAGATTTTCTGGTTGAGCGAGAGCGACAGCCAACGCAGCATGGAAGTTGGGCAGCCTGCGCTCGACGTATTCGAGAAACGAACCAATATTAGCCAGCGGTGTGCGCAACGCAGCTTCAGTAAGTACCTTTAGGTTTTCTGGTTGACCGAGCACCCCTAACAACGCTGCATTGACGTCCGGCAGCTTGCGCTCGACATAGTCAAGAAACCGACCAAGATTACCCAGCGGGATGCGCAACGCAGCTTCACTCAGTGCCGTTAGGTTATCTGGTTTAGCGAGCGTGGCGACCAGCGCTTCGTAGACTTTTGGCAGTCTGTGCTCGGCATAGTCGAGGAAGAACGCCAAAGGACTCAGCGATGTGCGCAGTGCCGCTTCACTCAGTGCCTTGAGGGCCTTTGGTTGAGCTAGTGCGGCAACGAACGCAATATAGAACTTCGGTTGCTTGCGCTCGGCGTAGCCGAGGAACGTACCAAGCGCGCCCAACGGTGTGTAACATGCAACCTCGCTCAACGCCTGAAGGCTCTTTGGGTGAGCGAACACGGTGGCCAACACAGAGTAGGCCTTCGGCAGCTTGCGCTCGGCGTAAGTGAGAGATGAACCAATCACACCCAGGGGCGTTCCAAGCGCACCTTCGCTGAGTGCCGAGTACTCATTGGCAAGCTTCTCGTCTATTTCTGACGCCGCCAAGACTCTCAAACGAACGATGAGCTCACAATTCCATCGTAGGTTTTGAAGTCCTGGCCTCGTCAAGGCGACTACTCCTCCCTGTTCTGATTCAATGATGCTCTTCAATACTGAAATTGCCTCTTGTTCGCGCTTGGCCGATTCAAGTCTGGCCACGATTTGCAAGCCGTAGGATGCAACTCGATGGGCGACGTAGCTAAAGTCCTCCGAAGTGAATTGATTCAACTTCTCTCCTGAGTATCCAGCTGCCGTTATCAGCAAGTCGCCGAGGCCCGGATGAACAAGTTGATAGCCATCGCGTTTCCCGCTACCGCGTGCTAAGCGATGAACCAAGCCGATCTGCAGGAAGGACCTGATCTTCGGCAATTCGATTGCCTCTTCCGGCACATACATTTCTAGTTGTGCAAGCACCGCTATACGCAGCAGATTGCGTCGCTCTGCCTCGCTAACTCTTTCGAGATAGGCTTCCTGTACGTATTTCGCGGCGTCCTGCGCCTGAAGGAGCCAGTCGCTTTGCGTCAACGCTTTGATGCGGTGCGCCACGGCTGCGCTGAAGGCAATCAAGTCTCCACCAAAACGAGCTTGCCATCCTTTCAGGACTTCGTGCGGAGGAACGGAGCAATAGTCGCGCGAGGCGAGGAATCTGCGCGCCAGGCGCAGAAAGACTCCGGCGAGGTCATCAGGTCTTACTTCCAAGGTCAGCGCATCCGGTTTGAGCTCATCAAGCGGATGGGCTATCCCTCTCGCATTGGAGATAGAAATATCACGACCGAGCAGGAGCAGGCGGCTGCGCATTGGAGCTGTCTGCCAATGATCGAAAACGTCTCGGGCGAACTCTTCATTCAGATGAATGTTGTCAACAATGAAGAGCACTTGGTCATCGGCATGCGTGGTAATGACATCAAGTGCCTCAGACGCGCTCGCATCGGTCTTAGCTAGGTCGAGATAGTATGCTGGACGGGACTCGGACTCGTAGCCCAGCGCGATGCGAATGGCCAAAACCGTTTTCCCTGCTGCACCAAGTCCGCGCACCCAGGCCCATCCGCGACTTTCGAGTCGATCTTCGACCTCATCCGTGATGGTCGTGCGGTGAACCAAGCCCTTCAAATATTCCTCTTCCGTAGGGGCGAAGACATCAAGACGGCCCGGCAATCCAAAAAGTTCTCGCACTTGGCTAATCAACCTGAACGGAAGGGGGTGGCACGGTAATTCTAATATCTCTTTCAAGACGCTAGCGAAGCGTGGCTGTGTGAGAGTGCGGACCAGTTGTTTCTTGAAAACAAAATTGATGTTCTCCGATGGGACGTCCAGCGCGATAAGGCGATCGCGAAAGCCCATCAACTTGTCATAGCGTGGGTTGGCTCTTTTGTTGTCGGCGAGAGGGCTGGGGTCATTGTCCCAAGCGACAAACAGAAACCCGGCCAATCTCCCTGGTCCCAAGGCCTCTGCTTTTTCGAGATCATCTTTCAGATGATCGGGCCAGGCCACACTGTGAGTGGCTTCCGCGACATCCAGTCGACGATCTGACGAGATTGAATAAATATCCGGCCATCCTTTGACGGTTACGTCATTGGGGTTCCGTCCCGATGGAGCTAAGTCTTTGAACCTATGTGGATAAGTTAATTGTGCGTAGCACTCCACCAAGCGTTGGAATTTTCCCGGCGAGCTTTTCAGCGCTTCGATTGCCGCTTCAATTGAACTCTCGGCTATTAGCATAACCAGTCAACTCGCTGACCGCACTTTCAGTTCCGGATAGTCTCCAACCGCGAAAAAGACGAACTAGTGAGCGCGTTTCTATCCCGCACGCCTGTGCTAAGCGTCATCCATTGCCTTTTGGTTGTCAAAAGGTACTTGAATAACCAATGGTCTCTGACTCCGTATAGCCTTACCAAATGCCACTGCCTGCAAAAACATGAGGTTGGGAATGAGAGCGGTATGGCCGGACCCAAATACGTTGCCTAGGAAACCAAGACTTGTCTCGTCGATGCAAGCAAAGCTGATTACCGTGTTGCATTGAGTCAGGACCGTCTTGCTGACCGTAGCCGTCCGTTGGGCTATTACCAGTAGGCCGACGCGATACTTTCGGCCTTGCAGAGCGATCTGTGCCATCTTGCCAACAAGACCTTTCGACTCGAAGTCACCCAGACCCATAGTCGTTGCTTCGGGTATGACCGTGTGAGCCTCTTCCAACACCAGCAGAATCCTCGGGCATCCAGGCGAGTACTTCCTCGCATACCGAAAAACAAGGCTTAGATAGAGCTCGGTTATGTAGAGCGTCGCTTTTGTATTTGATATCTCCGGTAGAGTGATGATGCCTACGCGGGTGTCGTCCCCGGTGCCCTCAAGGAACTCCTTGAGCATGAACGCGACGCTCTTTTGGAGCTTGTCGCTGAAGCCCTTCAGCGTTTTCTTCTCTTTTCCCGCACCGAATTCTCCGGTCTCCACTTCGAAGAGCTTCTCCGACAGTTCACGAGCGAGGGTGTCGTCAATTGAAAGCAGCTTGGCCTCCATATCTGCGAGCCGGTTGGCGTAGCGAGCGGTAAGGTCAACGCAAATCACCTTAGTTCCAGTGTTCGCTGCGCGACGGATGATATCTAGGGCTAGCTCGGTCTTGCCGGAGCCGGTAACCCCGAGGATTGCCGTGTGATGGTCGAGCGCTTTGTCTAGTGAAATGTGAATAGGGATGCGTGTATTGGGAATGTGACCAAGCAGAAGATCGGACGGTTGCTCCGTAAACATTTCAACGCCATACTCCTCGTTGAGGCCAAAGACAGGCGAGTTCATTGTAGGTAGCCATGGGTACTTGCTGAATCCCTTAGACGGATCGGCAACGCCAATTTGTACGGCGATCGCAATTTGGAAACCGTGTCTGTGTGATTCAAGTGTCTCCTCGCGGTTAATGCCATTAACGACCTGATAGTACACGCGATTGTCAGACACGTTCACCCATACCAAACTTCCTTCCTTGCACGCACTCTGGCTCCAGAGTTCGAACCTAATGAACCCAATCTCGGACTCTTCGACGACGAAGCCGATCATCGGGGAATCCTTCGTTGCGCCAAGTGCCGCCGCCACATCGGAGCCCTTGATTGCCGCATCGGCTGGGGACTCGTAGATGAAGCCCGCAGCCATTTCTTGCCCCGTCGTCGGCTGCTCAACGAAGATGCCAGTTCCGATGACCTGGTCTGTGTGCTGCTCTTTGTACAATGGGAGCACAACTCCTCTAGTCCCGTCCGGTAATCGACACAGCTTCGGATGATCGGGCGACCAGCTAACACCCGGAGAAACTCCAACTCTCATGATATTTGGCGACTCTACCCGGAGGACGGAACCTCCGATCGTCAATCCATTGCGGTGCAATGAAATCGTGGAGAGCAACCGAGGCAGTCCAAGCGGCCAAATAGAAAGGTAGAGGCCCCAGAAGCAGAGCAACAGCACTGTCTGGGGCGACTGAATCTTGTAGAAAGATAGAACGCCGAACAGGAGTAATATCGAGAATAGAACTCTCGCCTGTCCAAAGAAAGTCACGAAGCCGTATGTCACATCTGATACCCTGGATCGCCAGCCTGTAATAAGAGGGCTGTCACTCACTGCGACGCAAAGAGTCGATGTGAGAAAGAGGACAACGGTGAAGCTAGCAACCAAGAACCACAGCAGTCGCGGGGCAACCTGATAGACTGGAAGCAAGGTAAGGAGGCCCATAAGGGAATTAACTAACGAGTGTTCAGGTTTTGTAAATTTGTGCTCTATGATTGCCGAGCCGAGAACCAGTAGTAGGAGAGCGTTCTGGTATACCAGCGCCTCTTGGACCGAGGTTGGAACGAGCTGGCCCGTGAAAAAGAAGGCCAGCGTTGACGCTATGACGAGTCCTGCGATTAGGACTGCTACTCGAACCCACGGAGCCGGATAATTGGCGTTCAGCAACTCGACCTCCCAGGTGGTAAAACCGTCCTACCTTGAAAACTCGATTTCAGTTTCTAAAAGTTCTGGGGTTAACCTTACGGAGCGAACGAGGTTCATCTTACCCCCCAGAGCCGATAGCTATCAAGATGCGATTGACTTATCACATCCGGTTGGAATTGTTTCTAACAGAGTGGCGAGTTAGAACTTTAGGAGACTAATCTGGTTTAGGTATGCGATGGAGCTTACTGCCAGGCAATGGTTGCGAGGCCGGCGGCGCCTGCGAGTTGATCGAAACGAATCGGTTCGCCTTTCAGATCTATTCCAAATTCGGCCGGGTCTAGCGTGCGAGGCTCGCTTTCAAGAGCATCCGCGACGGCGCGGCGAGCTTCGGCCAGGTCGATTCCTCCAAGCACAAGCATTCGAGACAAGGCGCCCGCGGTTGCGCCGCCGGCGTCGACAAGCCTGTCTCGGTAGTACAATGCAAAACGATGCAGCTCGTCGCGAATGGAATCGCGCTCACACACGAACGTGCGCACCAGGGCCGGCTCGCCGTTACGCACGATCAGCGAAGTAAACCCGCTGTGATGCGCAGTGACCAGCATCTTGTCGCCCGCTGAATCATCCCACATGAGCCACTGTGCTTCTCCCAAGTGCCGCGGCAAAATCAGGCCCGCCTTCCATCCCAGGTTCGCGAATACGTTTTCGTATTGCGATAAGACTTCATCGCGCGAAACCGTGATCAGGTACCGATCCTCTCCGGCGACGGGCCGCAATTTTTGACGCGAGGTGCGCAGCTCCGCGGGCGGCACGGAGACGAGTCGCTCGAGCTTCCACTCGATCACCTCGTTGAGTTCGCGCGAGTTGGAGGGCTTACTCTCGAGCGCCACCACAAGCGTCCGGGCGGTCGCATCGGGAAGCGCTACTGACCAGCGCTTCTTGTTCGCCAGCCCCGCAGCCTGGGCGGTCTGGGTGATAACTCCGGCCAGTTCTTCCTCATCCTGAATGTTGAGAGATTCAAAACTGGGAGTAATCAAACCCTCGGGCAATTGAGTGACGGCGCTTGATGCGAGCGAAAAGCCGCGGCGTCCGCGGCGCAGGTCCACGACGGCGAAGTTATCGTCGACGAAGCCGGCCGCTATGTTCGGCGTGGTCGGCGCGAGAAAGTATCTTCCTAAGGCGGTCATCTTTTTGTGAGAGAATCATTTTCCATTTTCCATTTGTGATTTTTCATTCGACATTGCCTAAATGGAAAATGAAAGATGAAAGATCTCTTATGGAAAATGAAAAGTTGTTCAATAATCCTTGTAGGCCATTCCGTCGGTGCCTTCGCCTCCCGCGGCGCTGTGCACGTCAACAACTCCCGAGCCGCCATCGCGAGATATCGTATCCTCGCCCATGTCGACGACCCAGTCCTTCTGTCCGGTCATTGGATCTATAGGCACCTCGCGGATGTAGAAAGCCGATGCCAGATCGTCCAACGACTGCGGGAGCTTTTCTTTGTCGGCCGCGTATTCGTCAATCTTCTTCCGCATAGTCTGGAGGTCTTGTTTGAGAATCGTCTCCTTAGCCTTCAACTGAATATGCTGATACGACGTTACGCCGACTGCCGCAAGAATGACCATTATGGTCATCACGATGACGAGTTCGAGCAAGGTGAAGCCGGAAGAATTTCGAATTGCGAATTTCGAATTGCGAAGCGTTTCGCGATCCGTAATTCGAAATTCGAAATTCGAAATTCGAAATTCAGAACTTCTCATTACCAATCCCTGTACTTGGTTCCGTTGAGCGCCTGGCCGTCGCTCTTGGTGTAAACATCAAACACGTCTTCTCCGCCCCATGACGTTGAATCGAATTTGTCCTTGTAGGACCTCAATCCCCATTCAGTGTTTCCGGTCAGCGGATCGATGGGCAGGCGACGGAGGAAGCGGATCCGATTTTCACTGGTGCCCACGACGTTGGCGGGCACAAATCCCTCGACCAGAATCTTGAGCTCCTTCGGGTAACCGCTTTGAGTCTTCCATTCGATCGGAATTGCGGCGCCATTGCTTTGGTCGAAGTAGAGCTTGTACCTGTCGATCGCCTGGCGCAATTGGCGCAGGGCGATTCTGAGTTCAGCCTCGCGTTCGCGCCTCACCGTATTGCGCACCATCGGGATGGCTGCCGCAGTCAGCACTGACAATATAGTGATGACGATTATTATCTCGAGGAGGGTGAAACCAAACTCGCGACGGTTGATTTTTGGTTCCCGGATTCTACCAAGGCCGCATCTCATCCGCGACTCCAAGTCTGAAACCCATCTGCTTGAAACTTCCATTCTGCAAAGACCTTGAGCGCCCGTCAGCGGATATCGACCTGCGAAGAGTTGACCTTAATCGGAAGCGGCTGGCCCCCGGAGTTTCGGAACTGCGTCTGCGACTCGACGAGCACAAGCGGCGACTGGCCTTGCGCCTTGACGCTGAAGACCACCAGGCACAACTGACCACGCGCAGGTACGCCTGCCGATCCCTGCGGCCTGTCCATTTCAATGTTGAGAACGCCGCCCTCGGCGGCGAATTGAAGCTCGGCTCGCGCGCCCGCGCTCAGCATTCCGCTGTCGCGAACTCCCTTCACTTCGAGCAACGATCCGTCGTAAGTCAGCGTGATGTGCGCCGCTGAAACGTCCCCGTTGCCGTTGACGAATATGGCAACGTACAGATCCTGGCCCTTGGTGGCGGTGGTCGAGTTCGGTCTCACATAAACCATCAACGGGTTGGCGGATTGCTGCGTTTGATCATCATCGTCGTCGTCATCCAACGCCTTGTTAGTCTGTTTGGACTCCGCCGCGCCGGACTGAATCCCCGGCCGGGATACGGTCATTTTGATTACGTTCGGTTTTTGTTGAGTCTGCGCCGAGGGCGCAACAGTCGGCGGCGGTGCTACGACGACCCCGGGCGCGCTTGTGTTGACGATGGCCGGCGGAGCGACAACCTGGGGTTTGGCTTCCGGCGGCGCAACGCTGGGTGGTGAGGCTTCCGCCACCGGATTCTGCGCCGCGTCATCCTGGTCCGCAAGAAAGAGAATCTGCTCGATCTTCAACTGATTGGTCGCGTTCACGCCGTCACCCGACAAACGCGCAAGGTGATCTTTCTCGGTAATATCAGCGCGCCGGAGAATGTGAGGAGTGACCGTGATAACAACATCGTTCTGTGTGTTCGTGGTTTCGGGCGTCGAGAAGAATCGCCCGAGTATCGGAATCAAACCGATTAGCGGAATTCCCTTGATGGTCTTCGATTCGTTGTTCTGGCTCACCCCCGCGACCATTGTTGTTTGACCGTCTTTGACGCGAGCGACCGAAGACATGGTTCGCTGATTAAACGTAGGAGTGAACTTGCCGGTGCTGCTGTCGACCGAAGTAGTCTCGATCTTCATCTTCATCTGAACATCGTCTTCGTACACGTTCGGAGTAATGTCCAAATTGAGTCCAACATTCTCATATTGAATCTGAGGAATGCCGACGCCGAACGCGTTGCCGAGGCCGAAGTTGATGTCATTTGGACTGACGCCTGACTGATTGGCAGCCTGCTTCAAGCTCTGATTGCTGGGAGTGCCATAGGACGGCAAAGACGCGGTTTGAATCGGGACTCGCTGCCCGATTCGAACGGTATTGGCTTCATTGTCGAGAACGTGGATCTGCGTAGACGCGAGAAGTTTCGCCTTGCCCTTGTTTTGGAAAAAACTGATCGAGCTGTTGGGAAGGCCCAGCGCAAAACCGAGAGGCCCGGTCAAGGTGCGAGCCCCGACTCCAAGGATGCTCTGTTGCGCGTTTATGCCGCCCAGCGCCGGCAAAGCAAGCGAGTTACTGCCGCTGGCTTCGGTGGTGAACTGATTGCCTATTTGCAGCAGATCATTCTTCGAGACTTCGTAGATGTTGACGTCGATCAGCACCTCGGCCTTGCTCTTATCGAGCGAGTCAATCATGTTCTCGATCACTTCCAGGTTTGCCGGCGTGTCCCGCACGACGATCGCATTCAATTGCTTCACCGTAGTCATTTTCGTCTGGGCTGACAACGCTCCGGTAATGGCGCCTTTGACCTGATCGATATCAGCGTTCTTTATGTAAAACGTGCGGACCGCGTAAGCGTCATACTTCATGCGCTGCTGGGGGTTGTCGCTCGCGACCACAATCGTGCGCGAGTCGAGTTGCGCATACATGAGATTGTTTGTTTTCAGGATCATCTCGAGCGCGCGAGGATAAGTAACGTCCCTCAACTCGAGGGTGATCTTGATCATCTTCATCTGGTTGACGACCATTTGATCGAAAACCACATTCAGCTTCATCATCTGGGCCAGTTGTTCGATGGCCGTCAGAATGTTGGTATCGCGATAGATGACGTCGGTTTTGCTGAAGCGACGCCCGGGAATGCCGGGCATCTGGACTTTCATCTGGCTCGTGGGAAGTATTGCAGCGCCGCCCGCGGCGGAAGCTTTTAGATTTTCGGCCCTGGGCTTGTAGCTGGGGCCGGCTGGATCGCCGATCTTGGGCAGATTGTCGGTTGGCAGCCCCTGAAATTCGAGCATCCTGCGCATCTTTACCAACGCCAACTCATTGGTAGGATCGTATGAAAACGCCTGTCGATAAGCATTGTAAGCCGCGTTGTAGTCCTTCTTCTCCACGAGGCTGTCGCCGCGCTCGACCAGCATTATTGCAGCGCTGACGAGCGCACGCTGAAGGTGAAGCGTGTATTCAACGTTGGAAGGCTTCTCGGACACCGCAAGAGCGTATTCCTGCGCGGCCTTGTCCCATTGGCGATTCTCTTCGAACTTGAGACCGTTGTTATAGTGCTTCTTTCCGTCTGCCGCGAACGCGCCAAGCGGTGCCGCGAGCATCAGCGCCACGGTCAGCGCTATCGCCTGTTGAATCTTCAGAGACTTTGCCATATCCAACTCCTTGCCTGTTGTCTTTGCCTCGGGAGCGCGCACCCTCAAATCTTGCCAATGGAGATTGCGGCCGGCTCATCGTTAACCCAAACCTTGAAGGTTTGCTGCCGCATCAAGCTATTTCTAAGAGTGTCTGCTTGGTTAAACCACTCTAGCACGCTTCAGTTTCAAAATAAACGGGAATAGTCATTAGTCAGTAGTCCGTAGTCCGTAGTCAGTAGTCGACAGCACAATGAATCGCTCGCCACTGACTACGGACTACTGACTACTGACTACGGACTACTGACTACTGACTATTCCACAAACGTCACGCGATTGATTTCGTGCAACGTCGTCACTCCCAGGAACACCTTTGCGATCGCAGACTCGCGCAGCGAGGTCAAACCTTCAGAGCGAGCAGCTCGGCGAACCTCCGACCCTGGCCGGCGCTCGAGGATGATATCGCGTATGTTGTCCGTCACGTCGAGCAACTCGTGGATCGCCGTCCGGCCGCGATAGCCCGTGGAATTACATACTTCACATCCGACGGATTGATAGAAAATCTCGCCGCGGTACTTGTCCGGGTTTAACCCCGACTCGCTAAGCTCCTCGTCCGTGGGTTTGTGCTGGCGCCTGCAGTGATTGCAGAGCATGCGCACAAGTCTTTGCGCGAGCACGCAGTTCAATGACGACACGAAGTTGTACGGCTCGACTCCCATGTTCAGGAATCGCCCGATGACGTCGATCACGTTGTTAGCGTGTACGGTCGTGAATACAAGGTGTCCCGTCAGCGCTGATTGGATCGCAATCTGCGCGGTCTCGGAGTCGCGGATTTCGCCGACCATTATCTTATCGGGATCGTGACGCAGGATGCTGCGCAGTCCGCGCGCAAAGGTCAATCCCTTCTTCTCGTTCACCGGTATCTGTGTGATGCCCTGGAGCTGGTATTCGACCGGGTCTTCGATGGTGATGATCTTGTCTTCTTCGTTCTTGATTTCGTTGAGCGCGGCATACAGCGTCGTCGTTTTACCGGAGCCGGTCGGCCCGGTCACCAGCACCATTCCATAAGGCTCGGCGATGAACTTGCGGAATTTCTTCAGGTCCTGTGGGGCGAACCCGACGACATCCAGATTCAGCTCGCTGAAGGACTCGTTGATTTGTTCCTTGTCCAGGATACGGATGACCACGTTCTCGCCGTGGATCGAGGGCATGATCGAAACACGAAAGTCGATCTTGCGCCCTCGAATCATGACTCGGAAGCGGCCGTCTTGCGGAACGCGGCGTTCGGCGATGTCCAGCTCCGACATGACCTTGATGCGCTGAACGATTGTCTGATGATGAGCGATGTCGATGGGATCGGCCGCGCGATAGAGCGCGCCGTCGATTCGGTACTTGACGACGACGTCCGAGTCGCGAGTTTCAATGTGAATATCCGATGCGCGTCGCTCGAGAGCGTTGAGCACGACGGTGTAAACCAGCTTGATGATCGGCGACATCTCGTCGTCGCCCGTGCCGGTCAGCCGCTCCATATCCAGGACTTCTTCGCCCTGTTCCGTCTCGCGCAGCAGCGACATCTGATCGGTGCGAAAACCGGCGGTGGCATCCTGCAGAATCCGAGCGGCGGTGTCGCCGCGTTTCAGGGCGTCCTCGACGGCGGTTTGAGTCGCAAACGCCGGTTTCAATCGCAAGTGCAACTGAGCTTCGATCTCGTCGATGGCTTCCAGATTGGTCGGGTCGGCCATCGCCACCGACAGAGTGTCGCCGTCGCGCGCAAGCGGGACGAAGCTGTGCCGCACCATCATCTCGACCGGCAGCTCGTGAATGAGGTGATAAGCCGGTTCCTCGACCTTCAAATCAACGAACCTCAGCCTGTAGCGCCGTGCCTTTTCACGCGCGGCGATTTCCTCCTGACCCATCGCGGCCGGGTCCCGCACCGCAGCGTCCGTCGACGTTACGACGGGGCCCGGCGGTGTTTGACTGCTATCGTGTTCGACTCGTTCAGACATTAGCTACCTTCTTACTACTTCCTGATTGGTTTCAGATTGCGATCACTGCGGCACCGTCTGGCCGCCGCCCATATTGCCGATCATATAGAAGAGCGGCAGATACATGGCAAGCAGAATCGTCATCACCAGACTGCCCATGAAGATCAGAATAACCGGCTCGATGAAAGTGGTGATCGTGTTGAGCCGCACGTCTATCTCCGAATCATAGAAGTTCGCGACTTCGTCGAGCATTTCGCGCAGCGCGCCCGAGCGCTCGCCGACGCCGATCATATCGATTGCAAGCTCCGAAACCCATCCGGAAGCTTCAAGGCTGTCGGTGAACGGACGGCCTTCTCGAATGCCGATGAGCACGTTGCGGCTCGCGTGCCTGAGCGCCCGATTCGTAATCGACTCGCTGGCAATCTCAACCGATTCGGGCAAGGTGATTCCGCCCGCCAGCAACGTTGCGAGACTGCGCGTGAACTGCGCGATCGTCATCTGACGAACCGTCTCACCCGCGACCGGCGCCTTCAGAATCCAACGGTCAATTGTGAGACGGCCGTTGGGTGTGCGTCTCCAAACGAAGATAAAGATCAGGGCGCCGATGACAGTCGGGACCAGCCAGATCAGGTTGCCGCTGACAAACTCGGAAGTGGCGACGACTGCAACCGTCACCGTCGGCAGCCCCTGAGCGCCGACGCCGCTGTATAACTTCATGAAGTTCGGGATGACGTAGGTCGAAAGCACCATCACCAGGATGATCGACGCGCCTACGAGCACCGTAGGATATGCGAGTGACTTTTTGATTTTGCGCCGCGCTTCGGTGATCGTCTTTTGATAGCTGACATATCGCAGCAGCACTTCGTCAAGCGACCCCGCGCGCTCCCCCGCGAGAATCGACGCGATGTAGATACGCGGGAAAGCGTCGCCCTGTGCTGCAAAAGCCTGCGACAGGGCCTGGCCGGCGCGGACCTTCTCTTCGACGTCTTCAAGCGTGAGCCTGAGTTGTTCGTTGTGAACGCGTTTGCGAAGAATTCCGATCGCCTGGAGAATCGGAAGCCCGGCTCGCAGCAAGGCAGACATCTGCTGATTGAAGAGAAGGAAGTCTTCAGTTTTGATCTTGCGAACGTGCTGCTCGCCGCCGAAGGCTCGGCGAATGTTGACACCGCCGCTTGCGGCTATTGAAAAGATTCGAAAACCTTCGCGCTCGAGTTTCGATCGCAGGTCACGCTCGGCCGTAGCCTCCACCGTGCGCGTCACCACCTCGCCGGTGGGCGTTCCCAGTCTGCAAATGAATTCAGCCATCGGATTGAACCTTACTTGATCGGCCTGTCGCAGCCGACTCCGGTCGTGTCGTTTCTTTGGGGCAGTAAGCGACCAGGGAAAATAATAGCATAGCTCTAAGATTCGTAACCATTACGCGAACCCGGGTAGTGTTCGGATTCTGCGTTGCTTAATAACCTCGGCGTGCTTTGCGGTCCTTTGCGCCTTTGCGTTGAGTATTGGGTATTGAAGGAGCAAGACATAATACTCAACGCAAAGGCGCAAAGGACCGCAAAGCACGCGAAGGACTGACCACACGTTACAAGTCAGCAACTCAATAACCGAACATTACCGAACCCGGATAGTTGGATGACTCCCAGGCGGCCTTTTCATTACACGCTGAGTCTCGATAACTGTTTCAAAAGAATGGTTGGAGGGATCAAATAGAATGATCCGTGTAACCCCGTTTAACAGGGATAGAACAGGATGAACAGGATAAGAAAAATCCTGTTCATCCTGTCCATCCCTGTTAAACGGGTTTACACGGATACAACGCCGATACGCTTACTCATCTCGCAAGCGCCCAAGCACACTGATGCCGCCAATAACGCGTTCACCTTTTCGCACAAGCACGTCAATCTCGGCGGGTAAGATTACATCCATTCGGGAACTGAACTTCATCAACCCGATGCGTTCGCCCAACGCCACCCGATCGCCCTTCTTCTTCTTGAGCACGATCCGGCGCGCAAGGACTCCGGCGATCTGGCGAAAGACAATCGTGAATTTCTCCCCGCGGACGGTGACGACATTTTGCTCGTTTTCCACCGAGGCGATTTCTCGTGAAGCCACGTGAAAAGCGCCCGGCTTGTAGACGACATCGACTATCTCTCCCGCAATCGGCGAGCGGTTGATATGCACGTCCATGGGCGAAAGGAAAATCGAGATCTGAGTAGCAGAGACGCTGGCGCTCTCGTCTACGGGCGACGCGGACACGACTCGTCCGTCGGCGGGTGAGATCACGATTCGATTGTCGACCGGGCATTCGCGTTCAGGATCGCGAAAGAAGAACGCCATAAAAGCTGCAAGCAACAGGCACGGCGTCGCCGCTATGAACCAGCCCAATAGCAGAAACAGAAGCCCGGGGACAAGAAACAAGACGACGAATGGGATTCCTTCTCTTGCCATCTTTACGGATGGGCAGGCAAGGATGCCTGCGCTCCCGGCATAATGTCGCAAAACAAAAATTGGTTACCAAACGACGAGCAGACACGTCGCATTGGATATGCAAACACTGTCCGCTCGCGCAGTAACCAACGGTTTAAGGCTTTTTGTTCGGCGCGATTCTGTAAGATGATTGCGGTTGCGCGCCTTCCAATCTCAGTGACCCGCCGCCTGTTCGTGTTCCTTGTAGCGGCGCATGATCGTTTCCATCTGGTCTTTAAGAAATAGCTTCTTCTTTTTCAGGGTCGCTTCTTCCATCTGCTCCTCAACGCTCGGGTAATGCAGCGCGGCCAACTCGCTCAATCTTCGTTCGAACTCTCCGTGGGTTTGCGCCAGTTCCGCGAACTGCGCATCGTTGGCCATAAGTTGCTGCCTGAGCGCTTCGGTTTCGGAAAAACTCATAGCATTTTTCCCTCCTTGGTGGATTTAGAAAGACCAGTTCAGATGCCAGCCAAATGGTACTTCAAAGCTAAAGGGCATGCAAGAACACGGAAACGTGGGTAGTGGGGTATTAGCGTGTTGCCAGCAAGCAGTCCTCTGCGTCCCCGGCGTCCTCCGCGGTTTTTCCTGCTCAGTGGCTCGGAATCAACCGCAGAGGACGCCGAGGACGCAGAGGAGAAACGCGAAGGTGAGCGAGCAACACACTATCACCCCATTACCTTTGCCGCTCATCGCGGCGCGTAGCCCTTCGCATAATGAAGATGCACGTCCTGCTCGGTGGTCACTTCAACCTGGCGAAAGCTCCTGCCGATCGTGGAACTGTCATAGGTTATCAGCCATTGAAGATTCAGCAGCTCGTCGAACTCTTTGAAGTACGGATCGAATGAGACGAAGTCGCTCCCGGTCGTAAAAGCCTCGCCGCCCGTTTCATCTCCGATCCGTATCAACGAGCCCTGTCCGAAGTTCGATGCCAGGCGGCTCTCATTGCTCAACCCGACTGTCGGCGCGAAGAAGCTGAACACCGCAACGCCGCGACGCTGAGCTTCACTTATCGCGTGACTGAGATCAACCGAAAGCCCCGGACTCGAGCTTCGGAAACCGTGAGAAGTGTCCAGCCCGTCCGATATCAGCAGGATCATTCTCCGGCCGGCGGGCTGCGAATCGAATCGACGCAGCGCCTCGATCACTTCGACGTAAGGGTTGTAAGGCGCGCTCGAAGCGCTGCTTCGCACAATTCGCAGCGATTCCGCCGCCCGATCGCGATCGGTAGTGAAGTCCTGTCTGACCTGCAGCGATCCCGCGGTAACGTAGCTAACCATCACTCGCGAACCCTCGGGCAAACGCCGTATGAATTCCTTGATGCGACTCAGCTCGTTGTTGACCCGAGTCACAAGATCATCCTGAATCAACACCGCCAGAATCGGCGGCGCATCCGGCGCGCGTTTCACCGAGATGATCTGCTGGGGAGTTCTGTCTTCGCGGACGGAGAAATCGTCGGGTCTTAGTTTTGATGCCGCCTCGCGCATGCGCTGGTTGCGAGCGTGCGCCGTCACGAGGATTGTTACCTCGCGTCCGGAAGGTGATATGTCGCGCTGTTTCTTTTGCGCGTTTGAGACTGCTACTGGACTCAAGAGTAGCGCTGTTGCGCCGACTATGACGCCGGATATTGCGATCTTCTTGAAATGCACTTTCGTTACCTCCTCGCTCGCGAGCAAACTCGATCCGGTGCGACTTCCACACTTCCATTTTAGCAGACGCCATTCGGTTGCTGATCGTTTGATTGCATCTTCGCGAGCTTTGCGGTCCTTTGCGTCTTTGCGCTGAGTGTTCTGGTTTCGAAAGCAGAATACTCAGCGCAAAGACGCAAAGGACCGCAAAGCTCGCAAAGATACAAATTCGATTCTAACTGGAAACCTCACCTGATCTCTGGCGTCGCCGTGCGCGCGTGACAAAGCCGATCGAAACCGCCGAGGCGCCCAGGCCCGCAAGCAACCAGGTAATCGGACCGAGCGGGGAGAGAATCCCAGTGCCCTGCTCATCTGATGTTTCGCTCGTCAGACCCGCCGTTGTTCGAAGAGCGGCGTCAATCTCCGAGGCAATCCACTGCCGCCGCGCGCCTCTGGCGTGCACTCCCTTCAACGCACCTTCCTGGAGCCGCGTACCCGGAAGCACCTGTCCGTCTGATCCCAGCTCGATCAGAACGCTGCTGGTCATGCCATTGTATGCGCCGGTGAGTGCGAGCACCCAGGTTCCCTCCGACGGCCACTGCTGTTTGATCGCGTATACGCCGGATCCGATTGAGCGCAACTCGACTGCTACTGATTTGCGCGCGCCGTTCACCAATCCTTCGGCGGTCGCCGATAGCTTGGCGTCCGCGGGTTGATGACATCCAAAAGTTCGCGCGATCAGCACGGCGTCTTTCATCTGAGCATCGGATGTTGAACTCGGTGTTTCCACCGATAGCTGAAATCCTCCCGCAAGCGCGGAGGATGAGATCGCCAGCAACAAAGCGCCAACGAGCGACGCGAGCGCCGACATCCTAACGAGGTCCCGTCCCGAGCATGATTCTTTTGACATCTTGGACTCCTTCCTTTTCACGTGGTTCAGTTGTTATTCGATTCGAGCACACTGTTCATCGTTCGAGCACGCTGTTCATCGACTGAATCACCCGTTAGACGGCGGCGCTCTGAGTTTTCTTCCATCGGGCTGCATGTAGGGGCGGCCCTCCGTGGCCGCCCCTGTTTGGCATATGTGATGTACCGGCAACCAAACAGGGGCGGCCACGGAGGGCCGCCCCTACATGCAGATGGAGTGATAAGCAGATGGAGCGATCAGCCGGCAGCGGCTTATAATTCGCCTCTGACCAGAAGACACCATTATGGAAATCGAGTTGAGCAAGTCTCTTCTTCGCGCTTGGCAGCCGGGAGACGAACCCGCTCTCGTGCGGCACGCGAACAGCAGAACTATATGGCGTAATCTTCGCGACGCCTTCCCGCACCCGTATACGCTCGCTGACGCAAAGCGATGGATTGAGGTCGCGAACCCGACGGCGTCGATCACAAACTTCGCGATCGTCGTAGACGGCGCGGCGGTTGGGGCGATTGGTTTGGTGCTGAGGGAAGATGTGTTTCGCAGGTCGGCGGAGATCGGCTACTGGCTCGGCGAAGAGTTTTGGGGCCGCGGTATCGTCACTGAAGCGGTTCGCGCAGTGACTGATTACGCGTTCGAAACGTTCGATCTCTGTCGAGTGTATGCCGGCGTGTTTGAGTGGAATCCGGCTTCCATGCGAGTGCTCGAGAAAGCCGGATATGAGTTTGAATGCCGGATGAAGAAGAGCGTGACGAAGGACGGCCAAACTATCGATGAGCTGATCTACGCCGTTGTGCGTTGACACAGCAGCGGGCGTTCAGAGTACCGACTTTAGTCGGCCAGTGCCTTGTAATACCAATGCCTCGGTTGATGCCAGAGTTTCGGTTGCGTGACGCACTACGCGACTAAAGTCGGTACTCTGAACGCCCGCTACGGCAGTGACTCGTTTATTCCAAAGTTTCGGTTGCGTGACGCACTGCCCGACTAAAGTCGGTACTCTGAACGCCCGCTACTCTGAACGCCCGCTACTCTGAACTCCCGCCGCGCAGGGCATTTCTTCGATTCTATTTCATCTTATCCAGCAGCGCGCGTGCTTTAGTTTTTAACTCCGCCAATTCTGTCGGGCTTCGCGCAGGATCGCTTCCGCTGATGACTGCTTCGAGTAGCTTGCGCGCCTCGTCTTTTCTGCCCTTCTTCCCGTAGACCTCCGCGAGCGTCACCGCGAGCTCGGCATTGTTGGGGCCCACCTTCATGCCCTCTTCCAATCTTTCGATTCCTCGCCGGTCATTGCCGCCCAGCAGTCGAGGCAGATTCAAGTCGATCTGACCAAGCGCGGAATAGATGGCCCCGTTCTCGTAAGCGGGATTGATCGCAAGCGCCGCCTCGAATTCTTTGCGAATAGTCTTCACGAGGTTGAGGCTTTGAAGCGCGCCTTTCAGGTCGGCGTATTCGCCCTCGTTAGCCGCAAACCAAAAATGACCCTCGACGCGTTTGTCATCAAGCGCCACCGCCTTCCTCGCGGCGTCGATTCCGGCTTGAAGCATCTTGCTCTTTTTGGACGAATCCCTCTCGCGATCCGCGAGATAGTATCTAAGCCTCGCCAAACGCCACCACGCTTCGTAGTTTGAGGGCTCGCGCGCAGTCAATTGTTCCATCAACAGTGTGGCTTGCTTCAAACTGTCCCCGCTGTCGCGCGCGGTAAACAGACTGTCCGCGCGTTCGATAGGGCTCGGCTGCAACGCTTGCGCGGCCACCGGCAGGAGAATCAGGCTGAAAAGGAAGAGGAGTTTTATCATGGTCACTTTGATTGTTGGTTTGTCACTACGAGTTTGCCGCCGCTTTCGGCGATCGGGTAAGCCGGCCCCCCGGCAGCGCGATTTACTTCGTCGAGTGTCGAGGAGTCGGTGAAAAGAAAAACTCGGCCCGAACCGCCCCACAACATCGCCAAAGCTTCATTGTCCAGAAAAATCCGGGGCGCGTCCTGAAAATAGGAACCGTATTCCAAATTTGCGGAACGCCCGTTCAGAATGTAAACCATCTTACCCGTGTAGAAGTTTATCGACGAGCCGCCCTCATATTCTCCGTTGATGACGATCGTGTCTCCCTGTCTGTACTCGCGGTCGATTGCTTCCGCGAGCGCGCGAGACGAGAGATAAGGCTCAAAAGTGGCGAGGCTCATATGGGCGAAGAAAAAGAACGCTGCCATCATCAAAGCAAGTGTGACGTTCGAAGCCACGTGCTTGTTTCTGAATCTAAGAAACAGAGCGGCCCCAGCTCCAAGCAAAAAGGTCAAAGCCGTTCCGATAACCGGAACACGAAGCTCCGCCAGCGAACGCGGCGTCAGATCGAGAACGTGACCGAGCGAAAGCGCGTAAGCATCCGGGTTGCGAGTTAGCGTGGCCGCGATGTCTCCTTCGACTGCGATGTGCCTCGTCATCCAAAAGGCTATCGCTCCCGCCGCGAAGACCGCGACGCCAAGACAGGCAAGTGTAATCTGCGACGCGTTGAGCATCGCCGTTCTGCCTTGCTGCCATCGCATTTCTGCCTTAACAAGCCCTGCGCCGAGCAGCAGCGCAAAGGCCGGATACGCCGGCATCGTGTAGTACTCCTGAGTCGTCGAGAAGCAAAAGAACACAATAACGAGCGCGCCCCACATCAAAAGAAACAGGGTGATTCGCCCCTCGCGATCGAGGCTCCTCAAACGCCGCGGAATGTTGGCGATCGCCGCGGGCAAAAAGAAGGACCACGGGAAAAGCCACACCAGGTGAAGCCCGAGAAAAAGCGGCAGCGGCACGGTGTCATAGTCCGCAGGATAGCGCTTGCCTATGTAGCGCAGCAGATGTTCATTCATGAAATAGAACCAGAAAAATCCACGCCCCTGACTCGGATGCGGCGTCCCCACCATCAGGCTTCCCGGATTGCTCAGCCCCGCAGCGATGTGCCACGGCGCGGCAACAATCAGAAACAACAACGAGCCGGTGAATAGCTTAAGCTGAAAGAGCTTTCGCAGTTCGCCGGTGATCAGCAGGTAAGCAACGATAATAATCGCTGGAAACGCCGCGCCAACCATACCTTTAGTCAGCACCGCCAACGCACCAAAAAAATAGATGCCGTACGCGAAGCGTGATCGCCGAGGTTCTTCGCTCGCTCGAAGAAAGCAATAAAAGGCCATCGTGATGAACAGCGTCAGAATAACGTCCGGCCAAAGCACCCTCGTGAACAGGTAGATGCCCACGCACGTGCCGATGCATAACGCCGAATAGAAGCCCGCCCGGTCGCCGAATGCAAACTTGCCCAGAAGCATCGTCGCGAACATCAGCGCCAACGTCGCCAGCGCTATCGGTAGCCGTGAAGAGAATTCGCTGACGCCAAAAAGCTTGTACGAGAGCGCTACCGACCAGTACATCAGCGGCGCCTTCTCGAGATAACGAATTCCGTTCGCGTGCAGGGTGATCCAATCGCCGGACGCGGCCATTTCCCGCGCCGCCTCCGCGTGCACGGTGTCGGCGTCGTCAAGCAACGCCGGCGGATGAGCGCAACTTGCGAGATAGATGATTCCCCAAATAAAGATCAGACAGAGAAGTTCTTTTCGGTTCGGCATCTAAGGTTTTATAACAAAGTGGTTTCAATATACTCCAATTGTTTCCTCATCTGACAAGGCTTGCACCGGTCGCGCTCGATGCTGAAGGAGAGTTGCGCCCTTTTCGCCAGCACTGTTCGGGTAGGCATTTGAGCGAGGCCCTCCATCTGGGGTAATTGTTTCCTTCGGCGTTCTGTAAGATTTACATCCGTTTTGCGAGCGGTTTGATGTGTGATGTCGATTATGCAAATTATTCAGCGATTCTTGCTCGCTGACTGAAGGAATACCGTTTGCGACTGGCCGTGTCGTTTGGATGCAATCTCGCAGAAGCTTGGAGTTTGACGAGTACACAAACCGGCCACAGTCAACTGCTCGTTGGGAAGCAGTGCAGGGATGCACGGTGTGGCCTCCTCGCCGTAAAGAACAAGTAGTCTCTCACCCCGCAAGAGAAGCCGAAGCGAGCTGGTTCGAATCTGTTCTCCCTTCGACCGGCTCGTGTCCGTAGTGTCGTTAAAAAAACAGCCGAGTTAGCTTTTGCGTCATTACTTTTAGCACGGAGTGTCGCTCCACAGTTGACGGTATGGGACGCGGCGCATGGACTATTGCAATTTCAGTTGCCCGAATTGCTGCCAGCAGGAACCTAGCGGCCTTGATATCCTGCCGACTCCTATCGCAGGCGAAGTCGGTGAGTTTTGCCAATTGACGGTCAATGAATACGAGAGCTATTGCGGACAGTACACTGTCGGTCCCTACAACTACACAAACTATGTTAATTACTCCTGCGACAATACCTCGATAGCTACGGTGAATTCGACTGGAGGCGTTAATTGTATAGACTTGGGAAGCGCGACAATCACTGTATCCTTCGACTACTACCACTCTGACTACATCAGCGCCGAGGACTGCGGTCTGTTTCTAGCGACCGCATCGTCCACCGCGCCGGTAATAGTTGCGTCAGTCAGAATAACGCAGGATGGAGCGAACATCACAGGGACGACACAGGATGTCATTGTTGGGCAAAGGATAGCTCTTACTGCTGAAGTGCTGCCAAGCGGGACATCAAGCAACCACAATCAATGGACAATCCCTGGAACACGAGTCGCAGATTATGCTGTGTCAGCAGATACCGGAATGGTGACGCCGCTCACAAATCTTTCCACCCTTTCGGTGAACTTTTGCTGGGTCGATGGAGCAGATGGCCGTCAAGTGACTTTCTCCTGTAAGGTTAGTGGAAAACAGCTCACGGCTCAGGCTACATTCAATGTCAAGCGTCCCACCGTCACCTTTACAAGTACGTCCGTAGGCGGCGTGGCTTGTGACTCAGCATGTGGTGAGCAATCGGTACACTACGGCTGCACTGAGGCATCGCCCGGCGTGACATTTTCTCTAACCAATCTCATGATTCCCGCTGGCTTCTCCGGTGATACCCAATTGGTTCAGCTTGTAAATACCACAACCAGGACAAAGCTAAAGACTAGCGGAATGCGGCTGACGAAGTCTGGATCTCACCTGCTGGATACGACTTTCCCGTACGGGATATTCTATGATACGCCTGGTGAGCCATTCGATACCGGTGACCTTCAAATTACCACCAACGATTCATTTACGATGTATGTCATCTTCAAGCCATCCTTTGAGAACTCGATATGGGTTCCGCTAAGGAAGATTAGCTGGAGTTGGGCCGGTGACGGCAATCTGAGCGGGACCTTGAATTCGGGCAGTCATAGCCCGAGCCAGGGGAGCATCGACTCCACCGATCATCCTCAATGGACCGCAAACGTAATCAGCCTGGAGTATCATTGATCCTTGTTGAGCACAAAAACGGTTATGAAGTATCTTAAGATATAGGAGGGCTACTGAAATGACCGCCACTATGATGTGTACCTTACTCACTGCTATCACTATCGGCACGCTTTCAACTTTCGGAGTAACGATCGGAAACAGATCCGGGACTTCGGATGTCGGCCCGGCGGATTCACCAGAGACAAATGCAAGCGGCCTCGTTCTCTCGGCGCGCATAGAGAAACCCACCTTTAATCCCGGCGAACCGATTCCGCTCCGCGTGTCCGTGACAAATAATAGCAGGAACGTTCTTGTGATAGTCGATACATACCACCCCGAGTGGGACTATAAACTCGACGTAAGAAATGAGGCGGGCGAGACGGTGCCACTGACGAAAGATGGGGAGCGCTTGATGAGGAACATTTCGATTTACAAGTCGGTTTCTGTGTGGCTCTACCCGGGTGACACTGTGCACGCTGACTTCGTGATTAATAAGCTATTCGAGATGAATACGCCGGGCACCTATTCTATATCAAGTAAGCGAAAGTTCCTTACCTTGGACTCTAGCGCTTATGATTTCGCCACATCGAACACAGTTAAGATTACAATTGCTGGTTAATTGCGATTTAGTTGTGTACGCCGGTGTCCTGTGACTTGGCTGTCGATATTGATTGTGGCGCACAAAAAGGATTCTGTGGATCGCGAGAACTAAGATTGGTCAGGGAGAAGTGACATACGTTTATTATCATTAGTTCAAAGCAACGAGTGATGGCAAGACTATGACCTCGACGCCCCGGGCCGTAGAACCGGAGTTTCATATGAAGTTGCACAGATTGACTGGAAACACGAACCATTCTTGCTAATTGCAGCGTGAAGTTATGAACAAACCTAAGACTTTTGGTATTTGTGGTATCGCCATACTGATAAGCATCGCCGCCTTTTTCCAGCTATCACACAAGGCGAGTACTCAAAGTGGTATCGTTGATTCGAATCGGCAGTCACCTTCGGATCAAGAGAAAGCGCCACCGCCACCGCCTCCTCCTCCAACCGGGACGATTGCTCCACTCCTACGGGAGCCACAGCGCATTCTCGTCGGCGTGACTGAGGAGGGGCTATCAGGAGTAAAACAACTTCTAACAAACCAGGAACGCATCGCAACCTATCCTATCGACAACTCTCATGAAAAGGCGGCGCTGAGCTACACAGACCTGGATGGTGACGGGAAACCGGAAGTGATTTTTGTGCATACTTCAGGAGATGCAGCCACCACAAAAAACATCCCGTTATTGAAACTCGATGTCGTCACTAACAACGGGGAGAGTCCGACCAAACGATTCTCGGTTCAACTCGCAGGCATGTATGTCTACGCAAATATCTATGATCAAGCTGCCGCTCCTTTTGATGTTAGGGATATCACCGGCGATGGCCGCCCGGAGATCTTCGTGACATCGGCCGTCGGGGCAAGTATAGGTGCTACGCTTCAAGCGTTTTCCTTTAACGGAGAGTCATTGAGGGAGATCGCAAAAATAGAGGGACATCATTTTGAGATCGTAAGTAACGGCGCCGGCAAAGCTGCGGTGATTCGTTCCCGATGGAAAGATGAACAGACAGTACAAACCTTTGTATGGAATGGCGCAGAGTTTAAGGAAGTCAAACAATAGATTTCAGAATACCGGGTTGTCCATTGATCGCGGCAGCGACAACCGCTTCGGTCCTTGAGGTGAATGGAGTGGACTGAAGGTAAGGGACGCACTGTCACACTTCGTCCCGCTTGAAAAACGTCGTAGCAGAATCCTCTGGATTGCAAGTACCCGACTCAACCCGGGAGATATAAGCTACGTGTACTATCCCTATCCCGCATAGCAGCCTTGAGAGGACGCAGCCCCCGATGGTTCAAGCATAAATAGCTTCTAAGATGGTTTAGTTAAGTGCCCGCCATTACGGTCGCCGCAAATCCAACTCGGGCAACCCTGACGTAGTAAATCAGGTCAAACAAGCACGGTGGTCAATCCCCGAAAAAATGGCTATCCTTGACAATGATTTTTGAAGCACTAGCATTAATGCAGTAAGATTAATAAGGAACGAATCAAGTCATGCCGTGGACCAGTGGACCTAGCTTTCGTATAACAATCCTTCCGATCGTCGCTATAGCTTTATCTTTGCTCTCGAGCGCCGCTTTCGGGCAACAAGCGCGTGCAGGCGTCGTCCGGGTAACTGCCTCGGATGAAACAGATAAGCCGGTTGTTGGTGCCCTCGTCGAGGTCAAGCTCAAGGGCTCAGTCGCTGCGTCCGCCGTTACGAACGAAAAAGGTGAAGCCGACTTTCCCAACCTCCTGCCGGGCAGCTACGACGTTGTCGTTTCCAAAGAATCCTTCGAGCCGCTGACGCAAAGCGATGTGGCGCTGACGGCCGGGGCTCCGGTCGAAATCAAGTTCACGATGGTTCCGAAGGTCCAGCTCACCGACGCTGTAACCGTCCAGGCCGGCTCAAAGGAAACTGTAGAGAAGATAGCTTCCACTGCAACTGACCTTCAGCGCGACGACATCAAAAGTATTCCGTCGAAACCCGCCACTGTGAAAGATGCCCTGCCGCTGGTGCCCGGTGTGGTGCGCACTACCGAAGGAGAGATCAAAATCGCCGGAACAGGCGAGCACCGCAGCGCGCTTGTGGTGAACTCGGCCGACGTCACCGATCCCGCCACCGGACAGTTCGGTGTGACCGTACCGGTCGACAGCGTCCAGACCATAGAGGTTTTCAAGACGCCATACCTGGCGCAGTTCGGGCGCTTCACCGCAGGCGTTGTTTCGGTCGAGACGCGAAGGGGCGGCGATAAATGGAATTTCGAGCTTAACGATCCCTTGCCGGAGTTTCGAATTCGCAGCGGCCACCTTCAGGGCATGCGCGAAGCTTCTCCGCGCATTACGTTCAACGGCCCGCTGATCGCAAACAAGTTTTACTTCTCTGAAGGGCTCGAATACGACCTTCAGAAGCGACCCGATCGCACGCTGCCGTTCCCTTTCAACGAAAGCAAGCAGGAGTCTGTGAATTCGTTCACCCAGCTTGATTACATTCTGTCGCCGGCGAACACTCTGACCGGGACTTTTCATGTTGCTCCGCGACGGATGTCATTCGTCAACCTGGACTTCTTCAACCCGCAGCCGGTAACGCCGACTTTCAGCGCTCACGATTACACCGGCACGGTGATAGACCGCTGGACCATCGGCAAAAATCTGCTTGAGAGCACACTTGCGGTAAAGAGATTCAACGGCAGCGTGTGGGGCCAGGGCGATCAGAATATGGTC
>DATNBZ010000240.1:0-5265 GCA_035607285.1 Blastocatellia bacterium | reverse complement strand
ATTCTTTTCCAAGAGCACTGATGGCGGACTCACTTGGGGTAAGAAGAGGAAGCTCGGAAAACTCAGGCCCGTGGGAGTCCGCAACATGCGCACTGGCGCCGGACTTCCGTCCTTCGATGTGGATCCGCACACGGGCGACCTTTACATCGCGTTCGCGGAGCAGGGTTCCGCTGGACAGGATCAGGCGACCATGATCATTTCGCAGGACGGCGGCTCAACGTGGTCGGATCATATGCAGGTGAGCGATGGCCCGGCGGACGCGCCGACATTCACGGTGTCCGTCGCGGTCAACGATGCGAGCGAACTCGCAATAAGTTATTACAGCCTTCGGAATGATCCTCAAAGATCCTTCCTGGTGGACGAGTACTTGCGCATATCGCGTGACGGCGGCCGGACATTCGAACCATCGATCCGATTGACCCCGGCTTCGTTTGACGTGCGCTTCGCCGCACAGGCCGGCAACTCGTTTTTTCTGGGAGACTACGCTGGGCTGACGGCGGCCGGCCGCGGCTTTCACTCGGTTTGGATTGGTACGCCGCTTCGCTCAACAGTCACCGGCAATCTACAACCCGACACGTTTGCTTCGAGTGCTCTCGCACCGTGATCCTACTGCTACACGGGATCGAGGGGGCGGAGAATCAAACCTTCGTGTGACACGATCGTGTCGTTCTGTTAGACTCTGCCAGTAACTGCTTACACCGCAAATGGAGAATATGCATGAGGATTGTTAGGACTATCGGGACGCTGGTTCTTGCGGCGCTATTGGCAGCGGCTGTTGCGGCGCAAGTTAAGAAACCCCAACCGAGTGGAGTTGCGCCCACTGGCGACGCTCCGGCACTGATGATTGAGTCGTTCACTCACGACTTCGGTGAAGTGAAGGCAGGCACTCCGCTTCGTTACGCCTTCAAAGTCAGGAATGTAGGCAAGGCGGACCTGTTAATCAACAGCGTCGCCCCTGGCTGAGGATGCACCAAAGGCGACTATGACAAAGTCGTGCCTCCTGGTCAGGAGGGAAAGATTGAACTGGCGGTCGAGCATACGGAAGGCTATACCGGTGAAACCGCGAAGTCAGCAACCGTGAGCACCAATGATCCGAAACTGGCGACCTTCAGCCTGACGCTGCGAGCCCGATTCAAACTGGATTCACCTCCCTTGACGGAAAAATCGGCAGCCTTATCGCCAGGCGTCAAAGGTAATCCCGACGCGCCGTTCACGATCGAGCCGGGTGATCGGTGGACCACAAGCTCGCTCGCCGGAAGCAGCGCCGTTAACTATTTTTATTTCTACAATCCTCGGCCAACACCGCTCCACGTTAAAAACGTCATGCCCGGTGGAAACAACTTCACCGCGGCGCTGCAGACTTTGCAGGACGGAAAACGATACGAGTTGAAGGTAGCGAGCAACCCGGCTCTCAAGCCCGGAAAGTATACGCAGACCTTGAAGGTTGCGACCGATAGCCCCGCCCAACCCGAGGTTACTATCGAGCTCGAGTTGAATGTGATCCCCAAGGTAATCGCGTCGCCTTCTTCAATCACCCTCCCGACGCTTCCGGCTGCGGCGGATTTGTCGGCGATCACGTGGCCTACGATCTACGTGCGAAAAATTAGAGATCAGGGTTTGCAGATCAAGAGCTACAGGTCGACGCTTGCGTTTATCAAGCTCGAGTTGTCGACCGAGACTGAGGGCCAGACCTACAAAATACGACTCAGCCTGGATAAATCGAAGATCACGCCTGGTGAGTTCAAAGGCAAGATCACGATCGACACAAATGATCCGGACGTTCCAGTCATCGAGGTGCCCGTTCAGGCATCCTTCAAGTAACCAAATCACTTCAAGCGAGGGGACGCCCGGCTCCCCTCGCGCTTCAACATCCTACGCCTAAGCTAACGCCTCAAGAAATCGACGTGTGCGTTCTGTGATATCTCTCGTCGCAAGAAGATCGGAGATCACCGCTACGCTGTCCGCCCCGGCATCGATAACCGAACGCGCGCTCTCAAGCGTGATTCCACCGATTGCCACCAGCGGCTTCGAAATTCGAAGTTTGACCTCGTGAACATTCGCGGGCCCGACGATTGCGTCCGGGTTCTCTTTAGACGACGTCGTGAACACAGGACCGATCGCTATGTAGTCTACCGGCGCAGAATCAGCTTCCAGAGCCTGATCCAGGGTATGCGTAGAGAAGCCGATGATTCGGTCCTCACCCAACAGCATTCTCGCCTTGCCGGGCGGGAGATCCTCTTGCCCCAGATGAACGCCGTCGGCCTTGACTGCTATCGCGACATCGACCCGGTCATTGATCACCAATTGCACTCCCAACCTTTTGGCCACCAACATTGCCTCAAGCGCTGCCTGGTAGAACTCCCTCGGCGACGCGTGTTTCTCTCGCAACTGAATTAGTGATGCGCCACCGGCTGCAAGGCGCTCGATTTGTTCGGCGTGCGAGAGGCGGCTGATGGAGACGTCAGTGATGGGATAGAGTTTCGGAAGTGAGAACGGCATTACGGATGCCCGCGCGGTGTTGGCTACTCCGCGGCGCGCTGCGCGGCTTGCTGATTTCGTTTCTGAACTTCACCGCGAGGGCTGTTGAACCGATCCATGAATCTGGTTGAGAGGTTGCCGGCCATGAAATCGTGCTCGGCCAGAATTCGCTGATGCAACTGGACCGATGTTTCAATCCCCTCGACTATGAAAGCATCGAGCGCGCGTTGCATTCTCGCGATCGCCATGTCCCGGGTGCGGTGATGCACTATCAGCTTCGCGATCAGCGAGTCGTAATGCGGAGGAACGTACCACCCCGGATACGCAGCAGTATCGACGCGAACGCCCGGGCCTCCGGGAAGATTGAGAGCGGTTATCAGCCCCGGCGACGGCGTGTGCGTTATCGGGGACTCGGCGTTAATCCGGCATTCGATAGCGTGGCCACTAAAGATGATGTCGTCCTGATCAAACTCGAGCCGCTCTCCGGCGGCAATCAGGATTTGTTCGCGCACAAGGTCGGTGTTTGTTACGAATTCCGTGACTGGATGCTCGACCTGAATGCGCGTGTTCATCTCCATGAAGTAGAAGTTCTTCTGCTCGTCCAGCAAAAACTCCATCGTGCCCGCATTGACGTAACCAATCTCTCGGCAGGCGCGAACAGCCATCTCCCCCATCGCGCGCCTGAGTTCCGGAGTGAGAGCCGGCGACGGCGATTCTTCGATGAGCTTCTGGTGGCGGCGCTGAATCGAGCATTCGCGCTCGCCCAGGTGCACCGCATTGCCGTGTTGATCACACAGTATCTGAATCTCGATGTGGCGGGCGACCTCAATATATTTTTCAATGTAGATGGATGGGTCACCGAACGCGAGTTGTGCCTCCTGCTGAGCGGCGGGCAGCGCAGTGGCCAACTCATCGCGATCGCGCACAATTCTCATCCCTCGACCCCCGCCGCCCGCGGAGGCTTTTACGATGACCGGATATCCGATTTCAGCTGCAACGCGCCCTGCGTGTTCCTCATCTTCGATGACGCCATCGAATCCGGGGGTTATCGGGAGGCCGGCGCTCTTCATCGCCATCCGAGCCCGCGCCTTGTCTCCCATCAATTGAATAACCGCCGAACTCGGTCCGATAAACGTAAGGTTGCAGGCTTCGCACACTTCAGCGAAGTGAGCGTTCTCCGCAAGGAAGCCGTAACCCGGATGAATCGCATCGACGTTGGTCAGTTCCGCTGCGGAAATCACAGAAGGAATGTTCAGATAGCTTTTGGATGACGGCGCCGGGCCGATACAAATGGCTTCGTCAGCGAAGCGGACGTGAAGAGCGTCGCGGTCTGCCTCAGAGTGAACGGCGACCGTGCGGATGCCGAGCTCTTTGCAAGCCCAGATGATCCGAGTAGCAATCTCACCGCGATTCGCTATGAGTATCTTTTTGAACATCGGCTATCAAAGGACTATTCGACAATCGGAAACCTAAGTCCGTACTCCAAATAACGGCTGCCCGTACTCGACCGGCTGTCCATTTTCGACGTAGATTTTCGCGATCTCTCCGCTGATCTCAGCCTGAATTTCATTCATCAGCTTCATTGCTTCAATTATGCACACGACGGTATCGGGCTCAACCTGCGCGCCGATCGTCACGAAGGGATCTGACGTCGGCGACGGCGCCCTAAAGAATGTGCCGACGATTGGCGAATTGATCACGTGCAAACCGGGTTCACTGTCGACATGCGATTCGCGTCCGACCGCTCGAGCGCCTTCGGGAGGCCCGGCCACTAACTCGTTCAGCGGGGCCTTTGCTCTTGCAGGCTGCGCTTCTGGGGTGGTTGAGAGTGGCGGTAAAATGCTTGCTGGAGCGTTCGCCGATTGAATTGCCTGGGGAGGAGACTCATTGAATCGACGGACTCGAAGACGGAAACCCTGGCGTTTGATTTCGAACTCTGCGAATCCCTTGTCGCTAATAAACTCGATTAGATCCTTGATTTCTTTCAGGTTCATTCCCGGTCCTCCTCAGATCCGCAACTTCTTCTCTTGCCACCCTACATCATCACAAATACGCGAAAGCCTCAACCGCTGACGGCTGAGGCTCGCGTAGTGTTTCTCAAACTACCAGACTACTCGCTGGCGCTTTTTTTGCCACGGCGCGTCTTCGGTTTCGATTCAGTGTCGTTCGATTCCTTCTTTTTCTTTGATGATCCACCGCTTGACTTAGAAGAGGCTGCCGGCTTCGCCGTTTTCTTTGCAGGTTTCTGTTCGGCGGCCTTGCTGGCTTCAGCTCCGTCTTCTTTTTTGCCGCGGCCAAAGAGGCGTCGGCGCCCTCTCTTCTTTTCTTCTTTTTTCTCTTCCGCGTGCGCTTCCTTCACTTCGCTTCCAACCAGTTCAATCAGCGCCATCTCTGCTCCGTCGCCTCGTCGAGCGCCGAGCTTCAAGATGCGCGTGTAACCGCCCGGTCTCTCCGCGAAACGAGTAGCGAGATCGTCAAACAGCTTGTCGAGAGCTGCGACGCCGGCCGTGCGGGGCGCGTGCGGACGCTTGTAGCCGCCATCGGGAACTCGATTTCGATTCCCGCTGAAGAAGTACGCGGCCGCCAGCCTGCGTTTGTGAAGCGCGGCTTCGGGAACTTCAGCGGCAAGCGCGCGCTTGCCCAACGTTATGGCGCGTTCAGCGAACGGTCTCAACTCCTTCGCCTTGGGCAGAGTCGTTATCAACCGCTCGTGTGTGATCAGTGATGTGCAAAGGTTACGAAGCAAAGCTATTCGGTGCTCTGTCTTTCGTCCAAGCTTTCTATGGG
>DATNBZ010000224.1:0-43136 GCA_035607285.1 Blastocatellia bacterium | reverse complement strand
ATTCTACAGATTCTCAGCGTCAGCGTTTTCGAGAAAACGCCGCTCTTACAGGCGCTTTCAGATTCAGACTTCAACGATCTAGAACCCGACTACTGCAACCAACTGACTCTATTCGAGTAACGTTGGGACAGTAGTGATGACCAATGACTAATGACCAATGCCTCCCTCTTTGCCCTTTGCGCTTTGCTCCTGGCCTTTCTATAATCTGACCCGCCAACATTGGAGGGTACATGCTAGTTCCGAAGGTTCAATTAATACCGTCGTCCGATCAGGTCACTGATCTTCTGCGCGAGACCGGCGCTTTGCGCGAAGGCCATTTCGAATTTCCGACCGGCCAGCACTCGGGTCATTACTTTCAGATGCCGCTCGCGATGCGTTATCACGGAAATGCGCGTGTGCTGAATGTTGCTCTATCGCGACTGCTTCGCCGCGAGCCGGAAGTCCTGGCTGCCTTGCCAAACTGCGCGATCGTCGCGCCCGCAGCCGGCGGAATACCGGTAGCCTTTGGAGTGCGCGAGGCTTTGAACGCCGATCAAATTTTCTGGGCAGAAAAAGACGACGGCCGCTACCATTTCAGGCAATACCTCGATGCAAAAGGATTGAAGTGCATACTTGTCGATGACGTCGTCCGATCCGGCAAGGTCATTACCAATATGATCGATGTCATTCAGAACGCCGGCGCCGAAGTGGTTGCAATCGGTTCTCTTGTACACTTCAAGGATGCCCATTTCGATGCCGGTAATGTACCCTACTACGCTCTGCTTGAAGTTGGGGCTCGTTTCTATGGGCCTGACGAATGCCCGCTTTGCAAGACTGGCGAGCCGCTCGAGAAGGTTTGGGCGTAGCGAGAGCGTTAGTCACGCGCGCAGTAGGGCGGCGCGAGGCCAGGAAAACGGGATACTGTTTGCGACAACGTTGCGAAGAAATCTCCGGCGAGGTGAATGAATATGCAAACGCGAGTTAACGAAAAGGCTGAACATCTACGGCGAACGGCGCTTGCTGCATTCTTGTTGCTGATCGTTTCAGTTGGCGGAATGGCGCAAACGCTGTCGGCGAGTCCCAACGCTGCCTCAACCGTCAAAGTAACAACTGTTCGCGCGGCAGCGACGCCGGCAAATCAAGACTCGCAGGTTGCGGACAAGTTCACTACGGTGTTTGGCGCCAGGATTCATTACCTCGAGGCGGGCAGCGGTCCGGTTGTGATCCTGCTTCATGGCCTCGGAGGAAGCGTGTCAAACTGGGCGCCGACTATCGCGCCGCTCGCGCAGAAGTATCGAGTGATCGCGCCTGACCAGATCGGCTTCGGCAAATCAGACAAGCCGATGTTGAACTATCGCGTTGGCACGCTTGTGGATTTTCTTGACGGCTTTTACAAACAGCTTGGAATTCAGAAAGCGTCACTGGTAGGCAATTCCCTCGGCGGGTTCACGGCAGCGGCTTTCGCTCTGGCGCATCCGGAAAAAGTCGACAAGTTGGTTTTGGTAGACGCCGCCGGTTTCACCGTCACCGGTGACATTGATCCGAGAGTCCTCAACGGTCTGAACCCCTCGACTCGACAACAGGTGAAGGACCTCATCGGTTTGATCTTCTACAACAAAGAACCGTTCAGCAGTGATGCCGCGGTTGACGCGTTCCTGGCGAGCCGAGTGACGGCGGGTGATGGCTACACGATTCAGCGGTTTATCGATTCGATAGGGCACAACGAAGACATGCTTGACGGCAAGCTTGGCGCGATCAAGCACCCGACGCTGATCATCTGGGGAAGGGAAGACGGCTTGACGCAATTGGCGATGGGCCAGCGCTTCAACAAAGAGATAGCTGGTTCGCAGATGTTGATCATCGAAAAGTGCGGACACGTGCCACAACTCGAGAAGGCGGCGGAGTTCAACGCCGGCTTGATGAAGTTTCTCACCAGTGCTAGGTAAGATATAGGTAAGAACTGAAGCATTGAAGCCAGGGTCGGTGCAACTTCCCGTATATGTGGTGACGATCTGAAGACGGGAAGCCTTTCAAAAAAAAACTATTTGGCAGCCAGCGGTGCGACTTTGTTAACCGCATTGATTGACATTCTCCGCGCGCCGCGCTCAGCGGCTGTGGCTGCTCTCTTGGACCAGGTGAGATCTTCGTCGCGGCTTGATGGCCGCGCCCCGATCCTGCTTCAGATCAGGACGGAACCGGTCCAGTGTTATGTTTTTGATCTGACATCCATCAATGTATAGATCGTGTGCAGCCGATAGGTGAAAAGCTACCAGGGCAGATTCATCTTCGACCGATATGTCGTTGAACGACATTATGTGGGCGCGACATCGGTATTAGCGGTACGGGGCTGACGCACGGCAATTTTTGAAAGGGAAAGGAGCAACTATGCCAAGCTTCATGCACGACTACTGGTCTCTATACACAAAAAAAGAGCCTTCAAGCCAGGAATGGATTAGAAGAGATATCAGGATTCAGGATTTGCCTGACCTGCCGGGTGCCTTTGGCATCATCTTCCCGGACCGAACGCCTGATGGGTACGGCTGTTTTACCCTGAACGCAAATCCCCTACTCATCACCGTATTCTTTTTGGAACCGCAGACTGACAAATCGGGTGCGTATTCGGCGCCTTACCTGTATGTAGGGCAGGTGTATTCTCATGAAGAAAGAGATGGGAAACCTTATACCGTCTTCAAGGGTAAGCGGCGGCTTCTCGGCTCACCCGGCTCTGAAGTAGCGGGTGATGAGGATTGGACCAGCAACAGACCTGTGGGAGAGGGCGGCGCGAACTAGCAGAGTCCAGGATTCGTCTGCCCGAAGTCCTAAGGTTGTTTGCCAGGAAACAGATTGAGCAAGAAACTGGTACGCCGGCCGAACACCGCGGCGTCAGGGAGGGAATGTGGGTAATCCAGTAGATCCGACACTCATCGATCCGGTTACGGTCAATGTCTTGATTGTGGCTGATGGGAGGCTCAGGTTCGTAAAGAACGCTGCGCGTGAGAACGGCGATTTCAGTTTATCGCTTCTCACCGAAGCTCTATCGGAGAGACTTGGCCCGATCGCTCGGTTTTCAATCACTACTGCGTTTAGGCAGCCTCAGCGGCATATTCGCTCGGAAGAGGAAGATAGCATTGGGGAGGGAGCCGACTTCAAGGATTTTCATTTCACCGATGGACTCCGGACAGCTTTCGATGAGGTGTGGTTCTTTGGAGATCAGGAGGAGACTCTGAATCCGAGCGGCACACCAATCATTCCTACGACACAGCTTCTGAACGATGAGCCGAGAATAGTCAGTGAGTTCATGGACACCGGAGGTGGAGTTTTCGCCACCGGAGACCATTTGAGTCTTGGCGCGTCAATGAGTCGTCTGTTACCAAGAGTTGGTTCGATGCGGCAATGGAACGGCATTAGACCGGGAACCGGCCGCGATCGAAACGACACTACCTCTGGGAGGCTAGACCCAAGCGAGGAAACCGACGAAGTCCCTCAGACCATCCGACCTCGTTTCTACGGACGAGAAGGGTCTCGGGTTTATCCGCACCCGCTACTAAGCGGATACAGAGGGACGATTAATGTGTTGCCCGATCACACTCACGAAGGAGACTGCCGCGAGGATCAGAGTGAACCGGAACTGCGAGAATATAATGGTCAGCAACCGCTGATTGTTGCAGATTCAGACAGTCATTCGGAGGCCGGAACCCCCTTTCGAGCGATAGGGGGTTACGATGGCCATCGGGTTGATAGAGGGCGCATTGTTGTTGACTCAAGCTTTCGTCACTTCATTGACAGTAATCTACGGGGCTTGTCAGCTACACCGGCTGCAGGTCCGCCAAACACAATCCCGCGAGCCGATAGGGGAGCGTGCGCTTACGAAGACATCAAGACGTATTACCGGAATATCGCGACTTGGCTGGCGCCGTCGGCAGCCCAGGCGGAGATGTTCAAGCGTGCGCTCTGGGAAACTCGATGGCGCTCGCGCTTGTATGCGTTACTCGCGCCCGATACCGGTCTGATCGATCCTGGCCAGGTCGATCCCGAGCGCGACTCCAACCTCGTTCTGTCGGTTGGCTCCGCCACGCGAGATGTGCTCGAACGTTTGACGTCGCCTGCGTTCACCCTCCTGTGGTCAATAGAGAGGTTCAAGGACGGTACGGGTGGCGACCCGGACCTCCGCTTGTTGTATCCCTGGCTGCGTGAGAACCAACGTCAAGGGTCCGCACCTTCCAATGATAGCGACTCCGAACGAGTGGTTGCTTTCATACTCGGGGGCGTACTGATCAAGTTTGCTATAAGGTTTCCACGAAAGCCGATGGCCGCTGTGCCCAACCCCTCCGCTGAACTCGATACGATCGTGAGTGACGGGGTTGAGTTCGGCCTCATTGCCTTCAGGAAAGCCCAGTAAGAGTAACCTGAGGCAACGAATCATCATGAAGGCCACTTCCGAAGACCCAGGTCTACGTGGTGGCCAATCTTCCGGGTGCGATGCACCTAATACAACGCTCTGATCAGGAGCAAAAAAGGAGAGAGCAATGGCAAGTTTCTTCGTAGGTGATTGGTTCTTGTGTACCGGCCAAACAACGGACTGCACAGGTGGGTCAACGAACGTGCGAGAGATCTCGATAGCGGATGACGACCTATCCGTCGGGCTTCCTAAGCTGAAGGTGAATTTCCCTCCTCCGACTGGGGGTCCAGTGGGACACGGCTTCTACTGCGTCTCCCCGGATCCAGTCGGCAACCTAATATACTTTAACGAGCCCCTGGCCGACGGCATGATTCTCTATGTTGGACACGTAACGCGGCACGTAGATCCAAATACTACGTCTGTAGTTGGAAAACGCCGGCGTGTAGACCTGAACGGGGCCACCGTTCCCTTTGCCGCTGGTGAAGAGGACTGGACGAGCAACAGGCCGGTTCAATAGTAGAGACTACGGTTCGTGAAGTCGCGAATCCGCGCGCCTTCGAGCGCCGTGTAGCTCATCTTACCGAGCCGAATAGCAAAGCGCGATTCTTCCCGATGTTGGGAAGAGTCGCGCTTCGTGTACTTCTACTCTCCCTCCGATGTCGGATGCACGTCGACACAATCCCTTTTCAGCCGTCGCACAATCGACACCAACAACGCAATCCGGTGTTGCGAATTTGCTTTACACGCTTCTCAACTAATAATAGAATCGCGTCACCCGTCCTCGGAATGATATCCGCCAGAGGTGATTCGTTGTGCGTACAGCACGGTTGATTGCGCTTCGCCATAAGGCTCTCGACAGGGTTTCGCGAACTGCGCGCATATTGCTTATTCAATGCTGTGCCGTCTGCCCGATCTTTTCATCCGGGTTGAACGAGCATCAGTTGCCTCGCCCGATTGCCACTCAGTCACCCGCAGGTAGTGGTCAGATCGATTCCCCATCCGAACTTGCAGGTCCGCAGGAGAAGCGGTTAATGGCGGCTGGCGTGCGGTCCGAGGGGGAACTTCGAGCGGGTGAATCGAAGTGGTTCCAAATTTCTCTTAACCGGGGAGTTTTTGCCCGAATAATTGCTGAACAACTAGACGTCGACTTGTCGATCTATCTTTACACCGCGGATAACAAACTTATTGCCGAGATGGATGGACCCACCGGGGACCGCGGCAACGAATCGATTTCCCTGATAGCCGATGCTGATTCGGATTATGTTATCGAGCTGCGGACGAACAAGAGCGCTTCTCCCGCGGGGCGCTTCAAGATAAGCATTGATGGTCCTCGAGACCCTACGCCAACCGATCTAATCCGCATCTGGGCCGAACGGTCTTACACGACTGCTCGGAAGTTGACTGGCGACGACGACTCAAAACTAGCCGCGATTACACTATACAAAGACGCGGTTAAACTATTTGAAGATGTAGGTGATCGATATGAGAAGGCCAAGGCGTTGTTGTCGCTCGCGAGAGTGATATGGGTCCGTTCAGATCGAGCAGCAGAGGCTGAGGTGGATGGGTATGACACTCAGGTGATCAATCTAAGTCGCGAGATCGGGGATGTTCACTTGGAGGCATTGACGCTGCGGCACCTGACGTTGATGTACATCACATCGGACCCAAGAAAGGCTCTTGGCTACGCGACTCAGTCGCTTGAGCTTTTTCGAAAAGAGGCTCATAGGAACAACGAAGCCATTGCTATCAACACGATCGGCGGTGCATTCGAGAATCTGGGCGACCCCCAGGGCGCATTTCAGTGTTACCAGGAAGCTCTGAGTCTGCAGAAGGAGCTGAACGATGTAGTCGGGATCGCGAACATGCTAAATAACATCGGTCAGATCTATGACCGCCTCGGAGAGTCACAGGAAGCGCTGACGCATTTCCAACAATCCATTGACCTCCTCGCCTCCACACCGCATATCGGAGCCAAGCCCCTGGCAGCCGCACTCAATAATACCGCTTACACACTTCTTGCAGTGGGAGATGCTCAGGGGGCCCTGGAGTATTCAACGCGCTCGTTACCGCTGCAACGAGAGGCCGAAAATGTGTTAGGGGAAGTGGGAACTCTGTTAAACATAGGATACTCGCACCTTCAGCTTGGGAATCCAACCACGGCGCTGAGTTTCTATGAGACCGCGGACCAGTTGTGCCGAACGTCTAAGCGCGACATAGAAAGGGCATACGTCCTCATGTACATAGGCGAGGCGGATGTCGCGCTAGGCAGAGTGCAAGCAGCGCGGTCCCGGTACTTCGAAGCTCTCCAAATACTCAATAAGAAGCTAAACAAGGAAGGCAAGGCAATCGCACTCACGAGAATTGCGGCGCTGTCGGCTGCAGAAGGTGATTTGTCGGGAGCATCAAACGGATATGACGAGGCGCTGGTCATTTGGCAAGCGCTAAAGGATCCGAGAGGAGAAGCGGCGACGTTATTTGGTATCGCTCAAGTCGAGCGCACACGGGGAAACTTGGCGGAGGCGCACAAGAGAGCCGAGGCGGCGATAAAGAAGATCGAGATGCTTCGCGTGCGAGTTGTCAGCAGAGAACTTCGCACTTCATATCTCGCCTCCGTTCGCGACTACTACGATCTCGACATCGACATCCTCATGCAACTACACAAGAGGCAGCCATTCGAGGGATTTGATTCTCGCGCTCTGCAACTAAGCGAACACGCGCGAGCGCGAAGTTTCCTCGAGAGCTTCGGCGAGATTGGTCAGGAGATCCGCGAGGGCGTTGATCCGAAGCTGCTTGGGTTGGAGCAATCCCTGCAAACACAAATTGAAGCGAAGATTCAGCTTCAGGTTGGACTTCTTAAGGATAAGGCTACTGAAAAACAAGCCGCACAGATCGACGCCGAGATTAAGGCGTTGATTACGGAGAGGAAGGACGTCGATGAGAAGATTCGTGTCCAGAGCCCCCGATATGCCACTCTGATTCAACCTCAGCCCATCGGTGTTGAGGAAACTCAACAGAAATTGCTTGACCCGGATACGCTGCTCCTCGAATACGCGCTTGGTGAACAACGCAGCTATCTGTGGCTTGTGAGCGCTTCTCAGATTAAGAGCTACGAGCTCCCGGGACGCACCGCCATCGAAGCGTCCGCAAGTCAGGTCTACAATTTGGTGAAATCCAGCGAAGCTGTCTTTCCTCGAGGCAAAGCCGCCTACTGGCAGAAAGCCGCTGCGCTCAGCCAAATGATTCTTGGTCCGGTTGCGGCCGAACTTGGCGATAAGCGTCTGCTGATTGTAGGCGAAGGCGCGCTGCAGTACGTGCCCTTTAATGCCCTTCCTATTCCACAAGGCGCATCGCGAAACGTGTCGCGGGCAGCGCCGTTAATCGCGGAACACGAAATCGTAAGTCTCCCGTCGATCTCGGTCGCCGCGGCGCTGCGTGCGGAGCTAACCAAGCGCAAACCTGCAGGCAAAGGAGTAGTTGTATTTGCCGATCCTGTCTTCGGCCTTGATGATGACCGCTTCGATTTGGCAAGGAATCGAGTGACCATGCGTTTCTCGCAAGGCGAGGAGCCGAAACGAAGAGGTGGTTTGCGAGAGTTTGCAAAATACGGCATCAAGTTGGACCGGTTGAAGAACTCGCGAGCGGAAGCCGAGGCGATCCGATCCATGTCCACCGACGCGAGGATCAACGTGGACTTCGATGCGAATTTGCAAAACGCAAGGAGCGCTGATCTGAGCAGCTACAGGATAGTTCACTTCGCTACCCACGGACTGCTCGACAGCAATCAACCCGATCTGTCGTGTATTGCCCTGTCGTTGGTGAATGCAGCCGGGGTAAAACAAGATGGATTTCTTTTGCTCAATGATATATATAACCTGAAGCTTTCGGCCGACCTTGTTGTACTGAGCGCGTGCAGCACTGCACTGGGTAAAGACATAAAGGGCGAGGGACTTGTCGGGTTGACCCGCGGCTTCATGTACGCCGGCGCCGCGCGGGTGATGGCTAGTTTATGGAACGTTGACGACCAGAGGACGGCTGAGCTAATGAAGCGCTTCTACGAAAAAGTTTTGAAAGAGAAGATGCAACCAGCCGCTGCACTGAGAGCCGCTCAACTTGAGATGTGGAGAGGCAGGAACAACTCGCCCTATTACTGGGGCGCCTTTATTCTGCAGGGTGAATGGAGATAAGTCCATCAGCAGATTCGTGAAGCGTGCAACACATAAGGATCCTCCCCGTAAAAGGAAGTGTTATTGGATCAGGAGAGTTTCTACAGACTGCTCGCGTGGCTTGATCCGGATCGCGATCTGGCCGCGACGAAATTCGAAGCTATAAGGTCAAGGGCTATCAAAATACTTATCTTTCGCGGCTGCTACGAGGAAGAAGATATCTGGGACGAAACCGTCGATCGCGTCGCAAGAAAGCTACCGGGAATTGAAGAGGATTATGTCGGCGATCCCGGTCGCTATTTTTACGGTGTCGCAAAAATGGTGTGCAGGGAACGCAGGCACAAACCATCCACTCCTGTCCCCATACCGGATCCAGACCCAACGGAACCGAAGGAACTATACGATCGGTGCCTGACGACTTGTCTTGACCGGTTGGACGAACGCGAGCGTAAACTTATATTGGAATATTTCAAAGAGACAGGAAGGGCGAAGATAGACACGCATAATGCCATGGCCGAGAAGTTGGGAAGTAACATAAAGGCGTTGCGAACGCGCGCTCACAGAATTAAGAAGACGCTAAAACTGTGTGTACTTGAGTGCATCGAGCGTAATGAAGACGCAGCCATTTGTGGTTATATTTAATGCCGAGGTGCCATAGATACATGAGGAGGAACGCTAGCAAGCGTTGTACAACTTAAGCAAATGAGTTCGGAAGACGAAAGAACAATCAGGCGATATCTGCTTCAGGATCTTACTGAGTCGGAACGGCAAATAGTTGAAGAACGGATGATGACCGATTCTGATTTTTTCGAGGAGGTCACGTTTGCCGAGGATGAGCTTGTTGCTGAGTACGCTCGCAAAGGCCTCAAAGGCGCCGAACGAAGAAAGTTCGAGGATTCGTTCCTGACGACTCCCCGAGGACGTCAGGACCTTGATTTCAACCGAGCTTTTAACCGTTATATCTCGAAGGGGCCCGTCGCGTTCGCGGACCGAGACAAATCTCAGCCTCGATCCTTAGCGTCTCTCATTGAATCATTTTGGCACTCTCAACGAGTCCGTGCGGCATTTGCGATGGGCGTTATGATGATAATTGTAGCGTTCAGTGGCAGTTTATTGGTTACCGAGCGCCGAGGTCGCTCCGAGATTGAACGCCTTCGAGCTCAAGTGCAGCAACTCGAACGAGAGCTGGCCGATGAGAACAGCCAAGCGTCCCAAGTACAGCGGGATCTTAAGGAGGCGCAGGAACGAAATGCCGCTCAAGAGGCGCAACTGGTTGAACTGAAGAACGCGAGCCCTCGAGTCGGTCCGTCTCACGCGCTTGCGTCCGGCCTTCTGTCGGTAATTCTCTCTCCCGGTCTCGAGAGAGGGTCTGCGAAAACGCAGCTTGTGATTCCTCCCGGCAAGGAGGAGGTTGAATTAAGGCTGAGGTTGGCTACGTCAGGCCATGAAAGATACAGTGCTGATGTGACCACTATTCAGGGAAAATCGATCAGGCATCGAATGCTCGGAACAAAGCGGGTAGGACAAGAGAAGCAAGTGATACTAAGAGTGCCAGTCGCGACACTCGCGAGCGGGGACTATGAAGTCAAATTGATAGGAGTCACCGCTCAAGGTAGGACCGAGTCGCTCGATTCGTATTTTTTTGCGGTAGTCAAAAACTAGGACTTCCATGCCGATTGCGCCCGGCGGCAATCGTATCCCGACGCCAATCACTAATGGTGAGCGCGCCAAGATCGTTATCTCAGCCATGGTCTCATTCGCGGTGGGATCGCAGACCAAGATAGACAACAACATCTTTCAGGAAAAGACGATCGACGTCTTATCCAGAAGATGCGCGCCGGCCGGCTGCGTATGGATGCGCTTATCTCGGACCCTAACAAAGGCGCAATCGATCAGAACGGATCCGCAGACCATCCCCGATTTGGGTTCTCCTCACTGACCGTGAAACGTTTTGGCGATTTTTACCATAGAATAGCAGGTGCGAGCCGGCGGAAAACAACGCTCCACCCGAGAACGCGCGCGCAGCGAAGAAACGAAAGGCGGCACGCTCCGTGGGGACAAGGCAGAATTACAAGGCAAAGGACTGATGGCTTGCGTCCGTCCGAGCGGAACCGTTCGTGTTGTGCCGGGTGAGGAAGTTGACTCATTAAACGATGCTTAGGAGACAACGGTGATGAGCACGTCGATTAGAATGGAAGACAGCGCGGTCAGGCGCCGTCCTCTTGCAGTTTATGCCTTCGATCCGTCGCGGGGCCGCACGCTTGGCAACTACATGACGATCAACACCGAGTACGAAGATGTAGCGCGGGGACCGGTTGGCAAGTACCTTGAAGTAATCGATTATGACGCCACGCGAAACCAATACTATCGCGCGGTCGATCTGAACGATGCGGATATCCTGATCCAGGGCGGGTTGGATCCCAACGAATCCGACCCTCGCTTCCATCAGCAAATGGTCTATGCGGTTGTAAGCGAGACCATCAGGCGGTTCAAGTTTGCGCTCGGGCGAGACATTGTGTGGAGCTTTGGTCGGTGGGTGTCCGAAGAGTCGAACCTAAGAGAGCGGCTTCGAATATTCCCGCACGCGATGCAGGAGCCGAACGCGTACTATGACCGTGATTTGCGTGCGCTTTTGTTCGGGTACTTCAGGGCTTCTGAAACTGATGCCGGATTGAACATTCCGGGGCAGACGGTCTTTACCTGTCTGTCGCACGACATCATTGTGCATGAAGCAACTCACGCGCTGGTTGATAGTCAGCGCGATTTCTTTACGGTGCCTGCCAGCCCCGATGCGCCGGCCTTTCACGAGGCCTTTGCGGATATAGTGGCGCTGTTCCAGCACTTCAGCTTTAGCGAAGCGTTGCTCGAGATGATACAGCAGACCGGCGGTAACATTTTCCGGAGCGTGATCGATCCGGAAAGCGCGCCGAGCGATAACGGTCCCGCAATCCAGGCTAACCTGACGACCGATAATCCGCTCGTCGGTCTGGCCAAACAGTTCGGCGATGCAATGGGAATGCGAAAGGCTTTGCGCTCGGCATTGGGCACACCTCCGGACACCAACGATCTTGCGAAATTTACTGAGCCTCACACTCGCGGTTCAATACTCGTGGCGGCGGTGTTCGACGCGTTCTTCACTGTCTACGTGCGACGCACGCGTGATCTTATCCGAATAGCCCGAGCCGGGGGAGCCAGGATATCGTCGGGCGACTTGAATCATGATTTGGCAAGTCGTCTTGCGGAAACCGCCGCAAGAACGGCAGAAGGGTTTCTCAACATTTGCATACGAGCCCTCGACTACTGCCCTCCAGTGGACATCAGGTTCGGAGACTTCCTCCGCGCTATTGTCACCGCTGATTTCGATCTTGTCTCGAGCGACAAGTACGATTTCAGGATGGCGTTGATCCAGGCGTTTCGATCCCGTGGCATCCATCCGGAAGGCGCAGGTTCATACTCGGAAGAGGCCCTGTTATGGCGATCACCGGAGGACTTCTCAGGCAAGCCTCTTCCTCGCTGCGCGGGGCTGAAGTTCGACGTATTCAAAGCCGATGATCCGCAGCAGCGACGGGCAAACGGAGTCGCCTTGCACGCTTTTGCGGTAAAGAACGCCGACGGGCTGTGCCTCCTGCGCGACGATAAGATCAAGATTCAAGCACGCACGCATCACGAAGTGCACAGAGTAGGCCCCGACGGCCAGGTCATCTTTAATGTGGTTGCCGAGATTACTCAGCGCAGACCCGTGCTGTTGGACCCGGCGTACCCTGACCTGGGAACGTTTGATTTTGTTGGCGGCACGACGCTGATTCTCGATCGCGAGGGGAATGTGAAGTATTCCATTCAGAAGCCTCTGGGCGATCCGCGGAACGATGCCGACAATCAGCGGCTGATGAGGCAGAGGGAATATCAGTTCTCGCGCGAGGCCAACATGGCGGCTGCTGGTTATTCAAAAGAGCGACTGTTAGGCAGGCTGGTTTCGCAGCTTCCTAAAAGCTTCAACTTGGTGCATAGGGGGTACTAGGATGGGCGCTGGCAAGACAACGAATTCCCGAAGAGTGACCGCGAAGCCCGCTGCGAAGGCTACGAAGAAGCGCGCCGCCAAACCCGACGGCGGTCGCCGCAGGAGCGTTCGCATTCGCATGTACAGGATCGGCTTTGGCGACTGTTTCCTGATTTCTTTTCCGCCCGATGGCCACGGTTCGAATGGCAACAGCGGTACACATATCCTTGTTGATTGCGGCGTCCATGCTCGAGGCGACATCAAGACGATGGAAAGAGTCATTCAGAACATCGCGGATGTTACGGATCACAAGCTTGCCATTGTCATAGCAACGCACGCACATCAGGATCACATATCAGCGTTCGGAAAATTTGCCGAGGAGTTTGCGAAATTCGATGTGGGCGAGGTTTGGCTGCCCTGGGCAATGGACAAAAGCGACAAAAGGGCCGCCAAGTTCGAAAAGAAAACACTCGCTCTGTCGTCTCAGCTTGAAACTCATTTTGCTGCGATGGCCGCCAGGGGTGCGGCGGTGGACAACGAAGTCCTTAATGCCATCAAGAATCTGAAGGGCAATGAGAGAGCGCTTGAACTGCTCCGCCGCGGATTTGGCGCGAATGCCAAGGTCCGCTATCTGAAGGCCGGTGATGAACTGAAAACCATCTCCGGAATCCCCGGGTTGTCTGTAAAAGTGCTTGGGCCTCCTGATTCTGAAGACTTCCTTTCTCAGATGGATCCGCCTCAGGGCCACCATTATCTCGCGTTGGTTGACGGTGAGCTAAAAGGTGTCGATGATTACCAAATTTTCGCGCCAAAGTGGATAGCTAAGGACTCCGACGCCGCTCCAAGACTGACCAGGGAGGAGATGAGGAAGCTCCGCGATACCGCCGCAATGCCCCTGGACGAGCTTGCTTTCGCTCTGGATAAAGCAATGAACAACACCAGTCTGGTCACACTGCTTATGTTCCGCGAAACGTATCTGCTTTTTCCTGGTGATGCACAGTACGGAAACTGGAGATGGTGGCTGGAGAACGAGAATGCAGACGACATCCTGTCAAGAATAAACTTTTATAAGGTGTCCCATCACGGGAGCGTGAATGCGACTCCCAAGGATGCCGTGGAGAAGATGAGCGTAGGAAACTTTGCAGCGATGGTCTCGACGCAGAGCTCGCCCTGGGAATCAATCCCAAAGCCGGAGTTGATGACCGCGCTGAGCGACCGCGCCACAAAGCGGATTGTTCGAAGCGACTGGCTGCATATCGCTGATGCGCCGGACCCACTTAAATCAGCCGAGCCGATCCAGCCCAAACAACTGCCCGCGGGGTTTAGCAAGGGCTCTCTTTGGTTCGACTACTCGTTGGAACTGTAATTGTGCACCCTGCGGCTCGCGATCACGTGCAGCGATCGTGTGAATACCGGCAGGCATAGGCGGGCTGGAGACCATTCGTCGTCAATTCCCGTTCGCATCAGACTCACTCGATTACCCAGAAAGGATAAGTGATGGCAAAACGAAATAACTCTGCTTCGAAGCCCGCATCGGCCGACCCGATGGTCTGCTTACCGAAACGACTTCCCAAAAAACTCTGGATCACCGCAGCCCGCACGGCGAGCGAGATCAACCCGGTCAATCATCCGAATCTCAATCGGCTCGTCGGGCTCATCCCGAACTTCAAGCCTACAAAGGAACGCATAGCAGTGGTAACGACAAAGTACTGGGGGAACGGCGGCGTGCACCTGACGGTAGGATTCCTCGACAACCCCCCGGCGAATCTGCGCAAACGGATTCTGTCGCACATGAATGCGTGGGGTGCTACCGCGAATGTTAAGTTTGTCGAGACCAAAACCGACCCGCAGGTTCGCATTGCTCGTACGCCTGGTGACGGGTACTGGTCCTACGTCGGCACCGATATCAACCTTATTGATAAGAACGAGCCAACCATGAACCTCGATTCGTTTACAATGCAGACGCTCGACTCAGAGTATCACAGGGTTGTTCGCCACGAGACGGGTCATACGTTGGGTTGTCCTCACGAGCACATGCGGCGCGCGCTTGTGAACTTGATCGATCCAAAGAAGGCAATCGACTTCTTTGGGCGAACGCAGGGCTGGAATCCCCAGGAAGTGCGCCAACAGGTGCTGACCCCAATCGAAGAGTCCGCACTGATACATACCGCACAGGCCGATCAGAAATCGATAATGTGTTACCAAATCCCCGGCATCATCACCAAGAATGGCAAACCGATAATCGGCGGGCTGGATATCGATAAATCAGACGCCGAATTCATGGCTTCGGTTTACAAAAAGGGATGAACAACCTCAGGCCGTTCAGTCCCTGGTCAGAGGAAGGCGGACTATAGCTGTTTGATCAATGCGGCGACGGACTCCTGTGCAGCAGCATCGCGCGTTCTATTTCGAAGACCTTTTGATCGAACTTGCCCTCGAAGAGGTCAACGCCTCGTCTAATAAGCTCGATCGGCGCTTCATTCTTCACACCGACAAGCTTGAAGCGAACGATGCCTGTTTGCTCGTCGCGTTCCTGTTTCTCGATGACTCGAGATGCGGCATAAAGCGTGTCGCCAGCAAGAACCGGATTTGGGTGAGTGCCTTTATCGTAGCCGATCTCCCACAAGGCGTTCGCTGTTGTGTCGCGGCTCGCAAGCGACGCGATCCACGCGAAAACCAATCCGCCTTCGACTACTCGGGTCTTAGTGAAGCTGCGCTCTCGGCAGTAGACCTCGTCGAAGTGCAGCGGGTGGCTGTTCCGCGTCAAGATCGTCAACTGCATGTGCTCGCTCTCGCCGACGGTGTGACCGATGCTATGAAGAATCACGTCGCCGACTTCAAAGTCCTCGAAACACCCTCGCGGCCGGCCCGGCCACCGGGGAAACTTGATCTCGCCATCAAGTTCCGGAGGTAACGAGCTGTCTGGTACCGCGGCCGGCGGCGGCGCGGCGGCTAACTCTCTGCTGTCAGGCGTCACCGACTTCAGTCCTTCGCCGGTTCCTGCAGACGCGGCCTCGGCCGAGAGCTGAGTATCCTTGCTCACCGACGCGGCTGGGTCCGCTGACACCACCGCATCGGAAGGATTGACGTGGGCATCGGGATGCGCCCGGCCTTCAAGCCGGCCCGTCGGTATCAATGCTTTGCGCTCGAACGTTACGACTGCCAGACCATCTTGATTGATTCCCGTGGTTCGAAGATGAACCACCCCGCGATCGGGTTTCGACTCGGACACTCGGACGCCAAGGATTTCTGAATAAACCGAAAGCGTGTCGCCCGAATAAGCGGCGTTTGGAAACTTCAACTCGATGTAGGCCAGGTGAGCGATCGCTTGTTCGGAGATGTCGTGAACCGTAAAGCTCAAGGCTAAGTTCAACATCACCAGCGGGTGAACTACGCGATCGCGAAAGCCAAGTTCGCTAGCAAAGCGGCGGCTTGAATAGAGAGGGTTCGGATCGAGAAACGAGCCCGCAAACATCGCCAGCATTCCGTCGTCGATGGTTACTTCCCACGGATGGTGATACACATCGCCGACTCGAAAGTCGTCAAGCAGGCGGCCGTACTTCGGTTCGATGAGTCTGGGTCCGGATGATTTCATGTGTCGTCAATCCTTGGCGTGCTTTGCGGTCCTTTGCGACTTTGTGCTGAGTATTGGGTCTTACTCCTTCAATACTCAACGCAAAGTCGCAAAGGACCGCAAAGCACGCGGAGCTTAAAGCAACGCAGAATTCGAACACTGCCCAAGCTTCAGGCTCGGTTGAAGCCTGTCTCTTCAGGCACGCCCGATTATGACGCTGCTCATTCGTCGCGCAAAAAAGCCAACGCGGTCTCCACGAAGCGCGCGGTGATATCGCCGAAGATCGGGCCGTGGCCCGCGTTCGGAAGCACCCATAAATACGATTGAGGGATTGCCTGATACATTTCCATTGCCAGGCCGACCGGGTACAACGGATCTCGATCGCCGTGCACGATCAGAGTGCGAGCTGTGATAGTCGACAAATAAGGCGGTGTGAAATTCATGTCGTCGTAACTATCCTTGAGCGCACTCATCAACTCCCATAACTTCTTGATTTGTTCATCGCCGTGCTTGTGCCATTGTCGCATTTGTTGCCACTCTGCCTCGGTGTGTTCCAGCGTGCTCAGTTGGTTCATAAGCGAGCGCGCCTGCTGGGGAAAATATGGTGTTGCGCTTACCAGGACCATTGCTTCGACCCGGCTGGGCTGCTGAGTGGCCATGTGGAGAAGCGTCTTGGCTCCAAGGCTCAAACCTATGGCTTTGAAGCGGTCGATGCCGAGGCGATCCAACAGCGCGAATACATCGAGGGCCACTTGCTTGAAGGTGAACGTCGACGAAGGATTGGTTGATCTGCCGTGACCGCGCAAATCCGGTATTACCAGCTTGTACCCGGAGGGCGGCTCTTTGAAGATAAGTTCCCAATTGGAGCCCACGCCGCCTCCGCCATGCAGCAGCAGCAGCGGCTCACCTTCACCGCGAGTCTCGTAATACATCTCGATATCGTTGACAGTCTCGATGTGCCCGGCGGCCGGACTTGTGTTCATTCAGCTATCTTACTAGATTGAGCGACCTTGACCATCGGAAAAGGAACCGCTGATTAGCGCTGACGTTGTTTCGCTGATCTGCGCTGATCTGCGTGCCGAAGGCAGCGTGAATCAGCGGTTCCGTCTCTCAGGCAGGTCGGGGCGCATTGCCAAATGAGTCCTCATGAAATCGATTGCGCTTCGAATAATTTCACGAGACCTTTCGTCGTCGGTCTGATTGTCAAATCCGTGAACTCCTTGAGGATGATTTACGACGATGATTGATGCGTTTTTGGAAAGCGCCTCGCGGACAAACCGATCAATCGAATCATTCATCGTAGGAACTTCGTCGAGACCGGCGCGCGCGATAAACATCGGCGCAAGCTTGCCCGCGTCATTCGCCAGATATGTGATTGGTGAGAATCTCTCGATCATCTCGGACGGTTCGTTAGTTCTATGCGGTTCGGATTGTTGGATGTCAAGGAAGGCATAAAACGCCACGAGACAGCGGACGTATTCAGGCTTGTCACGCATTCCGAGGCTCAGCAACGGACCTCCGGCGGAATAAGCCGCCAGGCAAAGCCGCTCCTTATCAATGTTGAGGGAGTCGGCGTTCGCGCGAACATAGTTGATAGCGGCGGTAACGTCGCTCGCGGCTTCCGCAAGCAGAGGCTTTGGATAACCGAGCCGGTGCGTAAAGGTGACGGCTATCATGCCAGAGGCGGCTATCAATCGTCCCCACGATTTGTAGATGCCCCAGTCTTTCGGTTTGAATTGCGCGCCCGCGCCTCCGTGGATGAAGACGACAGCCGGACGACGCTCGCCTTTTGTGAGCCTCGGAGGAAGGTATACATCCATCAGCAGGTTTGGATCGTCAGTCGTGGTGTACTTCAAATCAGACTTGACGATGACCTTGTCCATATCTGGGACGCGATACACCACGGGCATATTCACTATCTCGCGCATGCTTCGCTGGGGAGGCGCTTGCTTTACGGGAGGCCTGGGTTTTTGGACTGGTTGCTGTGCTTGTGCGGAGGCCGAGGTTACGGCGATAAGAGCGAAACAAATCAACCGAAGAATTACGGGTGTATTTCTGATGAAACGCAACGTCATATGAACCGCGTACTTCCTGCGAAGCGTGCCACGTAATCAGTCGTCCACGTCAAGTTTCTGCTCGCCTTCAATGAGTTCTTCTGATATTGCTCTCAATCACGCGCTATGGCGAATTCGCAGGATTCTCACCACGTCTTCACGCGTTTCGTCATCATACCCAACAGCGAAATATCAACGCGATGTGCCATGCTTTCGGCGAAGCTCCTTTAGTGCCTTTCGCGCCGGACGAAACTCGCCTCGTTCAACCTCTTCAATGCCTTTACGCAGAGCGGCCACGGTTTCGGCTCGCTCGACCCGGTCAAGCATCGCCTGATAAGCCCTCGCGTCTTGCACGACAAGCTGAGCCTTTCCGTTGACGGTCAACACCACGGGACTCTTGCTTCTCTTAATCTTCTTCAGATACCTTGCGGTGTTGCGTTTGAAATCCGTTAGCGACTGAATATCTTCTATGTTGATCATATTAGCCTCAAGAACATACTATTCGATGCTAATTGAGTGCGCAGGACCGTGCAAGCGATTCTCGCTCCTTCGCCCCTTACTCGATTTTCTTGATGCTGTTTATTACCGCTTCCAGTTCGTTGTTAATGTCACCCCGTGATTTGGCTGCGACCAGGGTAATGAACACCATCTTCTCGGCGTCCAGAAGAAAGAACACGCCTTCGACGTCGTGCCCGTTGTTCTTTCCTTCATAAGGACGCACGGATACCTTCATGCCGCCCATCGTTTCATTGTCAACGTAGCCGCCCGGCTTCATGTCGGTGATCCCGGCTTTCTCCGCCAGGGAATCGAAGAGGCTAGCCCGCTCTTCCCTGGCGAGGTTCGCAGGTATCGGTAACGCGACGAAGGCGATCTGCGCGCTTCCGCCTTTCGGTGATACTTTGACGGAGTCGTTGTCCGCCCTAATATCCCATCCCGCCGGCACGGTGAATTGAATGCCGCCGTCTTTGAACTTGTAGACTCTTGCGGCATCTTGTCGCGTAACAGCGTGGCTTGATATCACGGCTGAAGAAACTGACACCGAAGCCGCGGCGCATATCGCAGCCGACAACAAAGTGCAAAGCGCGCCCCTGAGCAGTTCTTCTTTCATCTATTCTCCCAGATCATTTATTTGAGGCTGAGATCCACCGAATTGCTTTCGAAGTTCACGGGCACCAGACTCCCTGCTTTATGTCGGCAACCGTTTGTTTGATGATTGTCTTCAGGGTTGATTCATCCACATCGGCGAGTTTCTTGAGATACAAGCAGCCCTTTCCCGTCTTGTGCTTGCCCAGCTTCTTCAGTGACTCGGCATGCCGAAGGAATCCCGACATCAAGTACAAAGTGAGATCGTTCTTGCGAGGCGAGAAGCCAATGAGAGGCCACTCGCCGGTGCCGCTCGCGCCCTTGTATTGATGCCGTCCAAATCCGACTATGCTGGTCCCCCACATCTCGGGTTCGGTTTTGGTCGCGGCTTTCATTATCGCAACCAGGCGGAAGCAGTCGTTGCGACGTTGTTCATCGGCGATCCCGATGAGGAACTTCTCGACACTCTCAGTGGTCGGTCTTGTTTTTGGTTCAGCCATTTCTAACTCCTTGAGGATCTCATCGCGTCGCCGTCTTAGCCGCGAGCAGCTTGACCAGGGCGTCGTGATGGTACGTCTTAGCCAGGTCGAATGCGGTTAAGCCCTCTTTGTTCTTCGCCGTCGTGTCTGCGCCGGCCGCGATAAGTTTTTCCATCACTGTGGTGTCACCGTGATTTATCGATGCTGCATACAGCAAGGGCGTCATGCCAAACCTGTCCACCGTGTTCACTTGCGCTCCGTGCGCGAGAAGGGATTGGACGATGCTTACGCGGTTCGCGATTGCCGCCCACGCCAGATTGGATATTTTGTCGGCGTCAACTTCATTTGGATCGCCGCCTTTGCCGATCAGAAACTCGACCATGGGCAGAGAGTCCAGCGTCGTGGTGTAGTTGAGTGGAGACACCAGGAAGGTCCCAAGGATCTTCATGCGTTGGATCTTCGCGCCGGCATCGACGAGCGCTCCGGCTATCTCAACGTCGCCGGCCATTGCTGCGAAAAACAAAGCTGATGCTTCGTTCCGAACCTCGACACCCTTGTCGGCGTTGGGCCGCGCGCCTTTCTTCAGCAGCAGTCGAACTACTTCCGCGTTGCCCCGGTAGCGCGACGCTATCATCAGCGGCGTCAGGCCGGTAGCCGCGCGCGCGTTCACATCGGCCCCGCGGTCGATCAGGAGTCTTACCTTGTTGACGTCGCTTGCCGCCAGCATCAGCGCCGTTGTTCCTTGAGCCGTTTTGGAGTCCGGCTTCATTCCGGCGTCGAGGAGTTTTTTCAACTCGGCGACTTCGCCGCTGACTGCTACTCGTATCCACTCAGCTTGCTCAGCCGGCGCGAAGTCTGCGATTTGATATGTCGACATTCTGTCCATCGATTGCGAAGGTATCGCGTGCAGCAGAGCCGCGGTCGCCCAATTCGTCGCCATGATCGAGACAAACTGATCGTGCTGAAACGGGGGAAACTCGGTGTTGACATAGGGCGGGCTAACAGGCGCTGGCGGATGAAGCCGCGATGTAACTCTCCAGGAGCCGTCCGCTTGCTGCGTCTTCAGCAGGAACTGAATGCCGCGTTGATACGCGGGATCGCCGATCGGAACGCCGGCGCCTTCGTGCAGGGCGACGAGAACTTCTCCTGTTGCGTAAGCGTCGCTGGCGAGCTCCGGTAGCTGAGCCCACCCGCCGTCCTCGCGTTGCAGGTCAAGAAGCTGGCGCGCGGCTTTCTTGCGAAAGCTCTCGCCGGCCTTTGTCCAACTTAGTCCAAAGAGTTGAAAGGTCCGATCCTCGGTCGTTCGAGGTTGTGTCTTGAGCAGCCATTCTCTGGCAAGCCGTAACCGGGTCCCTTTCTCGCCTTTGAGCTGGTCCGGCAAATATTGCTCGAGTGCGTTGGCGCAGATGGCGGTCGTTGTGAACAGACTGATGGATTGCGGAGGCCGCTGGTCTATGGTGGGCCAACTGCCATCCGAAAGCTGACGCGAGGCGATGAACTTCGCTTCAGCCGCGGTGGCCGTGCTCGGCCGCACGCCCGCGAGCCGCGCAGCGGTCAACGCCCAACCATCAAAGGTCACATCTATATAATCGTAGCCCTGAACCACACCGTCGAGGTCCTTCAAAAAGGCGAAAGTGTTTGATGTTGTTTCTCGCGCGATCTTTTCATCAACGGGCACTCCGCGTTCACGAGCCAGGTTGAAAGAAATTTCGGGAAGCAGTTGGTGATGGCATGAAGCGCAAGTTTCCCTCTGGTACCAGATGACCTGCGAATGCTGAATGACCTTGATCGCTTTCGCGGAAGCCGCGCGCAATTCCGTTTCACCGATAGCCTTATCCGGGTAAGTAGCCATCGCTACAACGGAACCGAGAACTGTGTGAGACTCACTTTTTCTCTGGGCTCCAACGGCGCAGAGCACAATAACGAAGCAAAATAGAAATAGTCTTTTCATAAGTCACCTTTCCATATCGAAGCTATAGATCTAACCACTGGCCGAGCGATTCCACAAAATGAAATTGCGTCGGCAGTGGGTCTTGAACTGGCAGTCACGCCATGTAGGGGCGGCCCTCCGTGGCCGCCCCTCTTCGGTAAGCGCGGACGCGTGAACTTGCAAAGAGGGGCGGCCACGGAGGGCCGCCCCTACATGGATGCCTCGAACACTACACTAATATGCGCCTTCGAATGCCAAAGACCAGCAATACCGCGATGAGAAAATAGATCGCCGAGCTCGCGCTTATACAGGCGCTCATTCCAAAGCGCTCGCTTGCGGCGGCTATCGCAATCGGCGCGACTCCTCCGCCAATCCAGCCGAGCGAGTTCATCAACCCAACCGCCGATGCCCGACGCTCGGGTCGCACCACATCGTGAAGCGAGGCCCATATGTTGGCATCGTAGAGTCCCTTGAAATAACCGAACCCGACGAGTGCTAAGATAACCATTGGGACCGAGATCGTCCATCCCGCGAGAAAGATAAACGGGACGCCCAGCGCCAGTCCAATCGCTTGAGTCAGCATCCGTCCGCCGGGTGTTCTTCGAGCGAGCCTGTCCGCAAGCACCCCGCCGGTCAGCACTCCCAGCACCGAGGCTATCTGCAAGTAGACGGTCGCGCTGAGGCCGGCCATCGCAAGACTGAGATCAAATTTGCGATACAGGAATGTCGGCATCCATGTCAGAAAAATCATAGCTACAAAGTTCGCGCCGATGAACACAATGGTTAAGATTCGAACCATCGGGTTGGTCAGCAAATCGATCAGCGTTGTTATTGCTGAACGGGGTTGCCTCGAAGACGCGAGTTCCGGTTGCGCTGTCACCTGGGCCCGCTCGTTTGCCAATTCAGCGCCTGGCTCGCGCAGCAACAGAAGCAGCACCACGCCGAGCAGCACCCCCAATGACCCGAACAGATAAAAGCTTGATCGCCAGCCGTAATGCTGCCCCAAAACTCCGGCGACGCTGCCTCCCGCTATCGTGCCTGCGTAGACGCTGGACTGGTGAATCGACATCGCCCGAGATCGAGTCTCGGGTCCGTGGTAGGCGCTTATGAGCGACATCGAAGCTGGGAAGTAGAATGCTTCGCCGAAGCCTTCGAGCGCTCGGAATATGACCAGATGCGCGTACCTCGTTGAAAGCGCCGTCGCAATCGTGATCGCTGACCAGAAGACCAGACCGCCGATGATCAAGGGTTTGCGTTTCAACCGATCGCCTATCAGACCGGCGATGGTTCCGAAGCCCGCGTACACCCACATGAACGCGGCGCCCACAACGCCCAGTTGCACGTCGGTGAGATTCATCTCTGATTTGAGCGGCTCAAAAACGGAGAAGATGGCCTGGCGATCGGCGTAGTTGAAGAAGCACACAAACCAGAGCATGGCGACGACTGCCCACTTGTAGTTTCTTTGGGTCAAGCACCTCCGCGTCCTCTGCGCCCTCCGCGGTTGAAATCCTCCTTAACCGCGGAGGACGCCGAGGAATACTCTGGATCATTGAGGCCAGCGTCCATCGGGCATGTCTTGAAGCACCAGCTTTCGTGGATCGATAACCACGTGCTTGATCCGCTCGCGTTTCCACGTGTAGGTGACGTGCACGAGCCCGTCGCCGGTTTGGATCACAGCAGGGTAAGAGTACTCGCCCGGTTGGTCTTCGAGCACCAGCGCAGCCTTCCACGTTTTGGCGTCAACCGAAACCGCAATGTTCAATGGACTGCGGGCCGTCTCAGTGTGGTTGTACACAACCAACGCCCGTCCGTCGGCGAGAGTCACCGCATCGATGCCGGCGCTTGGGTTCGGGAGCGACGTTGCTTTCATTTGCCCCCAGCTCTTGCCGCCATCGGTCGACCAGCATTCGGTGATTCGCTTCTGTCTGCTGCGACACAGGATCTGAATCGCGCCCGAGCGGTGAACGACGATCGCCGGTTGAATCGCTCCAAACTGGTCTCGATCATTGAGGGGTCCGCTTTTCTGCCAGGTGACGCCGAGGTCTTTGGTGACTTCCATGTGCACGCGCCAGCCCGCGTTCTCGGTGCTGGAGCCGCACAAGATCGAACCGTCTTTCAAGCGAACCGGTTTGTTCTTGATCGGTCCGAGGATGCCATCCGGTAGACGCGCCGGCCTGGACCAACTCACACCGCCGTCAGGGGATGTGATCAACATTCCCCACCACTCACTTGGACTCGGCCCCACTTTGTAGAAGAGCAGCAGCGGTCCGCGCTCGACTTGAAACAACACCGGGTTCCAGCAGGGATGACGCGCGCCGCCTGGCTGGATTCCGTTTGCGACTTCAACCGGCTTGGACCAGACGTTCTTATTTCGACGGGCGACCCAGACGCCGACGTCAGGATTTCTCTCGCGGGTCCCGCCGAACCACGCCGCCACGAGTCCAGTCTTAGTCTCGGCAATGGTCGAAGCGTGACAGGAAGGGAAGGTCGCTTGTTCGAAGACAAACTCCGATGCAACGATCGGATTGGTCGTTTGGTTGCCGAGCTGTGTTGATGAATGAGTCGCGGCTACACCAGGTAAGAGCAAAATAACGACACTCGACCCAAGAAGCTTCAGCAAGCTCGCGCGCGTGTTCATAAGGGTTCCTTTTGCTCCACGTCAAAATCCGTGTGAACCCGTCAAATCCTTGTTGTCCGTGGTCTATTCTTCATCGGCCACGGATGACACTGATTTGACTGATCTACGCGGGTCGCAACCCAAGCTCTTTTGCCAGAGCGTCGTCAATCCGACCCATTGCTAAAGCCTTCTTCAGCGTGTTGCGATTTAAGCGGTCGGTCGCTCGATCGGCCATCTTGCCGTCGATCATCGTAGCTCCGCGACCCGCTGCTTCGGCTTCGAGGAATTGCTTCGCTTCGGCAATCGCGCGTTCTATTTCGTCGTCGGGAGTTTGAAAGATCTCGACCGCGGCAGCAGTCTGATCAGGAATGCCAGTCCACTTGCCGGCGAATCCGAAGTCGCGAGCGAGCAAAGCATCGCGGTGAAACTCTTCCATCGCCGCGCGCCGTTCCTCTTCGCTCTTATCACGAGTCGGGTAGTTCGTAGTCATCTCGGCGATTGCCGGAATGCCAACCGCCGCCGCGGCTTTGACGATTCGTCCGCGAGCCTGCGCGATCAGAGGATGATCGACTCTGTAACTTATCGCCCCAAGGCCTAAGCTGGCCCAGTAATCATACGAGCCGAACACCAGCCCGACGAGTCGGGGCGAGGAGCGGGCGATTTCGAAGACGTTCTCTTCGGCCGAAGCCGATTCAATCAACGGCTCGACCTTGATACGGCCGCGCTCGATACCAAGCTGTTCTTCCAGTGCAGTCAATGCTTCATCGATCGAACGAACCTCTTCAGCGTCCTCGATCTTTGGATAGATCAAACCGTCAAGCTTGGAGCCCGCGGCTTCAACGATCGTCGCGATGTCCTCGAAACCCGGATCGAGTTCCAGTCCTCGCGGGCGAAAGAACTTCAAACGCGATCCCCAATCGAGCTCATTGAACGCCCGAATGACATTCGATCTACCCTGGGCGAGTAACTCATCGTTGTTTCGCGGGATCGAGTCTTCGAGGTCGAGCATCACCAGATTGGCTTTTGATTTGGTAACCGCGCTCTCTACGTATTTCCACACCGTAGCCGGCGTCGTGAGGTGAGCCATCTGCAGAAGATACTTCGGCTCGAGATCGATGACCTGGTCGCGATAGCCGTCGAGAAGCGTCGAGTTCCGTTTGTATGCGGCTTCGGCAATTGGGGTTGAGTACTTTATCGGCATCTCGTTTGTTCCAGTCTGCGAGCGCCCAACTCCGTAGGAGTGAAATGCTATAGGAGTGCCGGCCTGGAGTGTGCTAACGCCTAGGGAGTTCGGTCATCAAAGACGCCTCCCTACTATAAACTCCAAAACATAAGAGATTGAACAGGGATGGACAGGATTCACAGGATAGGCAATGAGGCAAAAAGAACTCTCGCAGTATTTGTCTCTTCTATCCTGTTCATCCTGTCTATCCCTGTTGATTACTTATATCGCTTCCCGGACGCCCTCGAGGAAGCGCAGGCCCGACATCTCACTCCTACGAGTTCGGTCATCAAAGACGCCTCCCTACTATAAACATCTCACTCCTACGGTGTTCGCATCCACGTTCGCCCGTACAAAAGGCGGATGTCAAAACAGACTGCCCTGGACAGAACCAGGCTGCATCGCCGGCACGTGTTCGGCAAACCAGTCAGCCAAAGATGATGGAGCATCATCGAACCAGGAAGGAAACGGAATCGCGCCACGTTTGATCAGCAGCCGATTTCCCGCCGGCGACTCCGGTCCATCGACCACGAAGACGGGAACCCAGCCGGCCTTCATCGCCTCTTCCGCCCCTGCCCAGGTGCCGCCTTTCTCAGCGTCGCTTGCGATAACAAGCGCGAAATCCGCGAGCGCGTAGATCAGTTTGTTGCGCGCCATTGCCATCCCTACGTTGAAGCTGGCGTGAGGCGAGTACGGCGTCGCAAGCACAAGTTGTCCCTCTTCGATTGCCGTTCGCGCATCGGCCGCTCGCAAAGCTTTCTCGAGGCTGTCGGCAAGCAAGCCGGCCGCGCTACCGCCCGAAGCAAGCGCCGCACCCATTGCGGTCTTATCAACACCGCGAGCGCCGCCTGAATATACCTGCAGCTTTGATTCGGCGCACGCATTGCCGATTTGCTCAGTCAATGCGAACCCTCGTTGATCGATGTTTCGCGAACCGACGACTGCAAGCCCGTTATGCTGCAACAACCCAACTTCGCCCGCGCCATAAAGCATCAGCGGCGCAGCACCCTTCAATCGCTGAGAGAGACGCGGGGGATAGTCTTCATCGAATCGAGTCGCAATCCAGATCCCAAGTTCCCCAAGCCTCCGCAGTTCCTCTCCCATCACTTCGCCGCGATCGAGCAATCGCGCAAGCCTGTCCGACTCGTCATCGTCGGTCTGCAGAGCCAATCGCATTTTTCCGGCGCTTGCGCCCGGCAGTTCCGATATCAAAGTCGTTGTGGAAGAGAGCTTACGTTCAAGCTCGTTCCATTCACGGGTACTGAGCGGTTTCACATCGGGCTCGTCCGGGAGGCCGAGATGCGAACAGAGCAGAAAGAGGGCGAATGAATCGTTGTTGAGGTTCATAGTCTAATTTTATTGGGCATGTTTGCCGTAAGGCGAGCGCCCCGATGATTACGATGATTACGACACTGGCGTTTTGCCAGAACCTTGCCCCGCGTATTAACGACGGATATGACCATCCTTCACGCCACGAGTGTGTTCTGTGGGCTCTGCTGAGCAGCGAGTTCGTCGAACGTCAGCGTGTTGATACTCCTTCGCTTCGTTGGGTCAAACTGAACGGAAGCGACCGGCACCTCTCCGACTAGACTAACGGCGCGTTCCGGCAAACGCACCCACGAACCCTTGAGCTCTTCTTCCGGGATTGCAGGAAGCTCATAAACCCGGTAGCGGTCCAGATACTCGTCGAGTTGGTCATCGAAAGGACAATCGAAAAGATATAGCTTTCCATCATGAGTCGTGATGAAGATGCGAGGAACATCGTAAAAATCGCGATAACGAATTGTTGCCCAACTCATAACGAGAACTCCTTTTCGATGAGCTTCACGCGATCCGACCCGATCGCGGTATCGGATTGGGCATCGGGTCGGAGAACGTCGACGGTATCGAGCCTTAAACGACAACGACGTGATGCTCGTTGATTAAGCCGCTTCTGGTCGGTTCAGGTTTAAGTGTGACTGAGCCGCCGGCAGCCAGGATCGCGCCGATCGTCGTAAACCGAATCATACCATGCGGAACGTAGGCCGCGGCGTCTTCAATCGTTTCGCCGACCGCGCCAGAGAACGCCGTTCCTGGAGGCGGCAATTCACGCAATCCACCGCGAACAACGATCACCAGGGCGCTAAGTTTTAATGAGAGAAATGAAGCCTCCGCCAATCGACTTCTCAGTCAATCATTTCTTTCGTGCGGTTGCGCGAGCCAGTGTAAACGGATGAACCACGCCGCTGCCTTTTTCTCTCAGCAGCCAGCCGGCCATCGTCAAGGTCCAGCCCGAATCTATTATGTCGTCAATCAACAAAACCGCGCCGGCTGGTACGCGTTCGGCCGCTTCGAGTGTCCCGGCTACGTTGCGCGCTTGCATGGAAGTGTTCGCCATGAGCTTTTGCTCGGGCGCTTCCTTCGTGCGCGCAAGAGCTTCAACAAACGGAACATCGAGCGCGGCGGCCAATCGCGAGGCGAAATCATACACCAGCCGCGGATGGCGTCGCGAGGGAATGGCCGTGATCCATTTGGGAAATGGCTCGGGCAGCCAACGTTCGCGGATCAAACTCGTCGATGCGTCAACCAATTGATCGTCGAAGTGACCGCGTTCATATTTGCCCTCTCGCACAAGGCGCCCCCAACCGGCATCGCCGTAATAGCAAAGTGACCGTCCGGGCGCGTTCTGAAGCTCAACGGGAATGATCGACGTTGCCGACAGAATCATATCCTGCGGCCAACGCTTTCTGGGTTCGATCACAATATCCACGCGACCAAGAAACTCGGAGGCCTGGCTGATAGTTTCGGCGGACGCGCCGGCGCGAAAGCCCCGGCCCTGGCAGTTGGCGCACACTCCGCAAGGCTTCGCATCGGGATCGTCGAGCGCTCGTGCGAGGAACTCCATCAAACACCCGCGGTGCGCAACGTAGCGTTGCATCTCGGCAAGCTCGGCCCTTCGCAGAGCGGTGATTCGATTTGTTCGTTCGACATCGGGCTGCCACGCCTTCGCGGTGCGAGTGTAAATGACCTTCTTCTCGAATTTGATCCCTACTACGCCGTCGATCTCCAATAGCTTCAACGCGCGGTCGGCCACCGAGCGCGATACATTAACGCGTGCGAGCAGTTCATTCATCGAAAGCCCACCGCTCGCGGCAAGGGCATCGAGTATCGACATCACGGCCTCCGGAGACGGAAACGCGCTTTCGATGAAGTAATCCTGAATGTCATCGTCCTCACGTCCGCTCAGTAATATTCCATACGCGCGATCGACTGCGCGGCCGGCCCTTCCGACTTGTTGATAGTAATGCACGACCGAACCCGGCCGTTGAAAGTGAATTACGAACGCCAGGTCCGGCTTGTCGAAACCCATCCCGAGCGCGACGGTTGCGACGAGCGCCTTCAGTTCGTTTCCGAGCAAAGCTTTCTCGAGCGCCTCGCGATTCATCTTTGCATCATCGCCGGCGTGATAGGCGTCTGCGCTGATGCCTTGCGACTTCAGCCAGTTGGTGACTCGCTCGACGTCTGCCACGGTCAAACAGTAAATGACGCCGCTCCCTTTGAACTTTTGGATATTCTCAGCCAGCCACGCGAGTCTTTCGGCCTGGCTCGAAAGAACGATGTTCTGCAGCCGCAGCGACGTTCGCGCAAGCGAACCGCGCAAAACAACAAGACCGGGCCCGAGCTGTTGTTGAACGTCGGCCACTACGCGGTCGTTTGCGGTCGCGGTTGTGCCCAGCACCGGGATTCCCGCGGGCAAGCTCTCGATCACGCGCACAATGCGCCGATAATCCGGCCTGAAGTCATGTCCCCAATCCGAGATGCAGTGAACCTCATCGACTACGAAAAGACCCGCGCGGCCAGACATGCCGGGCAGCAGCGATTTCATGAAGCGTTCGTTCGCTAATCGTTCCGGCGAGATCAAGAGTATGTCACAAGTATCATGAGCGAGGGCGCTCTCGGCAGCATCCCATTCCGCCCGGTTCGAGCTGTTGATGGTAAAAGCTCGAATGCCGATACGCGAGGCCGCTTCAATCTGATTGCGCATCAGCGAGAGCAACGGGCTTACCAGTATCGTAGGACCTGCGTTCTGCTCGCGCAGAAGTTTAGTAGCGAGAAAATAGACGAGACTCTTGCCCCAACCGGTCCGTTGAACGACGAGAACTCGGCTACGCTGCCGGACTATCGCTTCGATGGCTTGCCATTGCCCTTCGCGAAAACCGGCACTCGGTCCAAGCATCTGATCCAGCAGGCTTCTTGCCCTTCCAAGCAGGTTGCTGCTCATATGTTGACCGTTCTATCTCGCCCAGCTTTTCTGATGAATAATTGGCATGATATCCGGAGGTAAATTGATCGCCTCGCAGACTCAACGGCTGCTTTCGGTTTTACTACAGCATCTTTCGTCCGTTAGCCGATTCTTCTATCAGCGTCGCCAGCCGCTTCAGTCTGGTCTCTTCTCTTTTTGCGCTTACTATCCACCAACCCATGGTCTTTCGGTACCACGGCGATTGAGCCTGAAAGAAATCCCACGCCCTCTTGTTCCGTTTGAAGAGTTTTGCATAAGGATCAGGGAGTTCTTCACTACGCTGCTCGTAAGAATAGATTCCGGACCTGTATTCTTTCCGCGCTTGAAATGCTTTTAGCCCGGCGGGCCTCATCAAACCCTGGTCGATTAGCTCCTGTGCGCGCTTGATGTTGACGACGCTCCAGGTGCTGATCGCCTTGCGCGGCGTGAAGCGAATGGAATAGCTGCTCTCGTCAATACTCCGTCGAATGCCGTCGATCCAACCGAAGCAGAGAGCTTCGTCCACGGACTGCGGCCACGTGATGCTTGGACGGCCCGAGCCTTTTTTGTAAAAGCCGACCAGTAATTCTTTGGAACTCTCGTGATGCTCTTCGAACCATTTACGAAAGTCAGAAGGCGTCTTGAAAAATTTAGGCTTCATTTGTAATCGGTCTTTCACTTTGCGGGAGCGTTCAAGACTTTGACGATGGCATTGATAGTGTTCCAGTTGCGCGTGGTTGCCGACACGCCGAGTCGTTTCTCGACCTGGCCCAGGAAGCCGATGGTTTTCATGTGTCGCCGGTACATACCAAAAGCATACCTGCCCTTGATCGCGATGATCTTCACAAGCCAATCGCCGTCGGCAGGCAACACGATCGGAATGGCGGGGAGCTCGGAAGAAGTTTTCGCCAACACGCTCACGAAGCGGACGATGTCAGGGCCTGCGCGTTCTCCGGCAAAAGGGTCCTCTGAGACGATGCGGATAATATCCTGCGCCGGACAGATCATGATGTCGGGTTCGAAGGGGAGCTGCCGGAGTATCTCGGCGCGCAGCTTTGTCTGGCTGATTGGCTTTCGAACTACAAAGGTTCCGGCTGCGCCGATGTTGACGACGCCGTACTGGGCCAACTCTTTGGCGAGGAGGCTGGGCTGAAAGGTCTTGTGACCTCCAACGTTGACGCCTCGCAGGAATACGACTAAGGGCATCGTCTTTCTCCAGCGGCAGTTCCGCGCGATGATATACTCGCGCATCCGGTGAGCTCGTTCGAATAGCTCAGCGGCCTGGTCTGCACACCCCGTTCTGGATTCAGGTACTTCTCGAGTTGCTTCACTTATGAAGCAAGACCAAGTAATTCGTCGAGGGATCTAATTACCCAAGATTAGCCATTGCCCTGCGGTTCGCGCTTTCTTGGTTTTTAGTAGCGTCGCCGAGCCAAGGGCTGCCAGCGTCAATCCACCAAATCCCAGAGATCCCAGAAGTAGTTCGGCGATCCCAAGGGGAAGTGATAACGCCGTTGTCCACCAGCCGACCTTGCGAAGCCGCCCAAGATAACGAAGAGTTTCATTCGCGGCTTGAATCTCCTTACGTAGTCGCTGCTCAGCATCTGGCTCACCGGCGCGGATCGCACTGGTCCATTCCTGTAGAGATGACCTGAACCTCTTGATCTCTTTTCGAGATCGCAATGCTTCTACATCCCGGATGCTTCGTAATAGCGGGAAAGTCGCAACTTCCTGAAGATAGATTTGAAAGGCGCGTTCATAATCAGCGCTGGTATTCATCGAGATTGTTTTGTTTTTGACCGCACGCACACGTGGAGTCGCGACTGGTATTCCGAGCTTTGCTGATTTGCTTAGAAGCCAATCTAGCATCTTGAGTTCCTCGAACATACGAGATGCCGCAAGCTTAACTCCCCAAGCCAAATTATCTCGCTTTTCATTTCTTCCGATGGCTTGCCAAACCCGATAGGAAAATGAGTCACCGGTCAAGAGACCAATAACCGTTTCAAAGTGAAGTTTCGTTACTCGGGTCTGAAACGTACTGGGTCTCGTCCTAAGATATGGCAACAACATTCCCTGGATCACGAGTAGTCTGTCTATGTCCGATTTCTTGAAAGCCCTAAGAACCGCACTGTTCAGCGGAATTGCTTCGTAGTGCTTGTCGCGAGGAGCCGTTACGGGTTCTTTGGTTACCTCTCTTAAACACTCGATCAGCCACTCAAACCAGGCTGAATCCTTCCAGTAGGTAGTATCGTCCCGAATAACCCGAACGAACCTCTTGGCCTCTTGTGTGAGGCTGACACGTAAGATGCGGGCGGGGATGTATAGCCGATCATAGAGAAGCAAAAACTCAAGAGCTTGTTGGGAGCGTTTTCTTCCCCTTCGAACTTCTTCTTTGTCGAAGAAGTGATTTCCTTTCAATTTAGCCAAACCTGCATCGACCAACGCATATTGCACGCCAAAAGCGATCTCGGCATCGACTAAAAGAGCACTTTGACCTTTATTCTCCCGGTGCATGCTTTGTTATAACTCAATCCCCTTTTGTGGTCAGTGTCGAGTACAAAGAACATCTCATCGCTTCTTTCGTTTGGGTGGTTGCTTGGCTGCGCTTTTGGATGCCTTGGGACGAAGCGATTCGCGGTACTCGCGTCCTAAGCGCATCGCTTCCTCATACAGCGGATCGTCTTCAAAGGTACCGCAGATTTCTTGCCACCACGGACCAGATGGTTTGTTCAAAGCCGCAATCTGTTGCTTCAAGCGAGCAACTTCAACTTCCAACGCCGCAACGCGGTCCTCAATTCCCGGCACTCCCATCACGACTTGTCCTTTGTCGTTGACTCAACTAGCTCTTTTCTGAAACGGCTTGCTTCATCTCATCGAAGGAGAGCGTTCTACCCGTTGCGAAATCTTCTCGAGCCTTATCGAGGATCTCGATGAACTCCGCGTTAAAGCTCAGCGACAACGCCTCCCTGTCGACTTTTCTCAACGATACAATCGCCGCGACGGGCTGGTCATTAGAGGTCAGGACAATTATCTCTTCACCTATCTCGCTTGCATAATCACACAACGGTCTTGAGGCTGTTGAAATCTCTATAGTTCTCATAACTCGATCTCCTGATTTCCGACAAGTATCTTATTACCCTTCTTCTGACCGACAGCCAAAATGCGGACCACATTGGGTTCATCAGAGGCAACTTCATAGTAAACACGTAGACTGCCTATCCGCAATTCCCAGGGAGCAACAGGGTTTGGTCGAAGAGGTTTTCTATTCCGGGTTTCGACCAGCGGCTCGTGAGTGAGGCGCTTCTCGATAGCGTCAAATACCGTAGTGCGCTGGCGAGCGGCTAGACTCTTAATCTGCTCCTTAACGGACTCTGCAAATTTAATACTGTAGGGCATCTGTGTATTGTTGCTGCGTTTATTCACCGAGGATTTCTTTCACCAGCTTGTCCGCGCCGTAAAGTTTTTTCAGCGCTTCGATGATCGCTGCGCTGTGAACTCCGACCGCGCGGCCGCCTTCGGATTCTTCGACGTACCAGTAGCGATTCGGCAGCTTCTGAACGTTGCTGTCGAAGTTGATTCCGACGAACTCGGCGTTGCGGTTGATCACCGGGCTTCCCGAGTTCCCGCCGATCGTGTCCGCGGTGTAGACGAAGTTCAACGGCGTCGCCAGGTCGAGCTTGTCTTTGCCTTCACGATAGCGGCGCGGCAAGTCATAAGGCGCTTTCTCGTCGAAGCTGCGTGCGCGATCATACAACCCGAAGAAAGTCGTCTTGTAAGGCACCAGTGTCGTGTCTTCTTCGTAGCCCAGCACGCGGCCGTAGCTGATTCGCAGGTTGAAATTCGCATCGGGCGGCAGGGTCTTCCCGTAAACCGCGAATCGCGCTTTGGCGATTTTCTCGCCGGCGCTGGCCTCGACGTTCAGAATGTGTTCTTCATTCCAGGCGCGCAGCTCTCGGATCATCGGTTCGACTCGCCGCGCGAGCGCAATCATCGGATCATCGGACCTGGCGATCGCATCAGCGCCGCCCAAACGTAGCGACTGGCGGAACTCAGTCTTGCGAAGTTGTGTTCCGCTGACGGCTTGCTTTGCCACATCGGCCGGAGTTGATCCGCCAAGCGCGGCTTTGATGAATGGGTCGGTTGGCCCAAGAGTTTTGAGCCCTTCTTCGAGCCACGCAGTGAGCACGGCTTCTTCCATCTCCGGATAAATCGGCGCGGGCGACATCAGCGAAAAAGTCAGAGACTCGAGCTTGGAATCGCGGAACTCGTCATAGCGCTTGTCGTTGGGCTTCTGAATTTCCTCCGCGTAGCGCACAAGCTGCGAGGCGATGGTTCCCAACCGCGAAGGCGTCAGGTTAGAGAAGGCGATTCGAGCCGCCATTTTAGGCAGATCGCGGTAGGCAGCGCCGATCTGCTCCCACGCAATACCGTAAGACTTCTGGGCTTCCGCCTTTTGAGCCACCGCGTCACGAAGCGCCTTCTCCTCGGCTTCTTTCTTGCTCATCATTCGCGGATTCATCAAGCCCTCTTGCTGACCCACCAACCGCTTTAGAGAGTTGTTGAGCGAGCGCATCACGCTGCCTGCCTGCCTTGTTTGTTCGGCGCCGTGTCCGGCGTAACGCTCAAGCGCATTGAGACGTGATGTCCACACCTGCTTCTGAAGCGGATTGCCGACATCGCGTTGATATTGAATCTGGGCGAGCGTGAGCAGTCGCGCGGTCGAACCCGGATTACCGGGCAAAACAATGAACTCGCCGTCGCTCGCTCCCGTTGCCGACCATTTGAAAAAGTGCGGAGTCTTCGCGGGCTTGCCGTCTTCGTAAACTCGGAAGAACGCTACGTCGAGGTCGTAGCGCGGATAAGTGAAGTTGTCATAATCTCCGCCGAAGAACGCGGTCTGTTCCTCAACCGCAAACACCAGGCGCACGTCGGTGTACTTCTTAAAGCGATACAGCCAGTATTCGCCGCCGCTGTAGAACGAAATGACATCGCACTTCATGCCGGTCTTCGCGGTAGCCTCTTTCTCCAGTGCGGAGATCGCGACCTTGCGTTGTTCGCTGGCTTCTTTGTCGGAAGCGCCCGCCTTGACGGCTGATTGAACGCGAGCCGTAACGTCTTCATAAGAGACAAGCACGTTGCATTCGAGGTCGGGACACTTGAGCTCCTGATCATTGGTTGGGGCGTAGAAGCCTTCTTTTGTGTAGTCCTTCTCTTTGCTCGAAACTTTTTGAAGCTGTCCGCTGGCGACGTGCTGATTGGTTATCATCAATCCGTCGGCGGACACAAACGAGCCGGTCCCGCCGTCGTTCAATCTCACCGAAGCGAGCCTAACGTGTTCGAGCCACGATTCTGTTGGTTCGAATTTGTAGCGCTCCTTCCATTGTTTGAGAGGTGGGTTGTCGAAGGTCCACATGCCGTCATCGGCAAACAGGCTGAGGGGCTCGATTGCGACAATTAGCAGGGCGAGGCTGGTCAGCAGTCGTTTCATTTTCTCTCCGTCGTGTGTGGCTTCTCAGTAGAGCAGTGCGAACGGCACTAAGCTAACGGATAGGCCTCGATCATTCAAGGTTAGGCGACTAGCTGCAGACGTGATCGTTTGAGAGCGCTTTGGCGACGCCCAAAAGGAATCGCTGATTCCCGCCGCCTTCGGTTCGCAGATCAGCGCAGATCAGCGAAACATCGTCAGCGCAAATCAGCGGTTCCTTCCCTCTATCGCGGCAGGTAGAATCGAACCACCCTCACATTGCATTGATTACAGCAGCATGGTTTATTGTGTGAGATGGAGAAAACTGTGTTCGCAACGCGATGCTTGATGGCGATCCTCACCACGACGCTCCTGTTGAGTTGGCCCGCACGGGTTCGGCAGGACGATGAGCCGTTCCAAAGCCGTTCGCTAAAGATTGGCTCAACCGAGTATCGGTACCGCGTCTTTGTGCCAAAGGGCTGGACTAAGAAGAAGAAATGGCCGGTGGTGCTGTTTCTTCACGGCGCCGGCGAGCGAGGCGACGACAACAGGGCCCAAACCAGAGTCGGCATCGGTCCGGCGATTCTGCGGCTCCAAGATAGCTTTCCTTCTATCGTAGTCTTGCCTCAATGCCCAAGAAATCGATGGTGGACCGATCCTGAGATGCAGACTTTGGCGCTGAGAGCGCTGGAGCAGACGACGACGGAATTTCGCGGTGATAGTAAGAGAACATATCTCACCGGGCTTTCGATGGGAGGCTATGGTTCCTGGGTCATAGCAGCAGCCAATCGCAAAAAATTTGCCGCGATCGCCGTCGTGTGCGGTGGTGTTCTTCCGCCGCCCGGGCTAAAGCTGCCTGAGGCCGCGCGATCGCTGGAGAACGTTCCCGATCCTTATGGCGCGGTGGCGACGAAGATTGGCAGAACGCCGGTCTGGATCTTTCACGGCGGAGCGGATCCGGTCGTGCCCGTTGCCGAGTCTCGCAAGATGGTTGAGGCCTTGAAGGCAAGAAAAGGTGACATTCGCTACAACGAGTACGAGGGCGTCGGGCATAACTCCTGGGACAAGGCGTACGCCGAACCGGAGTTTTTCCCCTGGCTTCTTTCTCATCATAAGTAGCACTGACTTTAGTCTCTCTACCTTCATCACTCGCCCAGCTCGATTGTTCGTCGAAGTATCGGGATACAGACTGAAGCCTGTGCTACTTTAATGGGCATCTATTCAAGCCATATCTTCCCGCGTCTTTTGGATTGGTCGCTTGGAAATAGCATGATTCAACGCCAACGGCGCGAGGCGCTCGCGCCGTTGGGCGGGCACGTTTTGGAGATTGGATTCGGCACCGGTTTAAACCTGAGCTGTTTTCCGGAAGCTGTGACTGAGCTTACCGCAGTCGACAATGAGCGAATGCTTCAAAAGAGAGTTGCGAAGCGGATCGGCGAAGCCCGGGTGCCCGTGCGGCAATTGACCCTGGATGCCGGCGAGAAGTTGCCCTTCGAAGACTGTGAGTTCGATGGGATCGTTACGACGTTCACTCTATGCTCGATACCGGATGTCGGGTCAGCGCTTTCCGAGATTGGCAGACTGCTTAAGAGAGACGGCCAGTATGTGTTTCTGGAGCACGGGCGCAGCGACGATCCGAGTGTCGCTAAACGCCAGGAGCTTTTCAATCCGCTGCAGAAGGTGATCGGGCGCGGCTGCAACATGAATCGCCCGATCGATCGGTTGATCAAAGCCTCCGGTCTTGAAATCACAAAACTTGAGCGCTACTTGATGCCGGATACGCCCCGAGTGCTAGGCGAGATGTATCGAGGCGTGGCACGAAAGTGTGGCTGACGAATACAGGCTATTCGAGCGGCGTATGATTTGAAGTTCGAGCCGGCTCGCAAGGACGGCAAGGCGGTGGCCTACTGGATGCCTGTGCTGGTGGAATTCAATCTCAAATAAAGGAGCGATAATGGCTAAAGATGTTTTCAAAGGCGTGACGATTGCCGGCACGTCAAATGAGAGTTTCAGCGATGCAATCAAGATTGCAATCGAACGCGCCGGCCAGACTATCCGTGAGCTTCGGTGGTTCGAAGTGCGCGAACAACGGGGCGCCGTCAGAGACGGACAGATCGAATATCAAATTACGCTCGAAGTGTTCTTCAAACTAAAGGATGAAGATAGCGCCCAGTGATCGGTCTTTCCGGTTGTCAGGCACGCGGCACTTCGCTCATGAGAACCAGCGGGTTTTTGTCGGGATCTCGGAAGAAGGCCATCCACAAATCGTGATCAGCCATGCGCGCGACCAGCGTGGGCTTCTCATCAAAGTTCACGCCGCGTGACACGAGAGTCTCATACGCGTGCTCAATATCCGCCACCCGATAGTAAATGAACGAGCCGGGATGATCGAACTGCGGCCTCTCCGGTTCGGAGAGCATGAGCCGTATGCCGCCGCAATCGAAGAACGCCATGTCGCCGGCGTCGAACAGGAACTTCATGCCAAGCGTCTCGCGATAGAATTCGCTCGCTCGCTTGACGTCGTGAACGTTTACTGAAATCTGCCCGATACTCGTGAGTCCGAACTCTTCTGCTGGTTTTGTCATAGCGGTTCCTCCTGACTTTGTTTGTTGTGATGCGGCCGCGCTTTGTCAGCCTTGTCAGTCTTGTCCTCCATTTGAAGCAACTGACTTGCGACCTGTTGCTGATTTGCTTCGATCGCAACGCGGAGTGGAGTCCGGCCTTCAGTGATCTTTTGCGAAGTTCACGAATCACGCATCAGGTTTCACACATCACTCTTCACTTCTGATTAATGACGATCAGCCATGAACCGCAATCGCATCGACAAATGCCGAGGTCCGGTGTGAGCCTTAGCTGATTGCAGGCCGGGCAATGAAATGAATAAACGTATTGGTGCTGTGCGTCATTCCAAAAATGGTCTTCGATCAAGACCTCCACTCCGATCTGTCGGTTTGGCATGTCAGCATTATAAATGACCTTGCGCGATGTCCGACAAGCTGCCTGCTTGTCGTCGTCATCGTAAGGTGATCTTGGTAAGGCCGACGACAAGCTGGCGGCCTGTCGAACCTTCGCCCGTTGTTTTGGCAGTGATGCAATCCTGAGTTGCTGAAGAATTGCCACTAAGACACGAAGGCACGAAGAATCACTAGGGACCTTTCTTTGTGAAACTTTGTGTCTTCGTGCTTTTGTGGCAAGGCCCTCAAATCCCGAGCAACACACAATTGCATCACTACTGTTGTTTTTGCTTTGCTCTCGTTTGTGGGAAAATAACTTAAATTCAATCGATCTCTGGAGGAGCGAATGCGATTCAAGGCGATCACTACTTCTGCCAAACAGTATCTGCCGATAGTTTCAGTTCTTGCGCTCAGCCTTTTTGTCTTAGCCGGGTTCTCCTGCGTGGAGTCGTCGTCGAACCCTTCGTCGCCAACTGAGCTTCGCCATTACGACATTAAGGTTTCGGATCTTCCGGCGCCTGAGGTTCTAAACGGTCCACGTAACCAGTCTCGAGTCATCCCAAGGCCGGAAGGTTCGCAGCTCACTCTGCCGGCGGGCTTCGCCATAGACGTTTTTGCGGAGGGTGAGCTGCAACAGCCTCGGGGTATGGTGCTGGCGCCGAACGGAGATGTATTTGTGACTGAGTCCCTGGCAGCCGGGCGCGTAACGATACTGCGTGACTCGAACGGAGACGGACATGTAGACGAGCGATTCGTGTTTGCAAGCGGGCTCAATCGGCCATTCGGATTGGCCTTCTGGCGCGACTATCTCTATGTGGGAAACACGAACGGCGTAGTGCGGTTCAAGTACAAACCCGGCCAGACCAAAGCGGAGGGGGAACCCGAAAAGCTCGTCGACCTTCCAAGCGGAGCCGGGCACTGGACTCGCAACGTGATTTTCAATCAGGCAGGTACAAAGATGTATGTTGCCGTCGGCTCTTCGTCGAACGTTAGCGCGGGAGACCCTCCCATTCGCGCTGCTATATCAGAATTCAACCCGGACGGCACCGGTCAACGTATATACGCGAGCGGCACTCGTAATCCGGTTGGGCTCGCGTTTAATCCGACAACCAGGCAGCTTTGGGCAGCCGTCGAAGAGCGTGATCTCATCGGCGATGATCTTGTGCCTGAGTATGTGACGTCGATCAAAGACGGCGCTTTCTACGGCTGGCCTTATGGTTACATTGGCCAACACGAAGATCCGCGCCGCAAAGGCGAGCGCCCGGACCTCGTCGCAAAAGCCGTCGTCCCGGATGTCTTGATTCAAGCGCATTCGGCCGTGCTCGGAATGTCGTTCTATGAGGGAAAGATGTTCCCTGCCGACTATCAGGGAGATGCTTTTGTTGCGTTGCACGGTTCGTGGAATCGCACCACGCGCACCGGATACAAGATCATTCGAATAAGGTTCAAGAACGGGAAACCGATTGGCGGCTACGATGACTTCGTGGTTGGGTGGATGCTAGGCGAAGACAAGCCCGAGGTCTGGGGACGTCCTGTAGGGCTGCTTGTATTGAAAGACGGCTCGATGCTGATCACCGATGATGGTGGAAACAAGATCTGGCGAGTGTCTTATTCACGGCGAACGAAGTGATATCAACCGCAACTTGTTCACCGGGCATTAGATAAAATCGGGTCTTGCATCGGGAAATGGAAATGTGGTAAAAAGGAAGTACTGAAAGCAGCAATTGAGGTGCCTCCTCAATTCCTGAAGTGAGCGGAATGGTAGAGGACGAGAGACTGGATGTGCAGATCTCGTCCTCATTTTTTTGCCCAATCCACCTCAGCACTTGTTCATTGCGGTTTGCGCGTAAGCGTAAGTAAACACACGCCTGATTTGCGATTATCGAGGCCCCTCCATATAATGCCCGCCAATGACATCGCCCAAGCGTAGCCCAACTATTGATGGTTCGCCGGCAAGCGGTGGTGCTGAAACGAAGGGTTGGCTGACTATTCCCAACCTGCTTACGCTCTTTAGAATTCTGCTGACGCTTCCTTTCCTGTATTTCGTCAACGAAGGGCGTTTTGCCATCGCATTGGCCGTGTTTTTTCTGGCGAGCCTGACCGACTTTGCGGACGGCTTCCTTGCGCGTCGACTCAAGCAGCAATCCAGCCTTGGCCGATTTCTCGATCCCCTGGCGGACAAGTTGCTCATAACGGTCGCGTTCGTTGTTATGGCCGTGCCTCACGCAGGGTTTGCGTCGATTCCAGTATGGCTGGCTATCGTCGTAGTCGGCAGGGATGTAGTAATAGTGTTCGGCGCGCTTATAGTTTATTCAATTACGAAGTTCAAGGTATTCACGCCAACTCTGCTCGGGAAAATCAACACCTTCATTGAGCTCGGATTAATTGTGTGGTTCCTGGTCTTTCACAGCACAGGCCGTCTCGTCTTCTTATTGCCATTTATGTACGCGATCGTTGCCGTATCGGTCGCCCTTTCCGGGACTGAGTATCTGATTCGCGGCGCCAATATCCTCACAAAACGCTCCCATTTGCCCTAGCTGTTCGGCCAACCCCCCCGAGATTATTGCGGCGTCCGCTCTCAGAAGAAATCTCTGAGGTGTGAATCTATAAAAAACTTGACAATAAAAGACTCAGATATTAAGATTCATTTGATTTTCAACATCGGAGGCATTCAAGAATGGGCAAGATAATAGGCATTGACCTTGGCACCACGAACTCGGTTGTTGCGGTGATGGAGGGCGGCGAGCCCGTGGTAATAACCAATTCCGAGGGCGCGCGAACAACCCCTTCCGTCGTCGCCTTCACAAAAGACGGCAACCGTTTGGTGGGCCAGGTAGCCAAACGCCAGGCGGTTACCAATCCCGAGAACACCATCTATTCAATCAAGCGCTTCATGGGACGCCGCTTCGACGAAGTCAATGAAGAGATGAAGATGGTTCCCTACAAAGTTTCTCCAGCGAGCAATGACGTCAAAATCTTCGCCGGCGGAAAAGAATGGTCCCCGCCCGAGATTTCCGCGATGATCCTGCAGAAGCTCAAACAGGCTGCTGAAGACTACCTCGGCCAGAAAGTGACTCAGGCGGTCATTACGGTGCCAGCCTACTTCAACGACTCGCAGCGCCAGGCCACAAAAGATGCGGGCAGGATCGCCGGCCTGGAAGTGATGCGGATCGTCAACGAGCCGACGGCCGCGGCGCTCGCCTACGGGCTCGACAAGAAAAAGGACGAGACGATTGCGGTATTCGATTTCGGCGGAGGCACTTTCGACATCTCGATCCTGGAAGTGGGCGAGGGAGTGGTCGAGGTCAAATCCACCAACGGCGATACTCACCTTGGCGGCGACAATATCGATCAACGAATCATCGACTGGATAATCGAGGAGTTCCGCAAGGATCAGGGCATCGATCTTTCAAAAGACAAGATGGCTCTCCAGAGACTGAAGGAGTCGGCGGAGAAAGCCAAGATCGAGTTGTCTTCAACGATGGAGACCGAGATCAACTTGCCGTTCATCACCGCCGATCAGGCCGGACCGAAGCATCTTGTGATGAAACTCACTCGAGCCAAGTTCGAGCAGCTCGTCGAAGACATCCTGCAAAGGACAATGGGTCCCTGCCGCGCCGCGCTCGAAGACGCCGCGATCAAGACCGACAAGATTGATGAAGTGGTGCTGGTGGGCGGATCGACACGCATACCGAAAGTCCAGCAGATGGTTAAGGAGTTCTTCGGTCGAGAGCCTCATAAGGGTGTGAACCCGGACGAGGTGGTCGCGGTTGGCGCCGCGATCCAGGCCGGCGTGCTGGGCGGGGAAGTCAAGGACCTGCTGTTGCTCGATGTGACACCTTTGAGCCTCGGCATCGAGACTCTCGGTGGAGTGTTCACCAAATTGATCGAGCGCAATACGACTATCCCGACTCGCAAGTCGGAGATTTTCTCGACGGCTTCCGATAGCCAGACATCCGTCGAAGTCCACGTGCTCCAGGGCGAGCGGTCGCTGGCTGCGCAGAACCGAACGCTCGGGAAGTTTCATCTCATAGGCATACCGCCCGCGCCGCGCGGCGTTCCGCAAGTCGAAGTCACCTTCGATATCGATGCGAACGGTATTGTTAACGTCTCGGCAAAGGACCTTGGCACGGGCCGCGAACAGAAGATCACCATTACTTCTTCTTCCGGTTTGGCGAAGGACGAGATCGACAAGATGATGCGAGACGCCGAGTCGCACGCCGAAGAGGATCGGCAGGCGCGTGACCGTATAGAAGCGCGCAACAAGCTGGACGGGATGATCTACTCGACCGAGCGCACATTATCGGAGCATCGCGACAAGGTCGATGCGGCGACGGTGAGCGACATCGAGTCAGCGCTCGCCGAAGCAAAAGGTAAGCTCGATTCTTCGGACGCGGGCGAGATAAATGCTGCGTACGATCGGCTGGTCAAGTCATCACACAAGCTGGCCGAGATCATGTACCAGCAGGCTTCGCAGGCCGGCGCTCAAGGCGCAGAGACGGGCGCATCAGGCGCCGCGGCGGGGGGCAGCGCCAGCGGCTCGACCGGCGACGACAATGTCATCGACGCCGACTTTGTCGACGTGGATGATAAGAAGTGAAGAGTGATGCGTGAAACGTGATGCGTGAATGTGATGCGTGGTAACGTCACGTTTCACGCTTCACGCATCACGTATCAGCCTTATGCAGAATCCGGACTATTACAAGCTTCTCGGTGTTCCGCGCTCAGCCAAGGCCGAAGACATAAAGAAGGCCTATCGCAGGTTGGCGCGTCGCTATCATCCGGATGTCAATCCTGGAAATCGCGAGTCGGAAGAGCGGTTCAAGCAGATCTCTGAAGCCTTCGAAGTTCTTTCCGATACCAAGAAGCGGGAAATCTACGATCGTTACGGATATTACTCGGAGCACGCATCCGCAAGTGCCGGGGTCCACGGCCCGGTGTTCGACTTTGCTAATTTCGG
>DATNBZ010000202.1:0-2845 GCA_035607285.1 Blastocatellia bacterium | reverse complement strand
CGTAGATCTTTCCGCGGCGCAACCGAATGGTCGACGACAGCCCCGTATACGGATAGAAGCGTGCTTCGACCTGAGGTTTCGGCTCCTGCTTCACAAGCGAGCCGAGCGCTTGCGTAAAGAGCGCTTCGAGATCGTTATCCGTGATGATGGGTAAGTATAGGCTTAGTTGTTCGTACTTCATGACCGGCGACTGCCGGCCGGCGGCCGATATTGACGATCGGTCACCGGTCGCGTCGCTGTGCTATTTCTTTTTCGGATTCGGATTGTCATCGGGCTCGATGTACTTTTCACGGAACCGGAGGTCTAGCGTCTTATTATCCGGCTGCCCGTCACCGTCGATGTCTACGTCAACCTTCAGCTTTCGTTCTTTGCCCTCACGTCGCGTGTTCGTCGGTGAATATCCAAGACTGAATTGACTTCGCAGCATCGCCGATATGCTTTGCATGATCGATCTGATTTCACTCTCGAAGGTCATCGGGAAGTAGGCGCCGCCGCTGATTTTCGCGAATGTATTCAGCCCGTTGTAGGCCTGAAGAAAGTTCAGCCGAATCTCAGGGGGAAGCCGGTCGCCATACTTTTTGAAAAACAGGTTTCCAACGCCGACTATGAACACCGGCACTCCGGCGCGAGCCACGATTTTCATCGCCTTGTCGTATGTCAGTCTGCTGAAGGTATCGATGCCGAGCGTAACCAAAATGACGGCGGAGTGTCCTTCCACTTCCTGCAGCCCAACGTATTCGCTCTCGCCTCCCCCCTCTTCGAAAAGCTGTATCGCCTTTCCGCCCATGAGTGAGAATGAAAGCGCATCGTAGATATTCGCCTCGCTGAAATTCAGCGTATCGCGATAGGCGGAGAGCACCGCCTGATAGAGCCGTCCGCTGTCACCAGTGAAATCCTGAATCACCTTCGGCCTCAAACTGTAGGTCACAAGCGCTACATGATCGTCGGGCTTAACGAAACTGCGCACGAACGTGGCCGCTGATTGGAAGATTTCCTGCGCGAACGTTGGATCGTAGTAACTGGAATAGGCGCGATTGCGATAGTTATTCTCGAGCAGCAGAACGGCGGTCATCGGTCCCTCGCCCGACGCGAAGTTCGTGATCTCCTGTTTGACTCCGTCTTCATAAATAGTGAAGTTCTTCTGAGTCAGATTTGTGTACAGCCGGCCGCTCTTCTTGTCGATGACGGTTACGTCTACGTTGACAACTTGTGTCGTGAGCTTTAACGCGGGTTCCTGCCGCTGCTCCTTCGGAATCGGCGGGAGAGGGTCCTCACGCTTTGGCTGCCCTTCGGTTTTCTTTTCTACTTTCTTTTTCTCTGGTTGGCGGCCGCTTTGCGCCGCGACCCGCATCGTCGGAACCGCCGACGCGCTCAACAAAACAGCGAGGACGGCGGTGATAACCACCGCGCGTAAGAGCCCATTTGACTTCATAAAACCTCCGCAGACGACTGAATCGGGCTGGTGCGAACCGAGCACGTAGCTGAGGCCAATCTTAGCAGAGAGTGATCCACATAAGAAACTACCGTCGGCTGTGCGTCGTGCTTGCGCTTGCCTATCTGTTCTCTTAGAGTAATAGGCCCAATGTTCTCGTGGACTAATACGATCAATCTTAAGAAAACAAGTGGAGGAGAGCATGCCTGAGTTCAGCCCGGAACTGCGGAAGGACCCGATCAGCGGGCGCTGGGTGATTATTTCATCAGCGCGCGCGCAGCGGCCCGAAGCTCCGGAACCCCGTCGCGAAGAAGAAACCCCGGAGGCGCGCGCGCGTTGTCCGTTTTGCTATGGCCGAGAGGATCAGACTCCGCCGGAAATATTCACGCTTCGCGATAACGGTGAACCTCCGAACAGCATCGGCTGGCTCACCCGAGTCGTACCCAACAAGTTCCCGGCATTCGGAATCTTCCCCGAGATAAATCTTCGCCGCATCGGAATGTTTCAAATGGCGACCGGCTACGGAGCTCACGAAGTCGCCATCGAATCGCCCGAACACGACGTCTATCTCGAACATCAGCCCCTCAATCAAATCGCCCGGATTGTGGACACCTGGTGGGAGCGGCACGTCGATCTCGAACGAGATCGCAAGCTCAAATACGTTTTAATATTCAAGAATCACGGCAAGGCGGCGGGTGCCTCGCTCACTCATCCGCACGCCCAGATAATCGCAACGACCGTGATCCCGGACGTGCTGAAGAGCAAGTTGCTGAATGCCAAGGATCACTTCGTCAACGGCGAAGGCTGTATCTGGTGCCGTCAACTCGAGCAACTCTTTTACTACGAGAACAAGATTTACAATCCGGACGGAAGCGTGTTCGTGGCCATTCACCAACGCGATCGGGTCGTTGCCGAAACCGAAAAGTTTGTCGCTTATATTCCATTCGCAGCGCGCATGCCCTACGAGGTCCACATCGTACCGAAGAATCATCAGTGCTCGTTTATTCAGACGTCACCGGCCGACAGGCAAGAGCTGGCGCAAATGTTGAAGGTTGTGCTGATGAAGATCTACAAGCTATTGGGAAATCCGCCGTACAACTTCTACATTCACTCGGCGCCGAACCTCAACGTTATGCCGAGACTGGGCGACTACAGCACGATCCGCGAGGACTTTCACTGGCACATCGAGATACTCGTTAGAACAACAATCTGGGCCGGTTTCGAGCAAGGGAGCGGCATATACATTAATCCGCTCAATCCAACCGACGCGGCGCGCTACCTGGCTGAGACTGAAGTCGAAGCGGAGTGATGAGTGATGAGTGAAGCGTGAAACGTGATGAGTGAAACGTGATGCGTGAAACGTGATGCGTGAAACGTGATGCGTGAAACGTGAATGAGTACCGGATCACGCAT
>DATNBZ010000165.1:0-31711 GCA_035607285.1 Blastocatellia bacterium | reverse complement strand
AGAAAGTTAGTTCTCAACCACGCTGCTTCATTTGCTGAACCCGTGATCCGCCAGCTTTATCAACTCGTCGATCGAACTATCGGTGAAGCCACGCGAGCGCATCTTCTTGATAAAATCAGCGCTCACTCCGTGATCGCGCATGCGAACCATCTGGTCGATCGGCAGGTTCTGATAACCCAGCTCCCTCAGCTCATTGATGTACCCGCCCGTGACTCCGTGATCGCGCATCCTCACCAACTGATCCAGTGGCGGACGGCCGTAGCCCAGCGTCTCGACTTCCTTGATGAACTTCGCGTTCACTCCGTGATCGACCGTTCTGGTGAGCTGTTCGAGCGAAAGCCCCTCATAGCCTGCCGCGCGAATCTCGGTGACGTAACGTGGATTCACGCCGTGATCGACCGTTCTGATGAGCGTCTCTACCGGGAGCTGCTTGAACCCGAGAGCATCCATTTCCCTGATGAATTTCGGACTTGCGCCGTGATCGACCATCCGAGTCAACAGGTCTACGGACTTGACACTGTAGCCCAACCCCTTCAGCTCGGTTATGTATTCGAGCGTCACTCCGTGCTGGCCCATCCGCACGAGTTGCTCCACCGAAGGGCGATCGTAGCCCTGCGAGTTCAACTCATCGAGGAAAGCCAGGCTGACGTCCTCCATTGCAAGCGAGAACATCTGCGCTTCGTTGGGCGAGCCGACGCCTCGCCTTTGAAGCTCCGCGGCAAACGACGGGTTCGCCGCGAAAACAAAATGCCCCGAGCCCTTGCCTTCCTTGAACCAGCCTTCGCAGTTGAACGTGCCGGCGTCGCGAACCAACTGAAACTGAACGTGCGAGCCGGCTGACATGATCTGCGCTCCGGTGAGACCCTGAAGGCGATCGGGCTCGATCTTATTCGAAGTCATGTTGTTGCCGCGGCCCGAGCCTGAATTGTAATTGAGCGTGAGATAGTACTGGTTCGACCCGCGTGTCGTGTCGATTATCCACTGGCCTGACCGTGAGTCTTGCGCGCTGGTTTGAAAGGCGAAGACGGTGATCAGAACCGCGCATAAAGAGGAAACGATTAGCGCATTGGTTTTGAGATGATTTGAGTTTTTCATAACAGAATCTCCTTTTGAGTTCCTGGCGTTCTTCGCGGTCCTTTGCGTCTTTGCGTTGAGTATTCCCAGCGGCGTGAGGAATTCGTTTCGCGCAAAGCTCGCAAAGGACCGCAAAGAACGCGAAGATGCAAAGAGCCGCTACCTGTCGAAGCCTCGAATTTTCAACTGGATCAGTTGATCGATCGAAGCGTCGTTGTATCCGCGCGATCTCGCCTGCTGGATGAACTCCGAACTCACCCCGTGAATTCGCATCGACACGAGTTGATCGGGCGACACGCGGTCAAAGCCCAGCGCCTTGATCTCCTTTGCGAACTCGATGCTCACTCCGTGAATTCGCATCGCGACCAGTTGATCGATCGCGATCCGGTCGTAGCCAAGGTCCTTCAGGTCTTTGATAAAGTCGTTCTTCACTCCGTGGATTCGCATCGCTATAAGCTGATCGATCGGCGGCTGCTGATAACCCTGCGCCTCCAGGCCCTTCACGAACTCGGTGCTCACTCCATGAATTCGCATCGCCACAAGCTGATCGAGCGGCGGGTGTTCATAACCAAGCGTTTTGAGCTCGGCGATGAACTCAGGCTTGACCCCGTGAATACGCATAGCGACCAGATTATCGACCGGCACTCGATCGTAGCCTTCGGCTTTCATCGCTCTTATGAACTCCGGACTCGCCCCATGAATTCGCATCGCAAACAGATTGTCGAGCGTCATGTGATCGTAGCCCAGCGCATTGAGCTCGCGGATGAAAGTCAGGCTGATGTCATGCACCGCCATCGAGAACTGCTTCTCATCGGTCAGTTGTTCATAGCCCAAACTCTTCATCTCGGCGGCGAAGGCTTGATTCGGGACGAAGGTGAAACTTCCGGACCCTTTGCCGCCCTTGAACCAGCCTTCGCAGTTCAACGTGCCGGCTTCTCTAACGACCTGAAAGCTGACCGCGGAACCGCTGCCCGATGCCTGGGCCGCGCTGAGTCCCCGCAGGCTGTCGGCGCGGATGTCAGAAGATGACGAATGCGTGCCGCCATTATCGCTCCGGTGATGGATCGAAAAATAGACGAAGTCCGTGCCGGGCTTCATCTCCAGTATCCATTCTCCGGTGATCGAGCTTTGAGCCGAAATGCTCGAAACGGACACGTAACACAGCAGCGCGGTAAGCACGGCCGCCGCTGCTCTCGTCGAGTATTTGAACAGACCACTCCTGATGTTCATCGTGTCTCCTTTGACGATTAGAAACTTCGTTTCCGCCTCGGTCAGTTTTGTTTTGCGGACGGCAGAATGTTCAGCCGTTTCAATTCCGCAAGCTGGTGCGGCGTCACGTCGGTGAAGCCGCGGCTCTTTATCATCTGAATGAACTCCCGGGTTACTCCGGATATTCTCAGTTCCGAAAGTTGTTCGAGGGTTATGCGATCGAAGCCGGTTTCCTGGATCGAACGAATGAATGCCGGTGTCACTCCATGGATTCTGAGGGCCATCAATTGACTCGCCGACAGGTTTGCGTAGCCCATGATCTCGAGCGCTTTGATCATGTCGGGCGTGACTCCGTGAATACTCAGCCCGAGCAGATCGTTGACCATAAGCTTGCCCGGTATGAAGGATTTCATCGTCTGAACGAACAGCGGGGTTACGCCGTGAATAGCCAAAGTCTTTAGCTGATCTCCGGATAAATTCTCCAAGCCGACGTCCCTCAACTGTTGTACGAACGCGGGAGTGACGCCGTGAATTCTGAAGGCCACCAACGTGTCCGGCGTCAGGGCGCCGCAGCCGACATTCCTGAGCTCACTGACGAATTGCGAAGTGACGCCGTGAATTCGGAAGGCGATGAGCTGATCGGCGGTCAGGTTTGCGAAGCCCTGCGCCTTGAGTTCTTCGGCAAACGCCCGGGTGACTCCGTGGATTCTCATGGCGACGATGCGATCGACGGTCAACCTGGTCGTTACCACGGTCGTCATCTCGCGAATGAACTCAGGCGTGATGCCGTTGACCTTGAGGGTCATCTTCAAGTCGTCGTTCAAACTGGTCTGCAAAGCCGCGGCGATCTCCGAACTCAAATCGCGTGAATCGCCGGGCCTGTCATTCTGCGATTGCGGTCCAACCGCCGCTGAACTGCTCGGATCTTGAATGACTGCTTCTTCAACAAGCAAACTCGATGGGGTTGCCGCTCGATCGACGGCAGGATGCTCGACGGATCGGGCATCGGCCTGTTGAGCAGTTTGATACGCGGAGCCGGACGCACCATCAGTCATCGTCAATGCAATTGCGTCCTTTGCTTCTTTACCTGCTTCTTTACTTGCTTCTTTCTTTGCTTCTTTATTTGGGGCGGCTTTCGCGTTGCGCGAAAGGAGCGCGGTCTGGGCGCCCGCCAGAAGGATGAACACCGTCCCGAGCGCGATCAAACCGGCGAGCCCGCTCTCGAATCCATAATGTGCAGGTGCGCCGCGCCGGAGCAGCCTTTGAATCCGAACGAGCAGCGAACCGCCGCTCGCGGCCACCGCGAGTTGAGCCTCGGATCCGCGAAGATGCTCGAGCGTGGTTAGCGCGCGCGCATAAGTCAACACGTCACCGCACGCGGCGACCGCCAGATCATCGCAGCAATGCTCGCGCTCTTGTCTTGCTTGCGCCGAAACCCACCATACCGCGGGGTGATAGAAAAACAGAGTTTCAATGCTCGTCTGCACAAGATTGACGAGATAGTCGTATCGCCGTATGTGCGCAAGCTCATGGGCAAGCAGTGCTTCCAATTGTTCAGGACTCAATCCAGTAAGCGCGCTTGCAGGCAAGAGGATCACTGGCCGCAGCCAGCCGATGACCGTCGGCACTTCAACCAGCGCCGATTCGCACACTCGAACCGGGCGCGAGACACGAAGGCGATGAGACAGCGAAACAAGTTTTTCCTGCCAGAGCTGAACGCTCGAACTGGTTTCGGTTCGCTTGAGACGGTGGACCATCATCAGCCCGCCGGCGAACCTCAGCGACAAACACAAGACTCCTGCGAACCACAGAGCCAACAGCCAGGGGATCGTCCGAGGGAGGCGCTCCCCGGCCCATTGCCTGATGGACGTTTGTTGTGGCGCGGGACCGGCTTCGATCTCGGGTTGGCTCGCCGGCGCCAGGTCATCGATGGGAAGCGGGGCAGTCGCTGCGAGTACTTGATCGCTCTGTGGTAGTTCCAGCGCAAGCTCAGTCGCCGGCGCGCGGTCTGAAGAGTAGTCGATCGACAACATCGTAACCGCCGGAGCGATCAGCATCAGCAGCATAGCTCCGCAGGCGGCGGCGTATCGAACATTTGCCGCCCACCGTCGAAGGAGCACGCTCACACTTAGATAGAGGAGGGCAATCAGCGCGCCTTGCCAGATAAAGTGGATCAAGGTCCAGCCGAGCGCTTGAAAGATGGGCTGATCAAGCAGCGTCTCGATCGCGTTCATTTTGAGCCTCTCTTAGACTCAGCTTCAAAGTCATCCAGGATTTCGCGGATCTGGGAGAGCTCCTCCGCCGAGGTTCCCTTCTTGGTCGCAAGCGCGTGCATCAGGAGGTTCGAAGCCGAGCCGTCAAAGACGCGATTGAGCAGATCGCCGACCATTTGGCGCTGGGTCTGATGCTGAGCGTATTGGGCCTCATAGACGTGCGCGCGCTGTTGTTCGTCCCTGCGGACCAGGCCTTTCTCGGTCATGATCTGAAGCGTCTTGAGCACGGTGGTGTAGCCGGTTGGCCGGGCTTCGTTGAGAGCCTCCTGGACGTCGCGAACAGTGCTCGGGCCGCGCTGCCACAGCACCCTCAGGATCCCAAGTTCAGCATCGGTTGGCCGGGGCGGCCCCTTCTTGGAAACGGTCATTCAACCCTCCTGAGCGTTGTCAGGTTTTGGCCTGACTTTATCAGGGCGCCATCCTACTACGAAGAACTTCGTAGTGTCAACGAAAATCTTCGTAGAGGGGTTAGTGTCAGTCGAGGCGAAATGGTTTCAAGTTTTCGGAGAGCACCACTATAAAACGACAGGAACAAATAGGCCGCTTTCATTTTTTGCAAGTTTATTTCATAACGAGGGCCCGACTAAGGCAGCCGGACTTAGCCGGCCTTTTTTCTTCCCAACTCAAACTTAGACACTGCCAAAAATCAGGTAGTGGGGTGATAGTGTGTTGCTCACTCACATTCGCGTTTCTCCTCTGCGTCCTCGGCGTCCTCTGCGGTTGATTCCGAGCCACTGAGCAGGAAAAACCGCGGAGGACGCAGGGGACGCAGAGGACTGCTTGCTGGCAACACGCTGATACCCCACTACCGAAAATCGAGTGAACTTGTGTTTCTTATCAAAGTGTCTTATGTTATCCCAGAGTTGAAATATCAACTCGCCATTTCGATCTCATCCCTGGTGAGTAAAGCTCATCAGGCCCCCTCGGGTTACGATCCGGGGGGTTCGTTTTTATGAATAGAATAGCCTTCGTCGTCGACGGCTTTAATGTCTACCATTCACTTCGCAGTGCTAGTAGTGAACCTCTTGGTAGCAATCCGTTAAAAGACTTTTGGGCGAAACCACAGTTTGCCCACATAAGTCCGAATCGATGTTTCCGATGGTTACTTTTCATCGACTTTTTGGGCAAAGCAGCTCACACGTAGCATGCATCTCAATACTCTTGATTGCCGGCATGGGAGTCGCGTGCCGAACCAAGAGCGATAACTCCCCGGTCATCGCAAACCTCAACGCTCATGAAGTTCATCGCGATGAGTTCGAGCGCTTTCTCGAATTGAAGATGGGCGAATTCGACACTGCCGCACTCTCCGACTCAATCCGGAGTCAGATGCTGGACGATTACATCAAACGCCGTTTGGTGCTCGAGGAAGCCGCGCGGTTGGGGATCACCGTCGGCTCCGCGGAGATGGAACAGACGGCGCAGGACAATCCCCAGATGAAATCAACGGTCGCAACCGCGGCGACTCGCGAAGAGCTTGCGCGCGATTTGCTGGTCGAAAAATATTACCGCCAGATCGCGCTCAAGGACGTGCGAGTTTCGCCCGAAGAAGTCCAGCAGTACATAGAGAAGAATCAATCGCGTTTGACCGACCGTCCCGGGTTTCTGGTCCGTGAGATTCGTGTGCAGTCGCGCGAGGAAGCCGATAAGCTTCGCCGCGAAGTCACTGAAGGCCGCAGGGACTTCGCCTCGGTTGCCAAGCTTCATTCCGACGCGCCCAACTCGTCCCAAAGCGGGCTCACCCATTACACCGAGGGTCAGTTGCCGGACGTTTTGGGAAAAGCCGTCCAACAGCTTCGTCCCGGCGATGTAAGCCCGGTGATCGAATCAAACTACGGCTTTCACATCTTCAAGCTCGAGCAGCGGACCCAGCCTCACGCCATGGAAGAGCGGCGTTCGCAACTCGACGACCGCCGCGCGCAGTTGACCGAGGAGCTGATCGCTCGAAAGAACCAGCAGGCGGTCGATACCGCGCTGGACCGCCTTACCAGCGCGGCGATCATCAAGATCGACGATTCGGCGCTGGGCTTCACATACACCGGAACGCTAAGGCATAATTGAACAAACAAAGCGATGAACGCTGAATGATGAACGAGGAACTTGTGCAACTTCGGGGTTATTCGTCGTTCAGCATTCAGCGTTCATCGTTAACAAAGACAGAGAGGATGTGCTGCATGAAGTTTATTATTTTGATTCTTGCTATCGGCGTGGTCTTAGGGCTTGCCGGGCCGGCTCGCGCGCAAGAACCCGAGCTGGTCAACCAAATCGTCGCCCGCGTCAATAACGACATAATTACGCACCTTGACTACATGAATGCATTGCGCGATTTCAGAGAAGAGCTGACCAGGCAGATGCAGGGCAAGTCCGAGGCAGAAGTAAACGCAGAATACGAGAAGCTGAAATCATCGGTGCTCGATTTCATGATCGACGATCTGCTTGTCGAACAAAAAGCCAAGGAGCTGAACCTTGACGTCGAACCCGAAGTCAATCAGCAGATGGCTCAGGTCGCGAAAGATAATGGCATGCCGAATGTCCTGGCTTTGGAAAACGAGTTGAAGAAGCAAGGCATCGATCCGGAAACCTTTCGGCAGTCGATACGAAAGAAGCTTCAGCAGCAAATCGTCATCCAACGCGAAGTGCTGGCGCCGATCTATCAACGTCTGAATGACAAGGACAGACTGAAGTTCTACAACGACCACAAGCCCGAGTTCACAACCCAGGGTGAGGAGACCATTTCAGAAATCTTCCTGCCGCTTGAAGGACACACCGCCGACGAAGTCAGCCAACGAGCCAGGCGCCTGGTAGCTGAGCTTCGCGCGGGTAAGAACTTCGAGGACGCCGTTCAGGAGAACTCACCCGTCAGCCGGGCGACGCGCGCTCAAAAGGGAAAGGTCGGGAGCTTCAAGCAGGGCGAGCTGAACAAAGACATCTCCGCCGCGATCTCGACCATCAAGCCGGGAGAATTTACCGAGCCCATAAGACAGCAGGATGGGTTTCTGATAGTTCGCCTGGACGAACGCAAGCCCGCAACGGTGCTTCCGTTTGAAAGCCCCGAGGTTCAGAACGTGATCGGCCGCGCCGCTACGATGGAACGCGCCGAAGAGGCTCGGAAAAAGTACCTCAAGAAGCTTCGCGAAGAGAGCTTCGTCGAAATCACCAAGGGATACGTCACCGCTCAGGCAAAACCCGAAAAGGCGGACAAGAACAACTGACGGGGAGACATTCCGACGGGGCGACGTGGCGCCCGCCGCATCGTCGCTCCCTCTCTCCTCCCGCTATGCGCCTCGATATTTTCCTCAAGCTCTCGCGACTCGCTTCGCGGCGCACACTGGCTCAGGAGATGTGTGAGGCCGGCGCCGTGAAAGTCAACGGCTTGCGAGCCAAGAGCGCCCACGAAATTCGAGAGGCTGATCTGATCTCAATCCGCGGGCGAGGCCGCGAAACTACGATACGCGTCATGAAGGTCCCGGCGAGGCCTCCATCCAAACGCGAGGCCCCGGCGCTGTACGAGACCGTCAGCCTTGAAACTTACGATATCGAGTAGACCCGACGTATTACGTTGCGAGCTTTGCGGTCCTTTGCGAGCTTTGCGTTAAAATAACTCCCGAGCAAGAGCGCATCTTTTCGCGCAAAGCTCGCAAAGGACCGCAAAGCTCGCAAAAGAGACACGCATGGCGAATCGATTCACAATTCAGGAGCACGTCAGGTGGTCGGACGTCGATCGCGCCGGCATCATCTACTACGGTCAGTTTTTGAGGTTCTTCGAAATCGCGGAGACCGAGCTTTTTCGGTCTGTTGGACTTCCTTACTCGAAGGTCTTTGACGGGTTCGACATTTGGCTTCCGCGAGTGCAGATCCATTTCGACTTTCACAAGCCGCTCGTGCTCGATGATTTGATCGAGGTCTCATCATACGTTGGCCGGTTCGGCAACAAGTCGTTCACTCTCAAGTTTGAAGTAAACAAGAAAGGCGAGAACGACCTTGTAGCGGAAGGCCACGTCGTTCTCGCCTGCGTCAGTCGCTCTACGTTCGAGTCCGTCCCGGTTCCTGCCGAGATAATCGAAGCTCTTAAACCTTATTTCAATACTTGAACCTCATTGCGAGCTTTGCGGTCCTTAGCGAGCTTTGCGTAATAGAATTCGGTGACGGTTCACCAACTACCCGGCACAACGACCCGGTTGACGTCGGTTAAGGCGCGACAGGGTGCTGACGAACGCCGCGGGTTTGACAGGTGTCAGTGAAGAGGATCTGCCCGTTGAGGTCGATCACTTCAAACACGGCGTTGCCTGTAAAGCTTTCCTGGGTTCCACCAATCGTGATGGCATGACGAAACCCTATCTTGCCGAAGGGCGCGAGTTGCTCGTCAAACGAATATCCGTAATACGAAGCGTTGAACAGGGTGCCCCCGACGAACTCCCACGAGCCTTGCTCAGGCAGGGTCGGACTGGGCGGCGCCAGCGAGAACTCGGATGCGTGCACCGCTGATCCCTCGCCGTCCTTTCCTCCCGGCAGAATTTGCAGGGTCGATCGCACTTCACTACCGTCGCCGAACGTCAAGACAACGTTCCAGGTGCCGACCAGCGCGTTCTTCTTTGGGTAACCGGCGAGGATGCCGACGTGCCCGTCTGCCGCCGCATCGACGGAGTGAGATTGTACCGCCATGTTCGTTTGAGCCGCTTGCGAGCGCGCCCCTGAAGCAATCTGCGCGAAGATACGTTTCTTCAATTCGGCGGCCCCATTGTTCTGTGCCTGCGCAGCCGTCATAGAGATGATCACCAATCCGATCAGGACCAGGATTGAAAAGATTCTTCGTGATTTCATTGTCGTTCTCCCTTTCGTCTTCTGAAATTTGTGGGCTTTGCTGCCTCACGGGTCGGGACTATAATCGGTATCGTTTTCCGGGTAATGATGAAGGCCTGTTGAATCTGTGATCTTTTCCTGTTTCCCGATAAGCAGCGAAATATAAGGTGGTTAGCTGTGGCTCCGCGTGAGAACCATACCCCATTCCGTTACCGTTTCGATGATGTTGTCGTCGACCGCCGGAACTTTCGGGTCTTGAAAAACGGCAAATCCCGGACACTGGAGCCTAGAATATTCGACCTGCTGATCTTCCTCATCGAGAACCGCGGCCGCGTGCTCGAGAAACAGGAACTGTTCGAGCAAGTCTGGAAACAGGCGTTCGTCACCGACAACGCGCTTACGCGGGCGATCAAGGAGATCCGCCGCGCTACCGGCGATGACGCAGGCGCCCCGCGCTACATCGAGACGATTCCAAAACGAGGCTATCGCTTCATTGCGGAGGTCACCTCGTCGTCGGACCAGCAATCAAGAACGCCGAGGCCCGAAGAACTCGTCGCCGCGCTGAACTATCGAATCCAAAGCAAGCTTGGACAAGGCGGCGGAGGCGTGGTCTACCTTGCCGAAGACACGCGGTTGAAGCGAACGGTCGTTTTGAAATTCCTCTCCGAGGAACTGACGACGAACGAGCTCGGTCTCAGGAGGTTTCTGCGCGAGGCTCGCCTGGCCTCGTCTCTGGACCATCCGAACATCTGCACGATCTACGAAGTCAACCAGGTGGAGGGACTCGACTTCATAGTGATGCAATACGCCGAGGGAAAGACCCTCAAGCAGTTCATCGCGGGCAAGCCGCTGGAACCACGGGTGACTCTTTCCATCGCCGTCCAGATTGCGGACGCGGTCGCGGCGGCGCACGAGCAACACGTTATTCATCGTGACATCAAACCGGGCAACATCATCGTCACTAACAAAGGTCAGGTAAAGATACTTGACTTCGGACTCGCCAAATCGCTGGCCTATGCCAACCGTGATAATGAAGCTGACGAAAGTGAGTTGACTCGACAGGGAGCGCAGCTCGGGACTCCGGCTTATATGTCGCCCGAGCAAGCTCGCGGCGAGCCGGCCGATCGGCGCAGTGACATCTTTTCTTTCGGCGTTGTGCTGTATGAAATGACGTCCGGTCGTGTCCCGTTCAAGGCGCGGTCTCAAGCGGAGACGATGAACGCTGTCATCAATACTCCGCACACACCGGTCGGCGAGTTGAACCGAAAGATACCGGCGGATCTCGCGTCGGTGATCGACCGGGCGCTCGCGAAAGAACCGGCGGACCGCTACCAGACGATCTCCGAAATGCTGGCCGATCTGAATAGAATCGCGGCGAACGCCGGAGTCGCCCAATCGCCGGCAGTTGCGCGCCAACCGTTCGACGGTCGTCAAGGTCCGGCGCGGTTAACGAGGCGCCGGATGAATGCCGGGGTTGTGATCGCAGCGCTCATTGCCACGGCTGCAATTTGGTTTTTCGTTCGCAACGCGAATCTCAAGTGGGCGAGAGAGCAGCTTCCCCGCATTGAACAACTCGCTGCCGAGCAAAAGCATTTCGAAGCATACGACCTTGCGGAGAGGGCATCGAAGTACGTGCCCGACGACCCAACAATCGCCAGGCTGATGCCGACCATCTCGGACAACATCACAGTGACGACAGAGCCGCCCGGAGCAAAAGTCTACATCAAAAGATTTTCACAAGACGCGAAGAGACAGCTCATTGGGTCGACTCCGATTCACGAACTTAGAACCGCGCGCGGTGAATACGTGGTCTACATCGAGAAGGACGGCTATGCCCCCTTTCAAAGGACGATCTCAGGCAAGATGAGTCGCTACGGAACGACCATGACGCCGCCCGATGAGCCGACTGTCGTTCAGGTTAAGATGATCGAATCCGGCAACCTTCCGGATCGCATGACCTTTGTTCCCGGAGGCCGTTACAACCTGGTGTGCTGGCAGAAGCCAACATCGGAAGGCGCTAATCTCGCCGATTACTTCATCGACCGGTACGAAGTCACAAACCGCGAATACAAAGAGTTCGTCATCGCGGGCGGATATCAGAAAAAGCAATATTGGAAGCACGCCTTCTCGAAGAACGGCCAGCCGCTTTCGTGGGAGGAAGCCCTGTCCGGGTTTCGTGATCGAACTGGATTGCCCGGACCACGCAACTGGTCAGGCCAAAGCTACCCCGACGGTAAAGCCGATCACCCGGTGACCGATATCACGTGGTACGAAGCAGCAGCTTATGCCGAGTTTCGCGGCAAGAAGCTTCCAACAATATTCCAATGGGAAAAGGCCGCGCGAAACGGGCAGTTCACCTATTCCTCGGGCTACGTCATGCCGTGGGGTCCGATCGACGTAACAAGCACGGTTGATACGAGGGCGAACTTCAAGAGCGGCGGCACAACCCCCGTCGGGAGCTTTGAGTTTGGTATGAGCCCATTCGGGTGTTACGACATGGCCGGCAACGCGTCGGAGTGGTGCGCGAACGAAACGAGTCACGGGTTTATTACTGCCGGCGCAAGCTGGGATGATCTTTCATACATGTTTGCATACGTCGGCGAATTTCCGGCATTCGAAAACTCTAGCAAGCTGGGTTTTCGATGTGTAGTCACCGCTGATTCGACGACCTCCGACCAGGGCGCAATGTATATCGACACCGCCGGCCAGGTTCCGGTCTTTTCATCTTCAAGCGAAGCGACCTTCAAGATGTTGCTCAGTCACTACCGATACGACAAGACAGCCCTGGACGCCCAGGTCCTGGAGACAACCGAAACCGATGAGTGGCGCCGCGAAAAAATTTCTTTCCTCGGCAGCGGAGACGATCGCGCGCTCGCTTATCTTTATCTACCGAAAAACACGGCCTCGCCTTTCCAGGTGCTCAACTTCGTTCCAGCGGGTGATGTCTATGGATGCTACGCTACAATGCCGGAAGCAATCGAGATGTTGCTGCCGCCGTTCATTCGTTCCGGCCGCGCAGTCTTCGCGGTTGTCTTCAGTCACTTCAAAGAGCGCAAACCGAACGCTGATGTCTGGCCAAGTTCTGCATCGGTCAAGCGACGCGAGATATTGGTCAGCGACGCTACCGATCTAAGTCGCGGGTTCGATTACCTTCAGACGCGAGGTGACATCGACAGCAGCCGCGTAGCTTTCTTTGGCTACAGCGCGGGCGCGAACGAGGGCCTGTTCTTCAGCGCAGTCGAGCCGCGCTACCGCTCGGTCGTGTTGCTCTCGGGGGGAATGCGACAAGTCAGGCCGGACGCTCTGCCTGAGGTGACGTTCTCGAACTTTGCGGGGCACATTCGCGCGCCGAAGCTGATGCTGAATGGCCGGTACGACGAAGCCCATCCCTTCAAGCTGCTCGCCGAACCGCTCTTCAAGCTTCTCAGTGAGCCAAAGCAAATAATCGTGTACGAGGGGGGCCACACGCCTCCGATCGAAATCGCGGTGCCCGCGGTGAATGGGTTTCTGGATCAGACGATGGGAAAAGTAAGCAGGAACTAGCTCTGCGTTTTGCGGTTCTCTGCGAGCTTTGCGGTCCTTTGCGAGCTTTGCGGTCCTTTGCGAGCTTTGCGTTGAGTATTCTGAACGAAGAAGACCAATACTCAACGCAAAGGCGCAAAGGACCGCAAAGCTCGCAAAGAAGCCTGCAAAGCCGCCAGCCGATTGCATTGGGTTCAATCAAACATTAACCTAGATAGCTAATTCAGATTCGTCGCCCGATCTGCATCGCAAGAGGAGAAGATGGGAAAAGGACATAACTTTCTTGGCGGGACCGCGATCGATCCGCAGCCTGTGACGGGATCAATGACGGTCGCAGATCTCGTCGAGTCGGCCTTCCTCGCTTACAACGCGGCGCGCCTTCGTGAAGCCTGCCAGCTCTTCGTCGAGAAGATGCTCGACGAAGACGTGACGATCGGTATGAGTCTCACTGGCGCGCTCACCCCAGCAGGTCTGGGAATGTCAGCAATCATACCGTTGATTGAAAATGGCTTCGTCGATTGGATCGTTTCGACCGGCGCGAATATCTATCACGACACGCATTTCGGAATCGGCCTGAAGATGCATCGAGGCAACGCCCAAACCTCGGACGTTACTCTCAGGGAAGAAGGCGTGGTTAGGATCTACGACATATTCTTCGAGTATGATGTCTTACTCTCAACCGATGAGTTCTATCGCAAGGTGATCGAGGGGCCCGAATTCCAGCGAGACATGTCCACCGCCGAGTTTCACTATCTTTGCGGCCGCTATGTAGCCGAACGAGAACGAGTGCTGGGCATCAGGGGGAAGAGCTTGCTCGCAGCCGCGCACGATGCGGCGGTCCCGATTTACACCTCGTCGCCGGGCGACAGTTCGATAGGCATGAACGTCGCAGCCAAGGCTCTCACCGGAAACAAACTGCGCTTTGACGTGAACGCCGACGTAAATGAAACCGCCGCAATCGTTCTCGATGCGAAACGAAGCGGCGGCAAATCGGCGGTCTTGATCTTCGGAGGAGGCAGCCCGAAAAACTTTCTTCTTCAGACCGAACCTCAGATCCAGGAGGTCCTCAAGATCGAAGAAAAGGGTCACGATTATTTTCTTCAGGTGACCGACGCGCGGCCGGACACCGGCGGCTTATCGGGCGCGACTCCGAGCGAAGCAGTGAGCTGGGGCAAGATCGATCCGGATCGCTTACCGGACGCCGTCGTGTGTTATGTGGACTCGACGATCGGGCTGCCGATCATCACCGCTTACGCTCTTGCGCGTCACAAGGCTCGCACGCTCAAGCGGCTTTATGACCGACGCGAGGCGATGATGACGCAATTGATCGACGAACACGCGCGAGCGGTCGGCAATGAGCCTGCCGCAGCGACAGAAGCGCACACGCTCGATCGGATTAGATAGTCAGTTCTCAGGCGAAAGCAGGCTAAAGCCTGAACTCTGAACTCTAACTCTGAACTCTGAACTTGATACGAAATGCAATTTGCTGATCTTGAACTTGCCCGGCGCCTCGAGACGACTGATGCGCTTGCGGGCGTCGAGTTCGCCCGCTCGTGGGCTCGCTTCAATTCCTTCAGCGGCGAGGTGTTTCTTCCCGTGGCTGGCGGTCACGCTGGATTTGGCGGAATCGATTCCCCTTTGACGCAAGCCTTTGGTCTGGGTTTGAACGGCCCGGTTACCGAAGCGGACCTCGCCGCCATGGAAAACTTCTATCGAGGCCACAAATCGCCTGTCAACATCGAGACATGTCCGCTGGCCGATCCTTCCCTGCTGACGCTCTTGAACGAACGAAATTATCGGCCAATCGAATACTCGAATGTCCTTGTACGCCATCTTACAGACGAAGACTCACTGTCGTGGCCGGACACGGCGAGCAAAGTTCTCGTGCGCAAGCCGGCGGATGACGAAGCCGAGAGTTATTCACTCCTCGTCATGAAGAGCTTCTTTGAGAACGCAGAGTTCCCTCCCGAATTCCTCAACATCTTCAAGAGCTGCTTCTTCGCCGCGGGAGCGTTTTTCTTTGTGGCCGAGGTAGACGGCGTTCCGGCGGGCGGCGGCATGATGTCGATTCACCAGGGCGTGGCGTCGTTTGGCGGAACGGGCACACTTCCTGAGTTTCGCAATCGAGGCGTGCAGAGAGCCTTGCTGCTTGCGCGACTTGCGCACGCCGCCGAGTCGGGCTGCGATCTGGCGATGGTGGCTACAGCGCCCGGCAGCGGCTCACAGCGCAACGTCGAGCGCGTGGGCTTTCGAGTGGTTTACACACGAACAAAGTTCCTGCGCGAGTGGGCTGAGGGGGGTCACGCTCGGTTGTAGTAATAGAAATTACTGCCCGAATGATTCGGTGACGCGCGCTCAGATGGCGGCTTTCCTGGTTAGAGCTTTCAATCTTTCGAAGCGACAGCACACACAGGGCAGTTTCGCGCAAAGACGCAAAGGTCCGCAAAGCACGCAAAGAATCAGATAATCAGATTACCTGTTGCGCTGCGTCCTCTCCTCGATTTCATGCTAGTCTGTCGCGGTGGCCGTCTGGCAAATCCCTCTCGTTTTCTTAGCCGCCTTCGCCGCCGGAATGATGAACTCTGTTGCGGGCGGCGGCACTCTCGTCACGTTTCCCACATTGGTGTGGCTCGGCATCGATCCGATTCAAGCCAACGTCACAAGCACCGTGGCGCTGTGGCCCGGCTCACTGGGGGCGATGGTAGGCTTCCGGCGCGAGTTAGGGGACAGCCGGCGGTGGATGCTCCTGCTAGGGGCGCCTTCGGTCGTCGGAGGACTGATCGGCGCGCGATTGCTTTTGCTCACACCATCGCCCGTCTTCGCTTCGATCGTGCCTTATTTGATCCTGTTCGCCACGATTCTCTTTGCCGCCGGCGAGCCGTTGATGCGAAGACTGCGCGCCAATAATCCTCGGCGGGATTCTGAACAAGGAAGCACAATTCAGGCGAGGGGCCGCGCGTGGTGGGCGGGCGCGATCGCGTTTCAGTTCTTCGTAGCGATCTACGGGGGCTACTTCGGCGCCGGCATCGGTATCCTGATGCTGGCAGCGCTCGGGATGCTGGGGCTGACGGACATCCATCAGATGAACGGCCTGAAGAATTTTTTCGCGGTGTGTATCAACATTGTTGCGGCTGCTTACTTCATCGCTTCCGGCCGAGTCGAGTGGTCTTACGCGCTGGTGATGGCCGTCGGAGCGATCGCCGGCGGCTACGGTGGCGCCGGACTCGCGCGCAGGCTGGGCCGTCAGTTTGTTCGCCGAGCAGTGATCGTGATCGGCCTCGCGATGGCCGTATCGTTGTTGTTCAGAAGGTAGCTCGAAGCGCAGTCGTGTGCTTTCCGATTCACTTAGTGCTCGGGGTGTGATTAAGGCCGGACTTCCCACGTAGTAACGAATTTATTCGTTTCTGAGAATCCCAACGAATGAATTCGTTACTATTTGGTCGTTATCCGTTGCCAGTCCCGGTTTTAATCACACCTTAGTGCTCGTCAGGAGATTTTCCTATGAACACCACGCGTTGGCGTTACCCTTCTTTCGCCGCGTCTCTGGGAATGCTTGTAATACTGATGGCGGCTATCGACCTGCGGCGGTCCGCGGCCGATGTTGAGACGCAGAATCGTTTTGCGTCCGAAGGACGGCCCATCAGCCCGGCCGGTTCGTTGGTAATGGATGCTACCACACAACAGCCTGCCGCCGGCGCGCTGCCCGTCGATCTCGTGCGCAGCCCGGACAAGACGGGGCCCAGCGGGCTTGGGCGCTACCTCATAGCGGTCAACAGCGGCTTCGGAGTTCAATTCAGCTCGACGACGAACAGGGCGCAGCAATCGCTCGCGGTCATTGATCTGAATGCGCGCCCCGCGCCGGTTGTTATTCAGAACGTCTACTTCCCGACACCCCAGAGCGTGAATATCGGAGTAGTCTTTGGGCCCGCAGCCGAGCCTGACGGAGCATTCGCGCTTTACGCTTCGGGCGGATTTGAAAACAGAATCTGGGTCTTCCGATTTCGCACGGGCGCCGCGACTCCAATCTCGCCCGCGTCACGCGGTCCCGGCGCCACGGTTGAAGCGCCGTTTATCGACGTCACCGGGTTCACTACTGCAGCGAATTCGCCGCGTTACAATGGCAACCGGGCGCCCGTCTATCCCGCCGGCCTTGCTATTAGTAAAGACGGCGACACGCTTTACGCAGCCAACTATCTCGGCGACAGCCTCGGGATAATCAGTAATGTCCGCAACACTCGCAAGCTCACTCGCGTAGACCTGCGCCGATCGGGCTCCGCTCAATTCAGTTCGCCGTACGGAGTCGTAGCGCTTTCTCTCAAAGGCTCGGCCGAGACGTCGAAGATCTATGTTTCTCGTTGGGCGGATGCATCGATCGCCGTGATTGATCCGAGCAAACCGGATCATCCCTTGGCGGACATCCCGGTAGAACGCCATCCGACCGCGATGAAGCTGAATTCGAGCGGGACTCGCCTCTTCGTCGTGAACTCCGACGCCGACAGCGTTTCGGTTATCGATACGGAAGCGGACCGTGAGATCGAGCGCATCAACGTAAGGCTTACTGAAAATGCGCTCATCGGTGGAAGCCCCGAGAGCCTGGCGCTCAGCGCCGATGAGTCGACGCTGTACGTGGCAAACGCACACGCCAACGCCATCGCCGTGGTTTCGCTCTCGAGCAAAGCGCGCGGCATCGACGCCGCTCGCCCGGAAAAAAACGAAAGAGTCGAACGGGAACGCGAGAACCGTAACGGTGCGGCGGATCGCAGCAAGGTGCGCGGCTTTATTCCGACTGGCCAGTATCCATCGGCGCTCGCGGTGATCGGAGGAACGATCTTCGTCGGCAACGGCAAAGGAACCGGTTTCCAAAACTCATCGCTCGTGGTCGATAACTCGGGAATGGTTCCCAACCTGCCCAACGACCGCTTCCCGGCGGACATCGGCCGGCCCGGACAGCCTGGCTTGTCGCTCATCTCGGGCAACATCAGCGCGATTCCGGAACCCGACGAGCGCGCGCTTGCGGCTTACACGCAACAGGTGATGCGTAACGACGGCGTGATCGGCCCGATCAAGACAAAACTCTTCGCCGGGCCGTCTCCGATCAAGCATGTAATCTATATCATCAAAGAGAATCGGACCTACGATCAGTTGTTCGGCGACGTCGCGGCGTCGGGCGATGGACACGCGGCCGACGGCGATCCGCGAGTCGCAATTTTCGGCGCGGGAGATGCTGCGAAGTTCCAGGGCGCCGCGACGCAGAACATAACTCCCAACCAGCGCGCGCTTGCGTTGCGTTTTGGGCTGCTGGATCGATTCTTTGTCAACGCCGCCTCCAGCCCCGAGGGTCACAACTGGTCGACCGCCGCCTTCTCGAGCGACTACACCGACAAGGCGTACCGCTGGCAACGATCATCAAGAGGAACGCCATACGACTTCGAGGGCTTTAATCATCTGCCTGAATTTGGCCCTCGAACCGGCGAACCTTCGGCGTTTGCGCTTCCGATCACCGCCGAGGACTTCTCGAATGCCCTCCGACGTTATGTTCCTTACTTGAACGGCGCCAGGGACGTGGCAGAGCCCGAGACGCTCTACCTGTGGGACGCCGCGGCGCGAGCGGGATTGAGCTATCGGAATTATGGCGAGTTTGTCGGCACGATTTCCGAAGCGCGCGTCGCCTCGATGAATTCAAATCGCCCGCGGACCTATCCCGACGTCAGCCCGACAGTTTCGGTGATTCCAACAAAGAAATCTTTGGAGGGCCACTGCAGCTCGACGTTCCGCAACTTCGACTTGACCACGCCCGATGTTATGACCCCGGACACTTATCGAGCGGCCAGGGACGCGACGCGCTGGACGGACATCGCCATAACCAGGACTAACGAAGACCCGCGCTTCCGAGGCACGTCGCGGCTTGGAGAATGGCTCGAGGAGTTTCGCGGTTACGCGGCGGACATCGAAGCCGGCAAGCCTGATCGCCTGCCTAATTTTTCGATGATGCGGTTGTCGAGCGATCACACCAACGGGCTGGCTGCCGGTTACCCGACTCCGCAGTTCTATGTCGCCGAGAACGACTTCGCGGTTGGGTATCTGGTCGAGGCGGTTGCGAACAGTCCTTACTGGCGGGACACGGCGATCTTCGTCGTTGAAGACGACGCGCAGGATGGACCCGATCACGTCGATTGCCATCGAGCGCCGGCTCTGGTCATAAGCGCGTACAATCGGCCGGGCGCGTTGATACACGAATTTCACACAACGGTCAGTTTGATTCGCACGATGGAGATTCTGCTTGGCATGCAGCCGATGAATCAGCTTGACGCATCGGCGGCGCCGATCGACATCTTCCAGGACAAACCCGACCTTCGGCCTTACAAAGCAGCACTGCCCGACGTTGCGTTAAACAACCTGACTACGCCGGCTCGCGCGACTGATGCGACCCAGGCTTACTGGATGAAGCGCACTTCCGAGCAGGATCTCGAGCACGCGGATATGGCTGACGATCGAGTGATGAACGAGATCATCTGGTATTCGGTTCGGGGCGCGGGGTCACGCATGCCGAGCGTCGCGCGCTTACCTGCTTTCGATGCATTGCGAGAAGGAATCGCGGAGCAACGGGAAGAACAGGAAGAGCAAACTAAGCGAACGAAGGCGTCGGTTGCGAGAAGTAAGTGATCTCTTTAAGCAACCATTTCTGGAGGATGCCATCCTGCAAGCACCCAATTCCGGCGAACCTCGACTGCCAATTCGTTGTTAAGCCTTAACGCCTCGACCGTGGCCCACGCCCGTCAAGCCGACGATGTGCGAACCATCTGTACTCCAGCGGAAATGATCAGTCCAGACCTGCATGCGGGGATTGAAGAGTTCGACCGTCGAGGTGTTAGCAGGATCGATGCCTTGGGTTTGAGATCCTTTGTAGCGATTACATAAGCCACAGGAAAGCCAGAGGTTGGCCTCTTCATCGCTGCCGCCCAGCACTCGAGGAATGATGTGTTCGATTTCGAGCTTACCCATCACAAGCCGCTGCGGGCTCAAGCAGTAGCCGCAGCGATCGCCCGCCGACTCTCGAACACGAGCGCGGACTGAATCAGGAACGTTGCTGGAAATCATGCCTGTAGAGGTTCGAGCAATCCCCGCCGCACTGCTACACGAAGCGCCTGCGACTTGCGCAGAAGACCGTGTTCGTACACGCGCATCAACTCATCCAAGTGTCGTCGGTCTTGTTCGTCCAGGCTGTTCTCTCGATTCCGATCGAGCAGCGCACTCAGTGCTGCCTGCTGATCTTCCGAGAGTTGAAGCTGAGTCAATTCGAGCACTTCACTGTCTGTTAGCGCGTCAACGGGTAATTCATGCACGACCGATTCTAACAATTCGGACAACACGTCCTCGATTCTGCGCTGCGTCTGGGATGCCACGGTCTCCGCATGGCGTACAACTTGTTCGCTCACTTGAATGGTGACCTGTTGACTCATATCTTCACCTTAGGCTCCATCAGCATATATCGAGCCGTGCGTAACGGTCTACCGCATTGTGCAAATCGCATCACACTTTGGCAAACTCAGGATGATACTTGACCAACCCGCGGCGTCCGGCCAATGCGCCTTCGGTGAGTTCCGTCACCATGAATACTTCATCGGGGACATCGTACTCGCAGCGAAGCCCCTTCAAACCCGCGGGCACGAAGCCAAACCGCGGGTAGTAGTTCGGATGCCCCAACACTACGACGACGTTCTCGCCAATGCGACGGCACGCTTTCAATCCCTCTCGAACAAGCTGTGAACCGATTCCTTGATTCTGGTGTTCCGGCAAGACAGCCATCGGCGCAAGCCCCATAGCAGTGAAGTCGCCGGATTCCGTTTCAATGGACACCGGGCTGAAGAAGATGTGCCCAACAACCTGCTCATCGACGAGCGCGACGAGCGAAATGCACGGATGAGCATTCTCTCGAAGCGCGTCGACGAGATCGGCTTCATTGGGCTGGCCAAAAGCGAGTTCGTTAACCAGCCGGACAGGGCCATGGTCTTCAGTTGTTTCAGTGCGAATGAGAGAATCACCGTTTGTACCCATGACTAACCTCTGGGAGGGTGCGTTGAGACTTTGCGGGCTTTGCGGTTCTTTGCGCCTTTGCGTTGAGAATTCTTCGCGCAAAGACGCAAAGAACCGCAAAGCTCGCAAAGTCTAACGCACGCTTCATACCGCCTGTCGGTTAATGCTTATACTTTCGTCCGTCCCAATGCGTCCAGCGGCGCGGGACGTCGGTCAACAATCGAAGCGACAAAAAAGGCGGAGCGACACGAATCGCTTCCGCCTTATGAGTGTAGTGCTGGACCTTCTAATCCTAGTTCTGTACGCCCGGTCTTCGAACGTCGCTTTCGATCTTGTAACGCATATTGGATCGCTCGGTTTCCTTGACCGTGTAGTCCGCAGGCAGCTCAAACAGCGAGTGAGCCGGCTCGCCGCGATTGATGTTAGTCAAACGATAAGTGTTCTCACCGACGCGCGGGTCGCTGTGCTTGCTCATCACAACGGTCTGCAACTCCGCGGAATACCAACTCTCGGAGATGATGCTGATCGGTAGTTCGTTACCTACGTCGCCGGCCGCGATCGTCGTAATGGATCGAGTGCCTTCGGCTTCGACGCCCTCGATTGTCTGCTTCCCAAGAGATTCCTTCCGGGAGTTCTTCCCGTCAAGCTTGGTTGTGAAGGTCCGCTCAAAGCTCACCGCGCCCGGACCACCGGCTACCACGGCTGTTTCAGCGTGCGCCATGTGGGCCTTCAGCTCCGCAATTGCCTTTTGGTGATCGGGGTTGGCTGCCTCTTGAGTCCTGGCTGCATCGGACTGCGCAATATGAGCCTTCAGCTCCGCCATTTCCTTTTGATGCTGTTCGGAGTTTGCCGCCGCGCCCTCGGTCAACTTCTTCCGAACCATTGTCATGCCGGAGAGATCGATCTTGCGAGCGGTATGGTTCTTCGCATCGAGAATGTAATTGACCTGACCAACCGGATCGTTGATGAAGATCGTTTGCGGCGCATCACCCGACGACGAGTAAGCGCCCACTGCGTTGAGGGTCTGCTCGCGGCGAGTGCGGCCTTCGCCGTCGCGGTAGACCGATGCCGTGGTTCGGCGAACAATCCTGTTACCGTCGGCGAGCGTTTGGACCATCTCGGTCGTCGCCTGCGCGGAGTAAGGCGCGCCTTTTACGACTTTCCCGTCGATGCTCATCTCAGACGAGACGAACACAAAGGTGTTGTCCCCCTGGGGACTGTAAGCGAACGTCATGGGCTCGCCAGTGACGACGCCGTTTTGCGTTGTCACAACTTCGCGGTTGAATTTCTTCGAGGTGTCTTGCGCGCCAACCACCGCGATGTTGCTCAGGATTGCGATCGCGCAGACCATAGTAACCAACGTTCTTTTGTGAGTTGTCATAATTTCCTCTCCCTCAATTTGAAGTAAACTTAGGGCGGCCACGGAGCATCGCCCGCAAAAACCTTTACCTGACAAACCGGATAGCGCGCGCCAGTCCGTCGTTGCCAACTACCACATCAGCCTTGATGCGTTCATCCGCCCGATCCATATTCATCGGTAGTCCAAATGACATCAGCGCCGAACGCGGCAGTTCGACCCGCACGACCTGTCCGCTGTCGAGTTGGCCAGTGCCCCTGTTGATCAACGGAAAGAAATCCGTAACGATCTCCGCTTCGACATTCGAGTCGCCGGCAGGCTCCGCTTCAGGTTTGCCTCCAGCCGGTTTCCTGGCGCGACCGCTGGCGGCTCCAATCGCCGAGGACTTACGAACCGCCAGCTTTTGATCGACCGTGATCGGCGACTCGATTGGCTTAGCGTTCGGCTGCTGATGCAGATCGGGAGCTGTCGGAGTAACGATCGCCTGCTCGGCTTTCTGCGCCTTATCAGAGACGCGAGTCCGCGAAATCGTCAACGAGATCAGCATGACTATCGCTACGACCGCCGCAATGCCCGCCGCCACGTATAGCCAGCGACGATTGCCGCGCGATTCTATCGAGACCGGGAGAGCGGCGTGCTGCTCTCTGAAAGCCGCAAGCAACGACGCTTCGACGCGAGCCGGAGCCTCCGACGCTTGAGCAACCGCGAGCGCCTTGAGCCCGGCCGTCAATTCGCGTTCATCCGCAAGCCGCATCGCACAACGCGGGCACGACGCAGAGTGCGAAAGAGCCTCGTCGCGCACTGCTGCATCCATGATTACACTTTTCGCCAAATCATTGATCACTGCTTCAAACCCATCGCACTTCATGCAAAGCACCTCGCCGGTTTTACTTCTTGCGCGCCCTCGTTGCGATCGCGCGCGGCGCGCAACTTGTCGATCAGCAAAGCACGCGCTCGATGAAGCCGCGACCGAACCGTGCCAACCGCGCAGTCGATCACCGCTGCCGCTTCGACGTAACTCATCTCATGAAGATCGCAGAGTACGACGACCTCTCTGTAGCGCGGCGGCATCGACAGGATCAAATCACGAAGCTCCTGGATCGTTTCTCCCCGCGTCAACTCACTTAAGGGATCGCCTTCAGCGATCATCGCCTGAGGAGTAATCTCCTCCGCATCGGCTGATCGATCGATGAACGGAACATATGGGCGGTCCTGTTCTAGTTTTCTTAGCACGTGATTCCTCGCGATCCCGTACAGGTAAGCCGACAGCGATCCTCTATCGGGATCGTACCGCCGGGCGTCGCGCATCAGCACAATGAACACTTCCTGGGTTACGTCTTCGGCAAGCGTCTGTGATCCGCTCATCTGCAGCGCGAACCTATAGACACCTGCCTGTCGGCGCCGGTAAAGCTGCGTGAAGGCGTCTTCATCTCCGTCCATCATCTGCCGCAGCAGATCCGGATCACTGGGAGTTGTCGGCAAAGTCATCGTTTATCTTGAAGCCGCCAGCGCGCCTGCTGACATGTTAGATTCACGCGAAGGGTCTGGAAAGTTCCAAAAGGTGGGAGTAGTGGGGTGATAGTGCGTTGCTCCCTCACATTCGCGTTTCTCCTCTGCGTCCTCGGCGTCCTCTGCGGTTGATTCCGAGCGACTGAGCGGGAAAAACCGCGGAGGACGCCGAGGACGCAGAGGACTGCTTGCTGGCAACACGCTAATGCCCCACTACCAAGGTGGAGCGCCGTGCGAATATTCGCACGGCTGCTTGCGCTAGCGATATCACTTGGCCCGGCCTATTGCGCCTTCTTCTCTGCAGGCTTCTCAGCCGCCGCCGGTTTCTTTGCCACAACAGGTCTCGGCGAAGGCTTGGGAGCCCAGAAGCCATCGCCGGACTTCGCCCACTCCTTCGGCACGTAGCTCATCTTCGCGCTGAAGGCGTAGATCGATGTATCAGTGCCGGTGACTGATTCCCCGAGCAGTTTCTGCCGCTTCTTGGAATTGCCATCGCCCATAGCGTCCTGGATGGCTTTACCCATCGCCGGATTCGGGTCCAGTTCGGCAAGCGATTTCCTCGGCGTGAAGATCATGTAAGTTCCGCCCGGCATCCCCGCTGCCACCGAATAGAGGGCGGTGTGCGAATCGGACTTCGCTTTCTTCAATGCGTCGACAAGAATCTTCCTCGCCTCCCTGTATTCTTCATCGTGGCCCGGCCGTACGCGCACTGTGGTTATGGAGAAGAAGCGCATCTGCGAAATGTCGACCGCGCCGCCGTAGCTCAGCTCTTCATTCAGAACGCAGACAATGCTTCGCTGGCCGGTTCGAAACTCCGCATCCAACGCGTCCATCCTTTCGGTGTCGGCGGTCAGTTGCGCGTTCTTGTTTTGATTGTCGCGGTCCTTCTGGAGCTCCGCGAACGAATCGTAGGCGGTCACGAACCACGCATCGGTTCCACCGAACGCCGCAGTCATCGCCAGATAGTAAACGGGATATTTCGCTCTTTGCATCGCGCGCACATACCCGGTTTCGACGTTTTCATGAGCGGCGCCGCGACCTGGCTTTATGTCTTCGCGAAACATCGACAGCACCTTGGGCGGCCCCGTCGGAGGCGCCTGCTGCGCCGACGATTGGACCGCGGTTGAAACCAACACACACACTGCAAACAAAACCAACAAACTCTTTTTCATAAGATCCTCCATCCTTTTCTGTTCAAAGTTGGGTGTCTTAGTTTGATTTGGAGTGCGGCAGCAAGGTACTCCGCGATGCCGCTTTCGTTCCCTATCGATTTTATCATCAGCCAAAGCGGCGTCGCGGAGTACCTTGCCGCCGCACTCCAAATTAAGACACCGACCAAAGTCAATCTGACTCGCTTACTGTTTCTTTTCGTCAGCCTTCGCCGGCATTTTCTTCTTAGGCGCGGCAGCTCTCGTAGCCGGCATCGGTTTCAGCGTCCAGTAATCCGGATCCGACGCGACCGTGGCCGGTAATACATAGCTCAGTTGCGGATCCAACGCGTAGATGCTGATGTCGTCAACCAGTATGGCGTCATTTGCTACGCGCGCTACTTTCTTCGCACCGTCAGCGCCGAGAGCGTCTTGATAAGCCTTACCGTGCGGAAGCAAGTTGGAATCGTCCAAAGACGTCCACGGGATCAGGACAATATAGGTCCCGGCTTGCGCGCCGCCGACCACCTGGTAGACCGCCATGTGCTCGTCGACTTTCGCCTTTGCGTGGGCAGCAGTGACAATCTTGCGCGCCTCCTCGAATTCCTCTATGTGGCCGGGTTTCACGCGAATAGTCTCCATTCGCATGAATCGCATCTTCGCTCGGTCCCCGGCGGGAAGGTTGTAACTCAAGTCGGCGCGCAGCCTGCACAGCATATCGCGCTGCGCCGAATGATAGTCTTCGCCGGCGTGACGAGTGCGATCGAAGTCGGCCTTGTAGGTCTCGCCTATTTTGTCCAGGTCCTTCTGAGCCTTCTCATAGGCGGCGAACGAAGGGAACGGCCAAATGTAAGTAACCTCATTCTCGTTGCCTGCTATCGGGACCATCGCCAGGCGCTGATGCGGTGACTTGGCCTTGGCCCAGATTCGAACGGTAGCGTTTGCTTCTCTGGAGTGAGGTTCCATCATTCCGGTTTTTATGTCCTCACGGACGATTTGAAGGACCTGGGGCGGCCCGGTCGTCTGTGCGGCCGCCTGAACGCCGGACACACAAAGCACGAAAACTGCAAGGAAGAAAGTCTTTTTCATAGTCACCCTCCTTCGGGTTATGTGGATTTGAACAAAAAGGAGACTCAGAATCGCTATCAAACGCGCAGCGGTTCCAGGGTCCTTCGTTCTGTGCGAAGTGCTCGACGCGGTCCGGTTAAAGTTCCCGGACCGCGACCGATCGAGAAAATGATTAGTGCGTCGGCTGTGAAAACACCCAAGAACTGGCTTCAGCGGTTTGAGCTATGGGCCTACAGCGAGCCGGATTATATCACCGGTTACGCCTCTTGCCATCGAAGCCGACAAAAGAAAGGAAAGCTGGTCGCGAAAGGAGAGCCGCCGAACTTCAGGCGCATTGTTTCACGCATCGTACACATGAGTGTTGAACAACTTGTCCCAAAGACCCTGTTTCTGATTGTCGAACAGCGGCCAGAGGTACAAGAGAAAGCAAAGGCCACCGAGCAGTTGTTTAACAAGCTCGCGCAAAAACGCCTTGCCGAATCCGAGAGGCTGTCCCGTTTGATCGACAACCTTGATCTTCAGCCATCGTTTTCCGAGCGTTGCGCCGTCCCTGCCCAGCAGGTAAATCTGGAAAAGCCACACAAGCACCGAGCCGATAAAAAGTAAGAAGTAGCCGAGAAAGATGCCGCCCATCATGGCGCCCGCGGCGTCGTTGCTTATGTTGCCGCGCGCATCCGCCGTTGACACCGCGCCTACGGCTGAGATCATTATCACAATCCAACCGGGTATGCCGCCCAGCGATATAAGGAAGCCATCGATGATCGCTGCAAGAAACCTCTTGCCCATCCCCGCATAAACAGGCTGCGGCGGCGTTCCAGCATATCCCTGAGTCGCTCCCCAGCCCGGCGGCGCTCCGTAACCACCCTGTGGTTGTTCGTAAGACATATTTCATCCCTCGCTTTCCAAAAATGCCGGTTCCGGTTGCCGCGGTGCTTGAGCGCTTTCAATTGTCGGTTGCGTTCTCTTGTCGCGCGGGATCGGGGCCGGTACAGCGCCGCGATTATATCGAGTGACCAACAACGCCGCAAACTCTTTTCAAGCGGAAACCACGTCCCCTGAGACTGTGCGAAAAGTTAGTAGTCCGGCCTTTAGGCGGAAGTTTGTATCTCCATTTACGCTGATTACTAACTTCCGCCTAAAGGCCGGACTACAAACTTCGCATTTTCAAACCACCTTTCCTATCGGTGTGCACTCGATGCTTCGACTCGTCTGTCGAGGACCACGTTTCCTGACTTGATCACGACGGCCGCGTGATTGACCCCAAACAAATAGGGTATTTGTCGATAGTCGGAACAGTCGTGCACAACGATGTCCGCCTGCTTACCTGTTTCGAGAGAGCCCAGCCGCGCTTCGACGCCGAGGCTGCACGCGGCGTTGATGGTCGCGGAAGTGACCGCCTCGGCAGGCGTCATTCGCATCTGCGTACAGGCGATAGAAAGGATCATCTGCATTGAAGGCGTTGGCGAACTGCCCGGATTGAAATCAGTCGCCAGCGCGATTGGCAACCCTGCATCAATCATTTCGCGGGCAGGCGCGTAACGATTCAGGCCCAGATTGAACACTGCTCCCGGAAGCAGAATCGCGATCGCTCCTGATTGCCGAAGAGCTTCGATTCCGGCTTTATCGACCCACTCCAGATGATCGGCGGAGTCCGCGCCAAGCTCAGCCGCCAGGTTTGCGCCTCCGCTCGAGCTGAGTTGCTCGGCGTGAAGGCGAATGCCCATCCCGAGGTCCTTCGCTCGCGTAAGCACGCGCCGTGACTCCTCGACATTGAATACGTGCGACTCGCAAAAGACGTCGCAGTAGCGAGCGAGACCGTCTTCGGCGACCCGCGGAAGCATCTCGTCGATGATTAACCGAATATAGTCGTCCCGCCGATGGAGATACTCATCGGGAATCTCGTGCGCGCCAAGAAATGTCGGTATCAACTCGAGGTGAGTTTCATCATTCAGCCTCCGAATGACGCGCAGAATTTTCAACTCATCATCAACCGTTAAGCCGTAGCCGCTCTTGGCTTCGATCGTTGTGGTGCCGTGCTCGAGCAGCCGGCCACAGCGAATCTTTCCGAGCTCGAGTAATTCGTCTTCAGAAGCCGCGCGCGTTTTTGTGACGGTTGAACGTATGCCGCCGCCGGCTGCGGCGATCTGCTGATAGGTCATTCCCGCCGCGCGCATCTCGTACTCGTCCTCGCGCGTTCCGGCAAACACCGGATGCGTGTGCGCGTCGACAAAGCCGGGCATTACAACCAGGTTGCTCGCATCGATTTCCAACGCATCCATCGCCGCCAGGGGCGCTACCGCGGAAGTGGCTCCCACAGCCACAATCAAGCCATCGCGAGCCAGCAACGCGCCGTCCCGAATGGTCCCGAGTTCGCGCATTTCGGCTCCGATGCGCGGACGCAGAGGTCCCGCCAGAGTCACAAGCTGAGAGGCATGCGTGATTAACAGTTCACGGGGCATTGGATGGCCACCCGCGCTCATTCTCTCAAGACAGTCTTCAGCGCGCAATCACAGGTAGTGGGGTATTAGCGTGTTGCCAGCAAGCAGTCCTCTGCGTCCCCTGCGTCCTCCGCGGTTTTTCCTGCTCAGCGGCTTGGAATCAACCGCAGAGGACGCCGAGGACGCAGAGGAGAAACGCGAATGTGAGCGAGCAACACACCATGCCACAGTGCGATTGGCAATTTCCGCGCTCACCTACTATATTTCTGACTCCAAACTGCAGCATCTATACATAGGAGAGAGGGACCACCAATCATGTCATTCACTCGAATGGACCAGGGAAAAATAGAGGACTGGATGGCGATCGGCCAGGCAGTCACAACACGCCAGGCTGCGATGGCGCAGATAATCAAATCGCTGCTTCTAAAACTCCAAGAGCAAGTCGACGGCTTCGCTGTGGACCAACTCCGTCACGGCTTGCAAACCGCGACGCGCGCCGTCCGCGATGGAGCGTCCGAAGAGATGATCGTAGCCGCCTTGTGTCACGACATCGGCAAGGTCATATCGGTCGAGAACCATCCGGCAATCGCCGCCGAAATTCTCAAGCCGTATGTGTCGCTCGAGACCTACGAAATCATCCGCACCCATCAGGATTTTCAGGGCCGCCACTATTACGCGCTGATGGGCAAAGATCCCGACGCGCGCCGCCAGTACGCAGGCGAACCCTGGTATGAAGCCGCCTGCGTGTTTACGGATGGATGGGACCAGGCTTCATTCGATCCCGAGTACGATACATTACCGCTCGCTCACTTCGAGCCGATGATCGAACGCGTCTTCGCCAGCCCCCGCAAAGAGCTGGCCCAAAGCGCATAAAGTCGCATAAACAAGCTTCCCTTTAACGTCTTAACCAAAACGAGGTACTCAATGCTTCCCCCCGATATCAAAGCAACCGGCGCGTTGCTTGTCGCCGTACTCGCAGTTGTTTTGGTCGCATGCTCAACTCCACCGACTGTAGTTTCAAAGAACGCGGCCCCGGCTTCCTCGTCCGCTTCAACACGAGAGCTTCAATTCAAAACCCCCGGCGGATGGTCCAGTGAAACTCCGTCGTCGAGTATGCGCGTCGCGCAATATCAACTGCCTGCCGCCGACGGGGACGCTGAACCCGCATCGCTTGTCGTTTACTACTTCGGCGCAGGCCAGGGGGGTTCGGTGCAGGCGAATCTCGATCGCTGGACCGGCCAGATACAACAGCCGAACGGCGGTTCGTCAAAGGACAAGGCAAAAACCGAATCGCTCACGGTAAACGGCATGAACGTTACGTTGCTGGACGTAAGCGGAACTTACGCCGGGGGCGATATGGGTGGCGGCGCCGGCCAGAGCAAACCCAATTTCCGCATGCGCGCCGGGGTGATCGAAAGTCCGAAAGGCGGGTACTTCATCAAGCTGGTCGGACCCGAGAAAACTGTCGGCAAATGGGATGATTCCTTCATGGAATTCATAAAGTCCGCCGAGTTCAAAGGATGAACCGGGGATGGCGGCTCGCCTTCAGAAGATTTCGCAGATGGCTGACTGATGCGCTGGCCACGCAACGACCTGCTCCTGCCCGAACCAGACTCATTTTCGCGGCGTTGATCTTCCTGTTGGCGTTCGCCGTGCGCTCTCTTCACGCGGTTGATCTCGCGCCGGTGATGTACACCACCGAGCAGCCGTTCAACGGCCTCGTCGAGTCGTACGACCTCAGAGCAGTTTCGATTCTTAGAGGAGAAGGACTGCTCGGTCCTTACGATCTCGATCCATCCGATACGCGATGGCTTACTCAAGCGCCCGGCTATTCTGTTTTTCTGAGCGCGGTCTATCGAGCGATTGGCCGCGATTTCTTTACGGCGCAGCTCGTTCAAAACGCGCTCAATTCGTTTTCACCGGTGCTGATACTCCTAATCGCCGGGGCGCTGATAAGCTGGCGGGTCGGAGTAGTATCGGGCATGCTCGCGGCGCTGTCGCATCATCTGGCACACATCTCGAATTTCATCCTGCCCGACGCGATGCACGCGCTTCCGGTGCTCGGCGCCATTTACCTGCTGCTGATTGCCCGCCGGTCGCGTCATTCGTACTGGCTATACGCGAGTGCGGGATTATTGATCGGCGTCGCAACGTGGCTAAGAGCCCAGACCATGTTGCTCGGGCTGTTTGTGCTCTTGATATTGACGTTGATCGGCGCACAACGATGGCCGGTGTTGAAGCGCGCTGCTTTGATGGCGGCAGTCTCGATCCTTGCGGTAGCCCCAATTACGATCCGCAACTACGTTGTCTACCGTGCATTCATCCCGGTGCAGTTGGGCATGGGTTTGAACCTGTGGGAAGGCATTGCCGACTTCAGCGGCGGCCGATTCGGCGCCGTAAGTAAAGATACAGAAGTGGCGGATCAGGAGGCCGAGTTGTACAACGACCCGCGGTACGCGGGGTCGTGGACTACGCCGGATGGCATAACCCGCGACCGCGACCGCACTCGCCGGAGTCTCGACGTGATTCTGCATCATCCAATCTGGTATTCCGGCGTTATGCTCGAGCGCTGCGGCGGGATGCTTAAGTATTCGGCTCACGCGCCGCTCGTGCTGACGATTTCTCAATCGAACTATCAGCAGCAAACGTTACCGATCAAACGAGGATGGAGCGAAATTGCTTCGGAGGACGGCTCAACCCTGGCCGCCGGCAGGAGCATGTTCTGGTTGCGGCCTGTCATCCGCGGCCTTCAACGAATCACGAAGGAGACGATGTTGCCGTTCATCATACTGGGCGCGACGATTTTAGCCGCGGCGAGTTGGCGACGCGCTGTGTTCCTGTCGATCGTGCCGCTCTACTATTTTGTCTTTCAGTCGGCGATGCACACGGAGTTTCGCTACACGTTGCCGATGCAATACTTCGCATTCGTGTTCGCTGCGATCGTTTGGGTGATTCTTGGAGCTATCGTTCTAAACGGAATCAGACGACTAGCGAATGTCATCGTTACCAGTAACCGTTGATTGCGACGGGCGTTCAGAGTACCGACTTTAGTCGGGCCGTGCCTTCGCACCCCAACACTCGGTTTTACATGGCACGGCCCGACTAAAGTCGGCACTCTGAACGCCCGCATTTACATGGCAGTGCCCGATCGGGATAGAAACTGGGCGCACAGCACTGCAGATCGAGAGTGACCGTCGCCTCTAGATCGCGACGGGTTCCTAGTTCGACTGCCGTCTACGGTTCCCAGAGCCCCCCTATAATCCCGGACGGTCGGATTTCCCG
>DATNBZ010000160.1:0-24656 GCA_035607285.1 Blastocatellia bacterium | reverse complement strand
TCGCTGCTGGTGATGTTCACCCTCGGCTATCTCGTGTCGAGCTTCAGCAGCGGTCGGCTTCTCTCGCTAATGCGCGTCGGCACATTGCTGGCAGCGAGCTGCCTGGCCACTTCTGTGAGTATGATCGGTTACGCGCTGGCTCCAGCTTGGTGGGTGATGGTTGCACTTGCAGCGCTTGCTGGTTCAGGTGCGGGTGCGATTGACGCCGGTTTGAATACATTCGCGGCCACGCAGTTCAGCGCGCGAATGGTGAACTGGCTTCACGCGTGTTACGGCATCGGCGCGGCTACAGGACCCATGGTGATGACGAGCGTGCTGGCGGCGCACCATCCTTGGCAACGCGGCTATGCGATTGTGGGCGCGGCGCAACTCGCGCTTGCGTTTTGTTTTGTAATGACACGCCGATGGTGGCCGAAGGTTTCGAAGGAAATCGACGAGACTTCGAAAGTCGCGAGAGCATCGAACATTACCACTCTGAAGATGCCTGCCGTTTGGCTGAGCATAGCGCTCTTCTTCATTTATACGGGCATCGAAGCCGCAGCCGGCACATGGGCCTTCAGCCTGTTCACCGAAGCGCGCAAGGTTCCCATCATCACTGCGGGCACGTGGATCGGCATCTACTGGGGGAGCTTGACCGTAGGTCGCCTGCTGTCCGGCGCGGCGGCTGAATTTGTTTCCACCAACAAGCTCGTGCTCTTCGGCATCGTCGGCATGGCTGCGGGTGCGGCCTTGATCTGGTCGAACGTGACCACACAATTCGGCTTCGTCGGATTGGGATTAATGGGGCTCGCAAGCGCGCCCGTGTTTCCGTCATTGATCGCTGCGACTCCTGGCCGACTGGGACCGGCTCACACTGCGAACGCAGTTGGATTTCAGATTGCAGGTGCTGTGCTCGGCCAGTCATTGCTGCCGGCGATGATCGGAATGTTGGCCCGAAGGTTAGGACTCGAGATCGTAGGGCCGTCGTTGTTTTTCCTGGCCGTTGGCCTTGTCTTGTTACAGGTCTCGTTGACGCTACCAGGCTGGAAGGCCCCGCAAGAACTGCCGGCCGGTGCCGACATACCCCGAGAATTACAAGGTTAGGTATGAAAACGATCGAGTCCGTGTCATCGACTTCACTTTGAAGAAGGGCGCGAGGGAAAACTTCCACTCACATCCCGCGCATGTTTTGTATGTGCTGGCTCCTTTGAAGATTCGCTTCACGTTTCCTGACGGCAGGACGGCGCTGAGAGAAGCTAAGCCTGGGGATGTGCTGTTCAGCGAGCCGGTCACTCACGCTTCGGAGAACATTGGCGACAACGATGCGCACGGCCTTCTTGTGGAGCTGAAGCGACAGAATAGCGGAATGAGTGGTGAAGAAGCCCTCGGCGTGGGCGATCTGGTTACGGCGGTAACTTTCATTCACGGCATCGAAGGCAAGGAAGACGAGCTGAAGCAGCATCTGCTTTCGCTTACCGCGCCGACGCGAGCCGAGGCGGGTAATCTCGCTTACGATCTTTACCAATCGGCAAACAAGAAGAATGAGTTCCTGCGATTCGAGGTGTGGCGCCATGCTGCGGCTCTCGAGGCCCACAAGACCACGCCGCCTCTGAAAGCATCCTTCGAGCTGCGACAGCGCGAAGGCTGGACTACTGAGATCACGCTGTGGAATCGCATTGTGAAGTAGCGAATGCGACCTTGGAACTGCGGTCCTCGCGTCCTCGCGTCTGCGGTGTCTTTTGCGGTTTTTTGGATCTACGAAATCAACCGAAGAGGACGCCGAGGACGCATGAGAGCAATGCAATTGTGACCGAGCGACATACTTTTTACCCGCTACCGAGAACACACCACGCTTTACTCGCTCCATTAGTTCCTTTAGCATGTGCTCCGCTTGCGTGAGATCTTCCTGACGAAGCCCCGTTGGACGGATCGAACCGGGCACCACATCGCAATCAATTAGTTTTCACGAGATGAGTAGCCTCAAGCCCGCAGTCACGATACCTAACTACGCGCTCAATCAAGAGCTCGGGGGAGACGCCCGTTGCGTACTCTATCGCGGGCTGAGGATCGAAGATCAGATACCCGTTCTGCTCAAATCGCCGCGCGATAATTCGCAATCGGCGGCCGATACTGAATTGATCGAGCGAGAATTTCAAACCCTGCGCGAGCTTGTTATCGAAGGTGTCCCGCGCGTCTATGATTTGGTTCGATACGAGGGCCGTTGCTGGCTCGCTCTGGAAGATCGTGGCGGCGTACCGCTTGCGACGATCAATGCGACGAACTCAGGCGATCTTGATTTTTTCTTCAAGACGGCGATTCAACTCTCGGCGATACTTTCGAGACTTCACCGCCGGGGAATCATTCATCGCAATGTTAATCCCCGTAGCATACTGGTGAATACTGCGACCGGCGAAGTACAACTTACCGATTTCGGTTTCGCATCGGGCGTTGCAAACGAGAGCCATTGGCAACCACCCAATCAACTTTTGAGCGACTCGCTTCCTTACGTCTCACCGGAGCAAACCGGACGGATGAATCGCGCCGTCGATTACCGCACGGATTTCTATTCGCTGGGCGTTACGCTGTATGAACTCCTCACCGGAACGACGCCTTTCAGATCAACGGATCCTCTCGAGATCATTCATGGTCATATCGCTAAGAATCCGCTCGCGCCGGTTGAAGTCGCGCCGGCGATTCCGTCACCGGTTTCGGAGATCGTGATTAAGCTTTTGTCAAAGAATGCGAAGCATCGTTACCAGAGCGGGCTTGGCCTTAAGGAAGATCTTGAGATTTGCGCGGCACGATGGACTGCACAGCGACGTATCGGTTCGTTCATACTTGGTGAGCGTGATGTACCCGATCACTTTGTAATCTCCCAGCAACTGTACGGCAGAGATGCGGAAGTAGAGCGGCTGGTAGGCGCGTTTGACCGCGTGTGTGAGGGCCCAGTGTCAATGATGCTGGTCTCGGGCTATGCCGGCATCGGCAAGACCTCGCTGATTCAGGAACTCTATAAACCGATAGTTCGCCAACGCGGATATTTTATCGCCGGGAAGTTTGATCAGATCGCGCGAAGCACGCCGTTCGGCGCTTTGATCCAGGCCTTTCGCGGCTTCATCCATCAACTTTTGACTGAGAGCGAACCTCGGCTGGACGAATGGAGGGCAAAACTCTCTGCGGCTCTGAGCTCAAACGGCGGCGTGATCGCGGAAGTGATCCCTGAGATCGAATTGATATTGGGCAAGCAGGCGCCCGCGCCTACGTTAGGTCCAGCCGAAGCGCAGAATAGGTTCCGGCTCGTTTTTCAAAACTTCGTTGGAGCCATTGCCAGCAAAGAGCATCCGTTGGTGATCTTTCTCGACGATCTGCAATGGGTCGACTCGGCGACACTGAACCTTTTCCAGCCATTGCTGACGAGCGCCGACATTCGCTATCTGTTTCTAATCGGGGCTTACCGCGACAACGAAGTTAACGCCTCTCATCCGTTGACTCGTGCTTTGGGCGCTCTTGAGATCGAAGGCGTAAAGCTCGATCGACTGTCGCTCCGCCCGCTCGAGTTGCCGGATCTGATTCTTCTGATCCGCGACTCGCTTCACTGCCAACTGCCCGAGGCTGAAGGGCTCGCGCGGCTCGTTTCGCAGAAGACCGAAGGCAATCCGTTTTTCGTGACTCAATTCCTGAAGGCGCTGCGGCAGGAGAACCTGATCGACTTTGACTATGACAAAGGCCACTGGACATTCCAGATGGCTGCTATAGCCGGCGCGGGCATTACGGACAACGTCGTCGATCTAATGACGAGAAAAATTCAGCGCCTATCGGCGAAGGCGCAGGAGGCGTTGACGCTCGGCGCGTGCATCGGCAATCAATTCGATTTAAGCACGCTGGCGTTGGTGAGCCAGCAATCACACGACGCGGCTGCGGAAGACCTCCGCGAAGCGCTGGATGAAGGATTGATCGTGCCGATTGCGGATAGCGGATTGCGGATTCCGGATCCGTCTTCCAATTTGCAATCTGCAACGGGTAATCCGCAATCGTTCGTCTTCCTGCATGATCGCGTGCAGCAAGCGGCGTATGCGCTTATTCCCGAGGATGCCAAGCGGCGAATGCATCTAGGCGTTGGGCGTCTTCTGTTGCAGAGCGCTGACCTCGAGCAGACCGATGAGAAGCTCTTCGACGTTGTGCATCATTTGAATTTTGGCAGCAATCTGATCGGACACGATTCCGAGCGGCTAGCACTTTCCAGGCTCAACCTAGCCGCCGGCCGCAAAGCAAAATCGTCGACGGCTTTTGAAGCCGCGCTGCACTATTTCGAAGCCGGCATAGCACTGATGAATAAAGCGCGCTGGGAATCCGATTACGATCTCGCGTTCGCTCTGAATCTTGAAGCAGGCGAGTGTCAATACCTTTGCGGCAACTTCGACGAGGCGGAGCAAAGATTCAAAGCGCTGCTCGGACGAGCGAAGACCAACGTCGATAAGGCAATGGTCTATCGTCTGCGTATGGTCCAGTACGAAAACACATCTCGCTACGCTGATGCGCTTGCCATTGCCCGCGAGAGCCTCGCTCTGTTCGGCGTTTCATTCCCTGATTCAGTTGAAGAGAAGCAATCAGCGCTGGACAATGAGACCCAATCGATTAAGTCGTGGCTGGGCCAACGCAGCATCGAATCGCTGATTGATTTACCGGCGATGACTGATCCAGAGACTCGAATGGTGATGAACATTCTGACCGATACCTGGTCGTCGTCATACATTCTTGGAGACGCGTTAGTCGCGCGACTCATCTCGGCAACTATGGTGCGCCTGTCGCTCGAGCAGGGGAACTCGGAGGAATCGGCTTACGGTTATGTCACTCACGCGATCAATGTAGGTCCGGTGCTTGGCGACTACGAAGCGGCATACGAATTTGGAAAGCTGGCCCTTCGAGTGAATGAACGCTTCAACGACTCAAGGCGCCGGGCAAAGATCAATCAACAGTTTCACGCCCATGTTGTGTTTTGGCGGCGCCCGATGCACGAGTGCATGCCCTACGCACAAGAGGCTTGCCGTAGCGGTCTCGAGTCCGGTGATTTTCTTTATGCAGCCTATGGCGCTTCAACAGAGGCGTGGCCGGCAATCGTTTCAACTCAAAACCTCGCCCAATTCGTTCGCCACTTCACACCGAACCTCGCGCTAATTCAAAGACTCAGGATAGTCAGCTTCGCAGACGCACTGAAGATGGTGATGAATTGGGCCCGAGCATTACGCGGTGAAACCGAGTCGCCGGTATCGTTAACGGGCGATGATTTCGATGAGGACGCATACATCGAGACTTACCGCGACAATTCCTTCTTCACTTTGTTTCATGCGGTTGCGAAGCTCCATCTGTTTTATAACTTCGGGGAGTTTGAAAAGGCTCTCGAGACTGCCCGAGCGGTGCGCGGTATAGCGCATCAGCTTACGGGAATGATTTGGACAGTCTTGTTCGACTTTTGGAATGTGCTGACGCTCGCGGCGAATTATTCCAGGGCTTCGGACACTGAAAGAAAGTCTTCCCTCGAGGAAATGCGAAGCGCCGAGAAGTCGTTTGCGGCGCTTGCGGAAAGCTGTCCCGAGAATTTTCTCTGCCACTCGCTCCTGCTCTCCGCGGAGATTGAGCGCATAAGCGGCGACGAATTCCTGGCGCAGGGTCTCTACGATCAAGCGGTCCGTTACTCTGCTAAAACGGGAACGCTTCAGCATCAAGCGCTGGCGAATGAGCTTTTCGCGCGCTTCTGGCTGGGACGCGGAATGGAAGAAATCGCCGCGGTGTTCATGGCGGAATCTCGATCCTGCTATCTGCAGTTCGGAGCCACAGCGAAAGTCAAACAACTTGACTCTCTATACCAGAACCTCTTCGAGCGGTACGCCAGAATCGGGGCAACTCCTGCGGAGAGCCTTGACGTCGAGACCGCGATCAAGGCCGCGCAGGCAATAGCTCGTGAGATCAATCTCGAAAAACTGCTCGGAAGGCTGATGGGCATTGCAATCGAAAACGCTGGAGCCGAGCGCGGGTGCCTAATTCTCGAGCACGGCGGCCAGCCGTTTGTTCAGGCCGAAGGAACGAAAGACGCGGTCGAAGTGAGGATCGGCGGCGCGACCCCGCTGGATCAAGCGACCAGCCTCTCCAAAGGCATCGTCAATTATGTGCGGCGAACTCTCGAGAGCGTGGTGCTCGCCGATGCTCACGAGGATGATCTCTATGCCGCCGATGATTATATAGTTCGCACTCAACCGCGTTCTATCTTGTGCACGCCGGTGCTCAAGCAAGGGCGGCTGGTCGGAGTACTTTATCTCGAGAACAACCTTGTCATCGGCGCATTCACCGAAGGCCGCATCAAGCTCCTGCAACTTCTGTCTTCGGAAGCGGCAGTCTCAATCGAGAACGCTCGGCTCTATGAAAGCATGAAGCAGGAAGCGATTCAGCGGCGACAAGCCGAAGAGACACTGCGCTCGGTTGTGGAAGGTACGGCCGCGGTGACAGGCGGCGATTTCTTTTCGGCACTCGTTCGGCATCTCGCTACCGCGATCGGAGCTCGATACGCCTTCGTCACCGAATGCACTGATCATACAAAAACGCGATTGCGAACGCTGGCTTTCTGGGCGGGAGGATCGCTCGCGGACAATATCGAATATGATCTCGCGCTGACGCCGTGCGAAGCCGTGATAGGTGGGCAGGTTTGCCATCACCCATGCCGATTGCAACAGCTCTTCCCCGGCGATAAGGAGCTGGTGCCAATGGAGGCCGAGAGTTTCATCGGTCTTCCGATGTGCAACAATTCAGGTGAAATCCTCGGACACCTCGCGATACTTGATGACCGGCCGATGCCCGATGCTTCGGGCGCGTTGTCACTGCTGAAGATATTCGCCGCGAGGGCGAGCGCTGAATTTCAGCGGCTCAAGGCAGAGGAAGGACTTCGAAAGGCGCTCGCGGAAGTAGAGCAACTTAAGAATCGGTTACACGCTGAGAACATATACTTGCAGGAAGAAATTCAGGGGCAGCATAACTTCGGTGAAATCGTCGGGACGAGCCGCGTGTTGCTCAGCTTGCTTTCAGAACTCGAGCGCGTCGCTCCTACCGACTCGACCGTGCTGATTACCGGCGAAACCGGAACCGGCAAGGAGTTAATCGCTCGAGCGATCCACGATCGCAGCAAACGCAAGAATCACCCTTTAGTGAAAGTGAACTGCGGGGCTATTTCCGCCGGACTCGTTGAGAGCGAATTGTTCGGTCATGTGAAGGGCGCATTCACCGGAGCAATCGATAGGCGCACGGGTCGTTTTGAGCTGGCCGACGGCGGAACGCTCTTTCTCGATGAAGTCAGTGAGCTTCCTCTCGAAACTCAGGTCAAGCTGCTCCGCGTATTGCAGGAGGGCGAGTTCGAACCCGTAGGAAGCAGCCGCACCGTGCGCGTCAATGTAAGAATCATCGCAGCAACGAATCGCAATCTTGACGAGTCGGCTCGCGAAGGCCGGTTCCGTTCCGATCTCTTCTACCGGTTGAATGTTTTTCCTCTACACGTTCCGCCCCTGCGCGAACGCGGCTCGGACATCGCGCAGCTCGCGATGTTTTTCCTCTCGCGCTTCGGGAAGAAGTTCGGCAAGCCAATGGATGGTATATCACAGGAGACGATGGATCTTCTTATTCGCTATCCCTGGCCCGGCAACATTCGCGAGCTGCAAAACGTGATCGAACGCGGAGTCGTCCTCTCGCAAGGGTCGGTGTTGACACTCGATCCTCGCGTGCTCCAATCCCAAGCGACTGTGGCGCCCCGGACAGCGGCTGCAGAAGCGGACCGCTCGGTTGCTCCATTAAGTCCTGGCGAGTCATCGCCCGATTCGCCCGCCACTCTTGAGGACATTGAGCGCCGGCATATCCTCGACGTGCTCAAACAATCTCGTTGGGTGATTGAGGGACCGAATGGCGCCGCCCTTGTGCTCAATCTCCATCCCAACACTCTTCGGAGCCGCATGAAGAAGCTCGGAATCCAACGACCCACCCGCGAAGTCGTGGCCGCGCCCCACGAAATATCGTAGGTAACCCAACTTTCCTCCCACGAAATAATGTGGGCCTCCCCTGTGGTCCAATCCAGTCAGTTCCCTTAAGCCAAGTAGTTCAATAACTAACGTGACGGAGAGGCACGTCGTGCTACGTGGCCTCACCGTTGCCCTAGTCATGCTCGAATCGAGATCAAATGGGAGTCAAAGGGCAATGTTGAGAATATCGGAGATTGAGCTAACAGGAGACGCCGCGACCTTGCGGCTTGAGGGACGTGCAGTGGGAGATTGGGTGGCCGAAGTGGTGCAGGCTTGCGAGCAATACCTTTCGAGCGGCCATCGCCTCACGCTCGATCTTGCTGATTTGTCATTTGCCGATCGCGACGCTATCGCGCTTCTACAAGTCATGAAGCGGCGCGGCGTCGCCCTCACAAATTGCTCGCCTTTCTTGAATGAAGAGCTAAAGCAAGCGGTCTAGCCCCGCAGGTAGTACCGCGAAAGAAGAAGGATCCGCGATGAACACTTCAATCATAGTCGAAGATTTTGAGGCAGCGGCGTTGCCTCATATGGATGATCTCTTTCGCACCGCGCGACGAGTGCTCGGCAATCAGACCGAAGCAGAGGATGTAGTCCAGGAAACGTTCCTTCAGGCGTGGAAGTCGTTCGAGCGGTTCGAGCCGGGAACAAACTGCCGCGCGTGGCTCTACAAAATCATGTTTCACGTCATTCAACACAGTCGGCGAAAGCGGTTCAGCTTCAATCTGCGATCAACGAGAGACGACGGCGTTGAACTCGAAGCTTCGCTGGTGTACGAGCCGCCGGTTCCTCAGGAACTCACCGACGAAGAGGTAATCGCGGCATTTGATCGGATTCCAACTCAGTACAGAGAAGTGATGGTCCTTGCCGACGTGCAGGATTTTTCCTACAGGGAAGTAGCAGAAACCCTGAACATCCCGCAGGGCACGGTGATGTCGCGGTTGAACCGCGGAAGAAAGCTGTTGCGAGTCGAGCTTGCTCAGTACTCTCAGGCCTACGGTATTCAAGCTACTTCTGGAGAAGCGATGCATGCGCAAGCATGACGAATGTTGGATGATCGGGAATTTTCCAAAGGCCCCCTGTCATTCAACACATGTAAGGAAACTCTCTATGCCGCGTAGCGCGGCGAAATGAACGAACAATCCAACGCTCTTTTTCGGACTGGAGGGAAAGCTGTGGCAAACACAAACCACTTCGACGTGATAATTATCGGGACGGGCGCAGGCGGCGGAACGCTTGCCTACAAGCTGGCTCCAACGGGCAAGCGCATTCTTATCCTCGAGCGCGGCGACTATGTGCCTCGAGAGAAGGACAACTGGAGCCCGAAAGCTGTCAACCTCGAAGGCAAGTATCAGACGAAAGAAAAGTGGCGCGACCAGAACGGCGGGGAGCTTCATCCACACACAAATTACTATGTAGGCGGCAATACTAAATTCTACGGCGCGGCTTTGTTTCGTTTGCGCAAGAGAGACTTCGAGGAGCTTCATCATCACGGCGGCGTCTCGCCTGCGTGGCCGATCTCTTACGATGACCTGGAACCTTACTACACCCAGGCGGAGCAGCTATATCACGTTCACGGCCAACGCGGCGAGGATCCAACCGATCCTGCTGCAACTTCACCCTATCCGCATCCCGCGGTGAGTCACGAGCCTCGCATTCAGCACCTCAGCGATGACTTCGCGAGGCTTGGACTCGAGCCCTTTCACACGCCGCTAGGTGTACAGCTCAATGAACAGGACCCGCGCAAGAGTCTCTGCATCCGCTGCAACACCTGCGATGGATTTCCCTGTTTGGTTTATGCAAAGTCAGATTCACAAGTCCTGTGTGTCGATCGAGCGGTTGAGTATCCGAACGTCACACTATTGACCAACGCTTATGCAGAACGACTCGATACGGATGCCACCGGACGACGAGTAACGAAGGTCATTGTTCAGCGCAACGGCGCGCGCGAAGAGTACGGCGGTGAGATCATCGTCTCGTCATGCGGCGCGATCAACTCGGCTGCGCTGTTACTGCGCTCGGCGAATGACAACCACCCTAGAGGCCTTGCCAACGGATCGGACGTTGTAGGCAGGCACTATATGGGACACATCAATTCGATACTGATGGCGATTTCCAAATGCCCCAACCCGACGGTGTTTCAGAAGACTCTGTCTGTGAATGATTTTTATTTCGGCTCGAAGGACTGGGACTTTCCGATGGGCCACATCTCGTTTGTCGGGAAGCTCGATGCGCAGACACTGCGAGCGGGCGCGCCGTCGATCGCTCCCGGCTTCACGCTAGAGATGATGGCGAATCACTCGCTCGATTTCTGGCTCACGTCTGAAGACCTTCCTGATCCGGAGAATCGTGTGACGGTCAACAGCACGGGTGAAATCGTTCTGTCTTACAAGCTAAACAACGAAGAGGGTCACAAGCGTTTGATCGCCAAGCTTGAGAACCTGATGAAGCAGCAAACAAAATGCCCCGAGCACGGTCACCAGTGTCACGTCGGCTTGTTTTCGCGAAACATTTTCGTTGGACAGAGGATTCCGCTTGCCGGCGTCGCGCACCAGAACGGGACGATCCGATTCGGTAACGATCCGAAAACATCAGCGCTCGATTCAAACTGCCGCGCTCACGAGGTAGACAACTTGTATGTAGTCGACGCGAGCTTTTTCCCGTCGAGCGGCGCGGTAAATCCAGGGCTCACGATCATGGCGAATGCTCTGCGCGTCGGCGATCACCTGATCGAGCAGCTCGGTTGATGGAGTCAAAGATGAGACAACGCTTTCAACACAATCTTATCGCTGCGCCGCTTTCCGCTGACGAGACAGGCACGTTCGATCGCAACTGTCCGGCTCGTGAAAACGAATTCGAGTTAGCCGTTCCGCGGGCTCACGTCCAGCTTGCGCTACTTCTCGCCCTTTTTGTAGCGATCTTCGTAGTTACTGCTCGCAACCCTCACCTCCCGGCGAGGGGCGCGGCCGCTGCTGCCGCCCCTCGCTCCTTCCTTTCAATGGGCCGTTCAACGGGCCTTTCAACGGGAACGGTGAACGGGTCGGTCACGGCAGTTGACGCCGTCGGAATGACTGTCTCGGATCTAGATCGCTCAGTCGAGTTTTTCTCGAAAGTGCTTTCGTTTGAAAAAGTCTCTGAGGTTGAAGTAGCTGGCCCCGAATACGAACGGCTGCAGGGCGTGTTCGGCTTGCGTATGCGAATTGCGCGAATGAAGCTCGGTGACGAGTTCATCGAACTTACTGAATACCTGACGCCGCGCGGCCGGCCTATACCAGTGGAATCGCGCAGCAACGATCGCTGGTTTCAACACATCGCCATAATCACAACCGATATGGACAGGGCTTACGCGTGGCTGCGAAGGAACAAAGTTCAGCACGCGTCGACTGGCCCGCAAACCCTCCCGGAGACCATCAAACCAGCCGCAGGCATTCGCGCCTTCTATTTCAAAGACCCCGACGGCCACGCGCTCGAGGTCTTGCAGTTCCCGGCTGATAAAGGCGCGGCGAAATGGCATCAGCCATCGGACAAGCTGTTTCTCGGCGTAGATCACACTGCAATCGTCGTGAGCGACACCGGCGCGAGCCTGAAGTTTTATCGCGACCTTCTTGGGTTCAAAGTTGCGGGCGAAAGCGAAAACTACGGAATGGAACAGGAACACTTGAACAACGTTTTTGGCGCACGGCTTCGCATCACTGCGGTCCGAGCGGCATCGGGTCCTGGCATCGAGTTCCTCGAGTATCTTGCGCCAAGAGATGGCAGGCCGGCCCCGTCGGACGAACGTGCCAACGATTTGATTCACTGGCAAACGAGACTCGTGACCACGAATGCGATTTCTATCGGCCACTCGCTGCTTGAAGAAAAGTACAGATTTGTCTCGACGGGCGTGACTACGTTGCCGGATGCCAGCCTCGGATTTGGGCGCGGCTTTCTGGTTCGCGATCCCGACGGCCACGTAATGCAGCTAACAGAGAAATGAATCTCGAGAGCTTACAAGATGAATGACCGACCTATCTTCATCCCGGTAATCCTTGGAACTCCGAGGCAGGGTCGCTACAGCGAACACGTCGCGCGGTTCGTGCTCACCGAAGTCGCTAAACGCGACCAGGTCGAGACTGAATTGATCGATATTCGCGAGATGACAATCTCAGTGCTCGACGCGGGCGAAGCGATTAAAGACGCGCGTTTCTCGGAGACCGCGATGCGAGCTGACGCGTTTATCAGCAAGCTCATCGAGACAGCGTACGAGCGGCGATTCGACAAGTTCATCAAGGAGCTTATCTGGATGGCCAGGGTTTTGAGATACGGACGAGAGAACGTCGAACTCCAGTGAGATCAGAGATGACAGACACAAGAAACAAAATGAAGTGCCCGAAGTGCGGCGACGACATGAATCGTCACGCCGAGAAGGTCGATTACTCGGTTGCGCCGATAAACGATAGCGGCGACTTCGGAGGAGCGGTTCAAGAGGTACACTGCTGCACCGGCTGCGGCAACACCGCTACCAGAATCTCTAGTTGATGTTCGTAGTCCGGCCTTCAGGCGGAAACTTGTACGGGACCACGAACCGGAGCAAGAAGGATTCGATGATGACCAAAGAAGAAATCAGACTACAACAATCACGCGAGAAGCGGGCGCACTGGAAGCGCTGGGGACCATACCTCAGCGAACGCGCCTGGGGAACCGTTCGCGAAGACTACAGCGCTTATGGCACAGCGTGGGATTACTTACCGCACGATCACGCGCGCTCGAAGGCTTATCGATGGGGCGAAGACGGCATAGCCGGGATCTCCGATAGGCATCAGCTTATTTGCTTTGCGGTGTCGATGTGGAACGGACGAGATCCAATATTAAAAGAACGAATCTTCGGCCTGACCGGCTCCGAAGGTAATCACGGCGAAGATGCAAAAGAGTACTACTTCTATCTCGACTCGACGCCGACCCACTCTTACATGAAGTTTCTATACAAATATCCTCAAGCCGAGTTCCCTTACGGAAAGTTGGTCGAAGAGAATCGCCTTCGTGGGAAGGATGCTCCAGAGTTCGAGTTGATGGACACCGGAGTGTTCGATGCCGATCGGTACTTCGACGTCGAAGTCGAATATGCAAAGAACACGCCCGAAGATATTCTGATCAGAATCAACGTAACCAATCGCGGACCCGAAGCAGCCACCTTGCACCTGTTGCCGACGATCTGGTTCCGCAACACGTGGTCGTGGAAGGACGGTGAGACGAAGCCGACTCTACGCCGGATCGACGACGTCCGGAATGCTTCGGCGATACAACTTTGCCAGCCCACATATGGTCATCGATGGCTGTTCTGCAACGGCGCGCCCGAGTTGCTGTTCACCGAGAACGAAACGAACACGCGCATGCTTTATGGCCATGAGAATGGTAACCACTACGCGAAGGATGGGATTAACGACTACATCGTAAACGGCAAAACAGACGCGGTGAATCCCGCGAAGACCGGCACGAAAGCAGCCGCGCATTATGCGTTAACGGTGGGTCCAGGCGAGACTAAGACGGTCAAGCTGCGGCTCACCGATCTGGTGATTCCTCCGGCGAACGGCGATCCGTGCAACGGCAAGTTCGATTCGACTTTCGAAGAACGCATACGCGATGCGAATGAATTCTACGACACCGTGACTCCCGAACATCTCACATCGGACGCGAAGCAGGTTATGAGAAAAGCCCTGGCCGGACTGCTTTGGAGTAAGCAGTTCTACTATTACGACATGAGCTCGTGGCTGAAGGGTGATCCTACGGGACCACCGCCGCCCGCCGAGCGATTGACGGGCCGCAACAGCCAGTGGACTCATCTCTATAACGACGACATCATCTCGATGCCGGACAAGTGGGAGTACCCGTGGTACGCGGCATGGGATCTGGCCTTTCACTGCGTTCCCCTTGCAATCGTCGATTCGGATTTTGCGAAAGACCAGCTCATCCTGTTGCTGCGCGAGTGGTACATGCATCCCAACGGACAGTTGCCGGCATATGAGTGGGCGTTCGGCGATGTGAACCCGCCGGTGCACGCATGGGCCGCGTGGCGGGTCTATAAGATCGACAAGAAGCGCAACGGCAAAGGCGACACGAAATTCCTCGAGCGCGTCTTTCACAAGCTGATGCTCAATTTCAATTGGTGGGTCAATCGCAAAGATGCCGACGGGAGAAACGTGTTCCAGGGAGGCTTCCTGGGACTCGACAACATTGGAGTTTTTGATAGAAGCGCCGCGCTTCCGACCGGCGGCTACATCGAGCAGTCGGATGGTACGAGCTGGATGGGAATGTACTGTTTGAACATGCTCGCAATAGCGATGGAGCTTGCGAGCGAGGACCCGGCTTACGAAGACGTCGCCAGCAAGTTCTGGGAGCACTTCCTGTACATCGCTCACGCAATTAATCATCTGGGCGATGAGCGAAGCAGATTGTGGAACGAAGAGGACGGCTTCTATTACGACGTGCTCTGCTTGCCCGATGGAAGCAGCTTTCCGATGAAAGTTCGATCGATGGTGGGATTGATTCCACTATTCGCGATCGAAACTCTAGAGCCTGAAACTCTGGATAAGTTGAGCGGATTCAAACGACGGCTCGAATGGTTCATCGAGAACAGGAAGGATCTCACTACAAACGTCGCCTGCATGAGAACTCGTGGAGAAGCCGAACGGCGGATGCTTTCAATCGTGGATCGAGACCAACTGCGCAGGGTACTCAAGGTGATGTTGGACGAGAATGAGTTTTTGTCTCCCTATGGCGTCCGAGCTCTTTCCCGGTTCCATAAGGACCATCCTTACACCCTTGCGGTCAACGGCACCGAGCATCGTGTCAACTACGAGCCAGCCGAATCAAGCACTGGTCTTTTCGGAGGTAACTCGAATTGGCGAGGTCCAATCTGGTTTCCCGTCAACTACCTGATCATCGAATCGCTGCAGAAATTTCATCACTATCTGGGCGATGACTACAAAGTCGAGTGCCCGACCGGGTCGGGTCAGATGATGACCCTCTGGGAAGTCGCGGCCGAGCTATCTCGCAGGCTGAATCGAATCTTTCTGCGCGATTCAAGCGGGCGGCGTCCGGTGTTCGGAGGAAACGAAAAGTTTCAAAGTGATCCGAACTGGAATGACCTCGTTCTGTTTCACGAATACTTTCATGGCGACACCGGTTCAGGCGTGGGCGCGAGCCATCAGACGGGCTGGACCGGTCTGGTTGCGAAGCTTATTCAACAGAGCGGGGAATAAGGAGATTGCCGATTTTCGATTGGCGATTTCCGAAATATGAATCGGCAATTGGCAATCGGCAATCGGCAATTTTAGAAAGGACTAATGATCATGAAAGCAATAGCAGTGTTTCCGGGAAAGCCAAATAGCGTGCATCTGGCCGAGCTTGCTCAGCCCTCGGTGCGAGACATTCCAAACGGCCGCGGTGTCCTTGTGAAAGTTCTGCGCGTAGGCGTGGACGGTACCGATAAGGAGATCAATGCCGCCGAATACGGAGCCGCGCCCGAAGGTTATGACTTTCTGGTGCTTGGTCACGAGAGCTTCGGGCGAGTCGAGGCGGTTGGTCCCAACGTCACCGAAGTCAAACCCGGCGACTATGTAGTTGCCACCGTCCGCCGGCCCGGCTCGAGTATTTACGATCTGATCGGCACAAACGATATGACCACGGATGACACTTACTTCGAACGCGGAATTAATCTGCGCCATGGCTATCTGACTGAATATTACGTTGATGACGCCGAGTTCATCGTCAAAGTCGCTCAGGGCCTGAAGGAAGTCGGAGTGCTGCTGGAACCGACGACCGTTGTCGAAAAGGGGATCGCCCAGGCATATGAGATTCAACGGAGACTGCGCGTTTGGCGCCCGCGACGAGCGGCGGTGATGGGAGCGGGCACGATCGGGTTGCTCGCAACTTTGGTTTTGCGATTGCGCGGCCTCGAGGTGACTACGTTTGGGCGAACGGCGAAACCGTATCTGAACTCGGATCTGATCGAAGGGATCGGCGCGCGCTACATCACGACCGCGGATACCTCGATACTCGATGCGGCGAAACAGTATGGCCCTTTCGATTTGATGTTTGAAGCGACCGGCAATTCATCTGTGGTTTTCGAGAGTCTGCAAGCGCTCGGAAAGAACGGTGTGCTTGTGCTGTCGAGCGTGACCGGTGGAGACCGGATGATTACCGTGCCCGCCGATAAGATCAATCTTGAATTTGTTCTCGGCAACAAAGTGATGGTCGGCACGGTGAACGCGAACCGGGAATACTTCGAGATGGGCGTGCGCGACATGGCTCAGGCCGAAGCCGAGTATCCGGGCTGGCTCGAGCGACTGCTCACGCATCCGGTGAAAGGCCTCGGAAACTACGGCGAGTTGTTCGAGAAGCTCACAACCGCGAAAGGCGCGATCAAAGTGTTCTGCGAAGTCGCAGACCTCGGTTAGCCAAATGAGCACAAACAAGAACAAGCAGATTCTAATTCTGGGTGGCGGGTTCGGCGGCGTGTATGCGGCGCTCGAGCTCGAGAAGACGTTAGCACGTGATCCTGATATTCAGATCACCCTGATCAATCGTGATAACTTTTTTCTATTCACCCCGATGCTTCACGAGGTTGCCGCAAGCGATCTCGATATTACGCACATCGTCAACCCTGTGAGAAAGCTGCTTAAGCGGATCGCGTTCTTTGACGGCGATGTTGAGTCAATCGATTTACCCAACAAACGCGTCATCGCCAGTCACGGGATAGGCGAGCGTCACGAGCACGAGATTGAATACGATCACCTGATCATCGCACTTGGCTCGATAACCAACTTCTTCAATTTGCCGGGACTCGCGGAACGAGCGCTGACGATGAAATCGCTGGGTGATGCGATACATTTGAGGAACCGCTTGATCCAGCACCTCGAGGAAGCAGACTTCGAGTGCTGTCCCATTACGCGAAAGCCGCTGCTTACGTTTGTGGTGGCGGGCGGCGGATTCGCCGGCGCAGAGACGATCGCGTCTGTGAACGACTTCCTTCGCGAAGCCATCAAGTTCTATCCGCATTTGACTGAGGACATGCTGCGAGTGGTTCTTGTTCATCCGGGACCGGTGATCCTGCCCGAGCTGGGCGACAAACTTGGCTACTACGCGCAGAGGAAGCTCGCCGAGCGCGGGGTAGAAATTCATGTGAACACCAGGGTGGCCGCGTTTTCCGGTTCAGTAGTAACGCTTACCGACGGCACGAAGATCAAATCCAGCACGCTTCTATGGACTGCAGGTACGTCGCCCAATCCGCTGTTGAACTCGCTACCTTGCGAAACCGAGCGCGGTCGCCTCGTTGCGAACGAGTATTTGGAGGTAAAGGGCTGGCCTGGTGTCTGGGCGCTTGGCGACTGCGCGTTGGTGCCCGATGTGACAACCGGCAAACACTGTCCTCCGACTGCGCAACACGCATTGCGTGAAGGGAAGATTGTCGCGAGAAATATCGCCGCTGAGATTCGCGGTGGAAAGAAGAAGCCGTTCAAGTTCTCAACGATCGGGCAGCTTGCATCGATCGGCCGGCGCAGCGGGGTCGCGAGAGTTATGGGTTTTAACTTCTCTGGATTCCTCGCGTGGTGGCTATGGAGATCAATCTACTTGAGCAAGCTGCCGCGCTTTGAGAAAAAGGTTCGAGTGGCGTTGGACTGGACACTCGATCTGCTTTTCTCGAAGGACCTTGTGAAGTTTGTCACGCTCCGGGCGCCGACGGTCTCCGGCAATGAAGAATCAAGCAGGCAGCCCAGGGAACTAGTCGTAGTGGATCCCGAGGTGTGTGAGATCGAGACCTCGGCCGCGACGGTGTAATTCGGCGAAGCGAGGGAGCTTTAGAGAGGACAAGAAATGATTCAATTCAGCGGCGATGATGTTCGGAATCTTGAAGGCGCTTCGAAGCGTGAGTGGCTCGAGACAAACGGTCTGGGTGGTTTTGCTTCGTCGACGATTATGGGCCTCAACACCCGCCGGTATCACGGGCTGCTGGTCGCTGCGACGAAGCCGCCGGTTGGCCGGTTGGTTCTTCTTTCCAACCTCGAAGAGACATTGATTATCGACGGGCGCAGATACGAGCTGTCGGTCAATCAATATCCCGGTGTCTATCATCCTCAGGGCCATCTTCTCCTAAAAGAGTTTCGTCTCGATCCGTATCCAGTTTTTACCTTCGAAGCCGAAGGCGTTGTACTCGAGAAGAGCGTCTTTATGATCGTCGGCGAGAACAGCGCCGGTGTTCGCTATGAAGTGCGTCGAGCCGAGAATCAAACCACTGTCTCTCTTGAAGTTCGCCCGTTGGTTGCCTTCCGCGACTATCACAGTACGACTCACGAGAACTCTGCAATAGACCATGAGATCAAAGTCACTCCCGGCCTGATTAGCTTCGCCGCATACGACGGACTGCCGACTCTGCACTTCGCGCACGACGCAACCAACATTGATTCGAAAGGATTCTGGTTTCGAAACTTCGAGTATGCGGTCGAGCGCGAGCGCGGGCTCGATTTCAGCGAAGACCTCTTCAGTCCGTTTGCATTCATCTTCGATCTGAACGCTCATACGCATGCCGCAATCATCGCCTCAACGGAAGTTCGCGATGCGGGCCGGATAGAAGAATATCAGCGCGCCGAGATCTCGCGACGTGCCGCCATCATCGCGGCGTCGCCTCACGAAGATGAACTGGTGTGCTCGCTCGTAGCGGCAGCCGATCAGTACATCGTCGCGCGCGAGCATTGCAAAACCGTTATCGCGGGTTATCACTGGTTCGGCGATTGGGGGCGCGATACGATGATCGCGCTTCCAGGACTCACCCTTGTGACCGGGCGAACCGAAATCGCAAAGAGCATTCTGCTCGAGTTCGCCGCGCACATCGATCGCGGGATGTTGCCCAATCGATTTCCGGATGCAGGCGAGACTCCCGAGTACAACACTGTTGATGCGACGCTGTGGTACTTCGAGGCGATCCGCGCGCTCGGCGAGTACACCGGCGACTATGAGTTCATCAAGAAGAATCTCTATGCAGCGCTTGTCGATATCATCGACTGGCATGAGCGCGGCACGCGCTATGGAATCAAAGTTGACGACGACGGCCTGTTGCTGTCGGGCGAAGCCGGAGTGCAGTTGACTTGGATGGACGCCAAGGTTGGAGACTTTGTCGTTACACCGCGCCAGGGCAAGGCGGTTGAGATTCAAGCGCTTTGGTACAACGCGCTTCGAGTAATGGAAGACCTGGCCGGCAAATTCGGCGATCGGGCAAACAAGAAACGCTTCGGTGAGATGGCCGCGAGTGCGAAGCGAAGTTTCGAAGACTTGTTCTGGAATCAAGACGCCGGTTGTTTATACGACACTGTAAGCGCCGATCATCGAGATGGTTCGATCAGACCAAATCAGATTCTTGCCGTCAGCCTGAAACATTCGATGCTTTCTCGCGACAAATCAAGGCGCGTAGTTGAAGTAGTCGAGCGCGAATTGCTGACACCTTTTGGATTGAGAAGCCTCGCGCCTTCCGACCCGGCATACCGGCCTCGCTACGAAGGCGGTGTGTGGGATCGCGACATAGCTTATCATCAAGGGACGGTGTGGCCCTGGCTGATGGGTCCTTTCATCACTGCTTATGTGCGAGCGAACGGAGGGACGAAACGCGCCCGCGAACGGGCCAAAGAAATGCTTGCACCGCTACGCGATCACTTAGCGGACGGAGGTCTCGGCCACATATCGGAGATCCTGGACGCGGAGAGTCCTCACGAGGTACGCGGCTGCGTAGCTCAAGCCTGGAGCGTTGCCGAGATCTTGCGTGCAGCCGTCGAGGATGTGTTCAGTGTTAAGCCCACACCGAATCGTCAAGATTCGGTTCGTACTGCTGCGCGATAGCGGCTTCTGATTCGGAACTATCACCTCGGAGAGCATTTGAAGGTGTCTTTGACCTCCTCCTCGATCTTGCTGTGATCTCGAGGTTAAAGCCGGTCCTTTCTGAAGCCTCTGTCGTGAATCGCATCAATCCGCACTCACCGCTTATCTTCTATTGAGAGACCCGAGCGTGAACGTCCAGAGGAAATCAAATCGGCCAGGTGAAGTGATTGGAATATTTCTCCCGCATCACGTCATTCAATGATTGAAGGCGTCGACACAAACGCCCTCATACTAACAAACTCTTGGAAGGAGATTCTCGAAATGAAATTACGCACGATCCTGATTATGGCGGCTGTTCTTGTTGTTGCGGCAGGCTGGTACCTTTTCCGCCCCGAGCGGCTCTTTGTTAACGCTAGAGTCAACGAGGGATTTCCTGCAGCCGGCAGCGGCAAGACCGCAGCGGCGACTCCATCGCCGGCACTTCTCGCCGAAGGCAGCTTTCACGACGGGGCTCACAAGACTGCTGGAACGGCGACAATTCATCAACTGCCGGATGGGAAACAAGTGCTGCGCTTGACTAACTTCGAAACATCGAATGGGCCTGATGTGCATGTGTACCTGGTGGCTGCCCAAGATGCCACCGACAACGACACCGTCACGCGAGCTGGATTTGTGGAGCTCGGATCGCTAAAAGGAAATATCGGCGATCAGAACTATGATCTCCCCGCAGAGACCGATCTCACCAAATACAAGGCCGTCACGATATGGTGCCGCCGCTTCGGCGTGAACTTCGGCACAGCGCCGCTCATGCCTCGATCCTAATATGAGCCTCCGGTGCCGCAGGATCTCAGCGATGAGGATGTGCTGGCAGCATTCGATAAGATTCCGCCGCTCTATCGCGAGGTGGTGCTACTCGCTGACGTGCAGGAGTTCTCATACAAAGAGGTAGCGGACACGGTGGCTATTCCTGTTGGCACAATGATGTCCCGCTTGAGAAAATTATTAAGGCAAGAGCTGGGCGGCTTCGCTACGAGCTACGGAATCAACCTGGAGGATAGGAGCGCATGAAGATTGTCAAGTTCGAAGACGGCCAGTGCAAAAGGGTACGTTCGTATCTGGACTCGTACCTGAGCAACGAGTTGATGGTTGAGACTAATCTTGAAGTGCTCAAGCATCTCGGGGATTGTGAGGACTGTTCCCGAACGGTCCAAGACCGCGCGAGAATCAAGGCTCAACTGAAGCGCGTCGTCCTGAGCGTGCAAGCGCCCGAGACGTTGCCGGACCGGATTCGAAGCGATATCCGCCGAACGCACGGGCTCAACTTCAAATTCACTCCGTCGTGGTTGCTCGCTGCCGCAGCAGCGGTCGTGCTCACAGTAATTCTCGGAGTCGTCTTCCGATCCGGCGGCGACTCTAGCGGCTCGAGCTCTCGACCCCTTTCCATGGTTGCCGAAGTTGAGCCGGGCGACCTGGCGGGACAAATTCTGAAGGTGGGCTTCGATGACCACGTGTCTTGTGCTATCGATCATGGCATGGCCAACAGGCATTTCACCGCTGAGGAGATGTCGGAAAAGCTTGGCCCGCAATATGAAGGTCTGGTAGAACTGGCCAAACAAAAAATCCCGCAGGGCTTCGAGATCGTTGTTGGTCATCGGTGTCACTACCAGAATCGCGAGTTTATTCATCTGATCATGAGCAGGCAACAGGAAGTTATGTCGCTGATCCTCACTCGAAAAAATGGCGAAGCGTTTCCTGCTGGAGCCGCCGTGATGAATTCCGCAGGCGTTCGGGTGCATGAGGCATCGTGGCACAACCTTCAGATAGCTGGATTCGAGACCAGCGGTCATCTGGTGTTCGTGATCTCAAACGAGACAAGAAGAGATAGCGAGCAAATTGCCTCGAGCCTGATGCCTGCGGTCGGGGATTTCCTGCGAAGGCTCGATGTATGACCAAGGCGGCGTCCTCGAGCCGCTTTTATTTGCTGAAAGATAAGATAAAGCGAGGTTGACGTGCTACGAATTGTCAAAGCGTTCCTGCTCTCAAGCTTATTCGCGCTGGCCGCAGTCCCGAAGGTCGGCGATCGCGCTCCCCAGTTCAGCTTACCGTCAATGAAAGGAACAAGCGTCGGGCTGAAAGACTACATCGGCAAGACCAAAGTCGTGCTGGTGTTCTACCGAGGCTACTGGTGACCGTATTGCCGAAAGCAACTGGCCGGTCTGGCCGGAGATTACGACAAGTTCACCGCTGCTGGCGCCGAGATAGTCGCAATCAGCGTCGACAATCAGGACAAGAGCCGTGAGCTAGCAGAGAAACTCAAGCTCCCGTTTCCGGTTCTTTCCGATTCCGATCATAAGGTCATCGATGCTTACGATCTTTACAATCCAGAGGGCAAGATCGCGAAGCCAGGCGTATTCGTGATTGACAGAAGCGGAGTGGTGCGCTGGAACTTTCTCAATGAAGATTACCGGGTTCGCGCGGTGAACGACGCTATTCTCGCCGAGCTAGCGAAGATCAAGTAGGTTCGCGTCGACTTTGTGCCCGTTTTGTTCATAAGGCGCTATGTTATCAAGGTCTCACTAGCGGTTTTAGTGAGGTGAACCGCAGCCGCAGTTGCGCGAGCTGGAATAGCGACGGGATTGTAAAGCATAAAGCTTATCAGAAGCGGGGGGGAGAGCGTCATCGAGCCGGCGAGCTTTCGGTCCATGAGGAATTGCTCGCATTCAAAGTGGTCCCAAAGACTTCTGTCAATCCACAATCCAGTCTCGACCACTTCTCTATTCATTCTCAAGCGCTTCTGCAAATTTCGACCACTCGTGCCCAGATATTCTCAGGAACTCCTGGAATTCAGAGCTAGCGAGTCCCACGAAAGTTTTTGGGTGCGTTCATCTACCACGTGAGTAGCTGTCGCGATCAGCCCGGTCAGTGTTTGACGTCATATGAGAAAACGATTGTTCTAATAGCCCGCGCTGAGAAGTCGGGGGCCCGTAATGGAGCGGCTTCCTTTCTGGCGGCTTGCGAGGTTTCAATGCGGATAAGGCTCTCCTCAGCCATCCTAGCGGCCTCTCTAAACTCCTTCCGATCCGTACTGAAGAAAGGCAACGTGTCAGCGTACTTGTTGAGCTCTGCGATCTGCTCGCGGTCAAGCGTTGGCACTACTGCCTTGTCGCGTATGGTTCGGAACTACGAATTGAATGAACGTGCTAGCTTTGAAGTTTATCAATTACTTTGTGCAGATCCGTTTCCAAGGCTTTTGTGATGTCCAGAAGCTCGATGACGTCTAGTCTTCGCTCACCACGTTCGTACTTGGAAACGAACGATTGAGGCTTCTTTAACTTCTTGGCTAGCTGGTGCTGAGAAAGTCCTTTGTCTTCCCGGAGAGCGATGAGAATAGAGAGTAAGAGCTGGTATCGTTTGGTAAAGACCGATTGGGTCACCGCTCGACTATAAAACCCGAAACGGGTTGAACCCAAAATGGGTTCCCTGTATACTCGGCTCGCAGCGGTTAAAGAGAGCTTACGTTGGCTGTCGCCTTGTCAGCCACCAAGTTGCGTCTTTTCATTTTTTGTAATGTGACAGGACAAACAGATATTAAGTCGCCAGGAGAGCGACCGACATTGAAGTCAGTTTCCGTCTCGCTTAGGCTTTGTATCTAAGCAGCAAGAGCAGAACAGCAACGGCCAATAGCGTCTCTGAACCAAAATCAAGGGCTTTACCAGACCGCTTTGGCTCGATGGCATTGATATTCAGCGGCATTTCACCTGGGTCGCAGATACAGCCCGGTGCGCCGCATTCGCACCAACCACCAGGTATGGTGTGCCCGGAAAATACGGGCATACAGAGACAGAACATGAGCAGACAAACTGAGAGTAGTCTTTTCATTGTTTCTCCTTTTTCGGGACTCGCCGAATTCTATCAACAGCTACTCAGCGGCGTTGCTAGCTACGAAGGACTCGGAACCCGCGTGTTAGGGCTAATCAAGACCGCGTATGCCTTCCGCCAAACGAAACGGGTGAGAGAGCTGTCAAACCTTCTGATTAATATTCCACTGAAGGAGTACCAAGTAATAGGCCGATACTATCTAATCTGGTGTCAGTTTCGAGAATCCAAATGCAACGATATGGTTCTAGAGAAGATTATCGAACAAACAGAGACCTATAAAAGCAGGGCTTTAATAACGAGAGCCGCTTTTGGCGTGTACAAAGGTCAGTCTGAAACTGCGCTCCGCTTTTACACAGAGTCCCTTAAAGCGAGACCTACAGCTTCGGAGTATATTGCAGCTTCGAGAGGAATAGCACTCGCGAAGTCAATGGAAGGGTTTCACGCTTCTGCTCTGAGGGACCTTGAACGATTGCTGCCGTTGCTCAGGCATGCAGGGCCGTTGACGTATTACGATGTGCTCAACTCATATGCAGTAGAATTGGTAGAAAACAGTAGAATATCGGAAGCGCACAACGCGGCTCTTGTAGCAGCATCATCACCTTTCGGCCCTTTCTATCCTGAGTGGCGAGAAACACTATCGGCTGTCAGGTCACGGCGTAAGAATCGGGCCACTGTCTCTTCCTCACTGCCACAGGAACAGGAATTCATACCGACGGAACCTGAGACGATCAACAACGCGATTCTATCTCCCGATCCAAGAGTCGAGGTCGTGGTCGACTTCATGAATGCCAATCTCGAGCGAAAGCTTCCTCTAAAAGAGCTGGCAAGCGTGGCAAATCTTTCGGCGTCCCGCCTTTCCCACCTTTTCAAAACCCAAACCGAAATGTCGCCCGGCGAATATCT
>DATNBZ010000159.1:0-7747 GCA_035607285.1 Blastocatellia bacterium | reverse complement strand
TAGCGATCTAAGAATTTACCTAAAGGCGACGCAAGCCCGGTGAACCGGGCTAGATATCCGCGCTCTTACTCTTACCCAGGCGTGAACGCCTGGGCTATGCAAAAGGAACCCACCCTTTTCACACAGTCTCTGCGTTGGTGGTATTCCAGGGGTGCGTTACACGTTCACTTTGACTTTCCGATCTCCGAAAAACTGATGTTCAGGATCGGATACTCTTTCCAGTCTTTGTAATCGTAATGCCACCACTCCGGCTCGTACACCACGAAGCCTTCCGCTTCCATGGCCGCTCTCAGCAAGTCTCGCAATCGGCGTTGTTCATCAGTGCCGCCGGTATAGTTGATATGAGAGCGCTCGGTCATCTCATCGTACCCGGAGGTCATCACGACCTCCTTGCCAGTCTTCAAGTCGAACAACAACAGATCAACCGCGCAGCCTCGGTTGTGACGCGAGCCCTGGCTCGGGTCGGCTACGAATATCTTCTTGTCGTCAGGCGTAGCGTCCCAAAAGGTCTTCGTCACCGACCACGGCCGATAGCCATCGTGAATGATCAAGCCGTAGCCGTTCTTTCGCAGCGCCTTGTTTGCTCTCACGAGGGCTTCGGCTGCAGGCCGCTGAAGAAACGCGCGACCCTCTTTGTAGACGGGCCGGCCGAGAAAGTTGTTTGACGTGGCGTATCGAATATCGAGCTTGATCGAGCGATCGAGTTTGATCAACTCGACCAGATCCGGCTTTCGAAATGTACCGGTCTCCTTCGGCGGTTCCTGGGCGAAAACGCTTAAACCACAAAGACACAAAGCCACAAAGCAGAAAACTGGGGAGAACCCCAAAACAGATCTTAGTGACTTGGTACCTTTGTGGTTGATTTTCATCTCTCCGAAGAAGGAGTTCAGCCGATGATCGCTTCCAGTCTGCGAACGATTTCCTGCTTCGGCAGCGCTCCAACAAGCCGATCGATCTCCTTGCCGTCCTTCAACACAAGCAAAGTTGGAATGCTGCGTACGTTGAAGCGCGATCCGGTCGTCGGGTTCTCATCCGTGTTGAGCTTGGCGACTTTCACGCGACCTGCCAACTCACCGGCGAGTTGTTCAATAACCGGCGCGATCATTCTGCAAGGCCCGCACCAGGGCGCCCACATATCCAGCAGAACCGGCAGCGAGGAACGTTCGACCTCTTCGGCGAAGTTTGCATCGGTGACGATTATGGGATGGGTTGATGCTGCGAGCGGCGTCTTGCATCGTCCGCAAACGGGTTCAAGCCCGGCGCTAAGCTTAGCCGCCGGCACGCGATTGTTCGCGCCGCATTTTGGACACTTGATGACTTCTGCTTCTTTTGTTGCACTCATAGTAACAGTCTAGCTGAGTCGTCAATGATCCTGCCACGGCCCGGTGAGCGTCAGATTCTCGCGGATACTCACCTCGTCAGAGCCGATGTAAAAGTTCGTAGTCCGGCCTTCAGGCGGAAGTTTGTACTTCGTATTTGCGCTGAAATACGAACTTCCGCCTGAAGGCCGGACTACGAACCTTGCCCTGTGACTTAGCGGCTTAGCGGCTTAGCGACGCTGCGTTGAGATACTTTCGAAAAGCGAACACGAAAACGTGCAGGTCGCAAAGAGTTATTTGTCCTGCTGCTTCTTATCGTACTCTTCTTTACTCATCACCTTTATTGCATCAAGCTTCTTGTCTGCAAGCTTCGCGTTTACTCCGGCGAGGTCCTTGCCGATCATTGAATCGAACTCGGTATTCTTGTCGTTGATCTCTTTCTCTAACACCGGTATACGTTCGAGCAGCGATTGTGTAGGCCGGCCGCCGTATTGACTCACCCAGCCGTACAACTCGACTATTCGCTCGCGCAACTGCTCTTCGCCGGTGATCGCGCCTTCTTTAGTCGCGACCAGCGTCTTGTGCAATGAGTCCAGCTTGTCCGCGAATGCATCGAGATCTTTTGCTACCGCATCCGCGCTATCGAGTTTCTTCGCTCGATCTTTTGCTTTGTCACGAGCATCGGTCACGACGCTGTCGATGAAAGCAAGCCGCTCGGTCATGTCATATAGCTTACGCATCGTCTGCTGCTGAAGCGCGCGATCGGCGGGTGAATGAACCGACTTCGGATCCGCGACAACCTTTACCTGTCCGGTAAAAGTTTCTTTGTCCTTGATGAGCTTAACCGTGTAGATGCCTTCGGGAATCATAGGTCCGAACAAAGCAGGCCCCGCGAGATTTGGCGACGGCGGGACCTTCGGCGGCTTCTGGCGCATGAACCACTGAACGCGATTGAGCCCTTTGCGCTTGCCTGCCGGCAGCGTAGCCATCAGCTTACCGTCGGCGTTGTAGACTTCGACTTTGAGATCACCGAACACGTGACGGTCTTTCAGGTAATAGGTAATCGTCGCCGACTCGGGAGGATTCGAGCCCACGAAATCACCGTCGCCCGGAAAGTCCTGCGATCCAACGGGGATCGTGATCGGAGACGGCCGCGAGTCCATCACGTACGCCGTCGATTCGAGGATCTTCGAGCTGAGCTGTCTCAGCGGCGTGATGTCGTCGATGATCAGAATGCCTCGCCCGTGGGTCGCGAGGATCAGGTCGTTATCGCGCGGATGAATCGCTATATCCCGCACCGCAACTGGAGGCAGCTTGCCCGTGAACTGCGCCCATTGCGAGCCGCCGTCGAGTGACAGGAACAATCCAAATTCGGTTCCCACAAAGAGCAAATCCCGATTGACGCGGTCTTCGCGAACGACGTGCGCATAGCCCTTGATCGCATCGGACATCAACGGCTTCCAGGTCTTGCCGTAGTCGGTGGTCTTGAACACATAGGTTTTCATGTCGCCGGTCTGATGCCCGTCGAAAGTCGCGAAGGCGGTCGCTCGATCGAACCGGCTCGGCTCGACGCTTGTGCACCAGGTGTTTTTGGGTAAGCCTTGAATGTTGCCGGCGACGTTGGTCCAGGTCTTGCCGCCGTCGCGCGTGACCTGAAGGTTCCCATCGTCGGTGCCGGCCCAGATCGTCTTTTCTTCGAGCGGCGATTCGGCTACCGCGACGATCGTGCAGTGATTCTCCGCGCTGGAATTGTCGAGCGACAATCCTCCCGATTCGTCCTGCTTCTGTTTCTCGGGATCGTTTGTCGTCAGATCGTTCGAGATGCGCTCCCACGATTCACCTTTGTCCGTCGAGCGAAACAAAAACTGCGCGCCGATGTAGATAGCCTTCTTGTTTGTCGGACTCAGCCCGAGCGCGGTGTTCCAGTTGAATCGGTACTTCGGCTCGCCTTGTTTCGGAAGCGGCTTTATCCATTTCACTTCGCCGGTCGATTTGTGAAAGCGCAGGACATTGCCGCCCTGAAACTCACTGTAGACGATGTCCTTGTCGAGCTGATCCGGCCAAACGTGAAACCCATCGCCAAACCCGACGTTGCGCCAGTCCTTGTTCTCAACGCCGCCCGGACTCTGCGACGGTCCCATCCACGAACCGTTGTCCTGTAAGCCTCCATACACATTGTAGGGCTGCTCCATATCGAAGCTCACGTGATAGAACTGGCCTACCGGAATGTTGCCGCAGAACTTGAATGTGTTTGCCTTGTCGTTGGACTGGTACACGCCCCCGTCTGTGCCGACATAAAGTTGATACGTATCCTGCGGATTGACCCAGACCGTGTGATAGTCGCCGTGAGCGCGCCCGCCGCGTTGCGTGAACGACTGCCCGCCGTCTGTGCTTACTCCGACATTGAAGTCAGGTTTGTAGAGCCGGTTGTAATCTTTCGGATCAACGAGTATGCGCGCGAAGTAAAACGGACGGCCGGTCACGCTGGGCGACGCGCTCATTTTGGTCCAGCTCTCGCCCAGATCTTCCGAGCGATAGAGGGCAGTCTTCTTTGCTTCGATTATCGCGTAAACCACATTCGGTCTCGACGGCGCAACCGCAATCGCTATTCGGCCCAGGTCGCCTTCGGGCATGTCCCTGGTCAGTTTCTTCCAGGTTTTGCCGGCGTCGGTGCTCTTGTAAAAGCCGCTGCCTGGCCCGCCCGAGCTGAAAAAGTAAGGCTTGCGTCGAAACTGCCACATCCCGGCGTAAACAATTCTCGATTCCTGAGGATCGACGGCAACATCCGAACAGCCGGTGTCCTTATCGACAAACAAAACCTTCTGCCATGTCGTGCCTCCGTCGGTGGTTTTAAACACGCCGCGCTGTTCATTGCTGTTCCATAGATGCCCGGTCGCGGCGACGTAAACTACATCCGAGTTTTTTGGATCGATGACGATGCGCGCTATTCTCTCGGAGTCTTCGAGCCCCATGAATTTCCACGTGTCGCCCGCGTCGGTGCTCTTGTACACGCCGGTGCCCACGGACACGCTGTTGCGAGTCCACGCCTCGCCGGTGCCGACCCATATCGTATCGGGATGCGCCTGATCGACGGTTACCGCGCCGATCGATTGCGTGTGCTTGTCGAAGACCGGCTTGAAGGTCGTACCGGCGTTGATGGACTTCCACACGCCGCCGCCGGCGCTTCCTACATATAGGATGCGCGGGTCGTTCGCGACTCCGTCTATCGCGGCAATGCGCCCGCTGGTAATAGCGGGTCCGATGTGCCGGGCTTCAATCGCGCCGAAGCTGTTCGAATCGAGTTTGACCGTGGTCTGTGCAGTGACGCTTGCGGCTAGCGAGGCAGTGATGATGACAAACGAAGTGAGAATAAATGAACGAGGGCGCATTGTATGTTCCTTTCACTGGGAATGGACCTGTATGGGCGTCCCTCCGTGGGCGCCCCTCTTGCCAGTCTCTTCATTACCAAAGAGGGGCGCCCGCGGAGGGACGCCCATACACAAGGTTCTTTAAAGAGATCAGCGTGACCGGAGACTAATTCAGCGCGGGCGGCTTCTTCTCGTCGGGCTTCTTCTCTTCGGCTTTTGGCTTTTCCGCGGGCTTCGCGGGCATCTTGAACACCGCCTCGTCAATGGGCGAGTCCATCTCGATCTTGTCTATTGTGATCGTATTTACAGATTGCCCGTTGATCCTGGTATCGATCGAGAAGGCGAACATAATTCCGTTGACCGATTTGTAATTGCCCAGGAACTGATCGACGTCGACTTCACCGCCCGGCGTCTTTCGCTTTGACGTGACTTTCAGCTCGAGATAGTTCTCGGCGTCGATGTAGATGTTGCGGACATCGCCGTTCTTGAGCGTCAGCTTCAGCTTGTAAACCGGCGTGCCTTCCATGTCTTCCTTGCCGATGAGCTCGACCGAATGGCCCTTCTGTTTGTAATCGACCAATGGTCCGTCGAGATCGGATTGCTCCTCGAGGTCTTTGAGATCATCGCCGGCCACCTTCTCGGGATCGGGATTCCCCTGAAAGGGATCGATCTTCCAACCGGTTGCGCCGTCATAAGCCTGCACCATCGACTTGCCCTGGAAGGTGGCGTCCATTCGCACCATCCCCGGCCGCCTCTGTTGGAGCGTGATCGGTATCTCGAGTCCCTGCGGAGTGATCTTGCCGGTAGCCTTCATCGACTTGACGGCCTTTAGTTTCTGGATGCCTCCATGCGCGTCGATGTTCTTTTTGATCAGGTCGTCGACGGTCTGCGCCGACGCCTGGATGCAGAACATAAAAGCTAAAGACAGAGTAAGAGTAAGTAATCGTCGAATCATCGCGAAGTTCTCCTTGTGGAATTGCAGCTCATTTGATTAAGGCGGAGTTGTTAATACGCCCCTGGCCGAGACTTAGTTTCCGGGAGTTAGCGACGAGAGTATACGCTCGGCACATCGCCTGCTCAACCATACTCCAACTCACTGCCGTACTCCGGAATGATTCGACCTTGACCGATGAGCGGCTTTAACCAAGAATGCGTTTGAAGCCGGTAATACCTCATGCCGCGCAAACTTCCAGCGCTTTGGAAATGTCCGAAGTGTGGCGAGCGATTCGTCACCGAAAACATCTGGCACTCGTGCGGAAAGTTCTCCCTCGGAGAACTCTTCGCTCGATGTGAGCCCGATGTCATCAAGCTCTTTCGGAAGTTCGAAAAGATGATTCGCAAGTGTGGGCCGGTGACGATGATTCCCCAGAAGACGCGAGTCGTGTTCCAGGTGCGAGTCCGCTTCGGCGGATGCTATCCGCGGAAGTCACACTTGATCTGCGCGCTGGCGCTCCCCCGCGTCGACGACGATTCCAGGTTCTTTAAGGTTGAAAAATACGCGAGGCACTTTATCGGTCATTACTTCCGCGTGCGTTCCGAAGCGGACCTCGATGAAGCCGTCCAGGAATGGATGTATGAGTCTTATGCGGTCGGAGGGCAGAAGCATTTGAAAGCTAAACCGAGTGCCTCGAAATCCGAGAAACGTACGAAGTTGCGACTCACCGGAGGGCTGCCGAAGTAGCCACGCGGACGATGGAAGACATGGAAGAAGGCGCTCCCGCAATCGATGTTGCCAGTCGCACTCGTCTCCGAATAATGCGCCGGCTGATGCCCTACCTTTTCCTGCTCTACATCGTTAACTATCTGGATCGAGTCAACGTTTCGTACGCTGCGCTCGAGATGACCAAAGAGCTCGACTTCACTGCGGAAGTGTTCGGCTTCGGCGCCGGCATTTTCTTCGCGGGGTATTTTCTCCTGGAGATACCGGGCACGCTCCTGGTCGAAGTGTGGAGCGCGCGAAAGTGGATCGCTCGAATAATGATCAGTTGGGGAATCGTTGCGGTGATGATGGGGTTCATGAACTCGGCGACACAGTTCTACTGGTTGAGATTCGGGCTGGGCGCGGCGGAGGCCGGCTTCTATCCGGGGATAATCGTTTATCTGACGCACTGGTTTCGCTATCAGGACAGGGCTAAAGCGGTGGCCCTGTTCATGACGGCGGTGCCGCTTTCGAACTTTATTGGAGCTCCGGTCTCGGGGCTTCTCTTGGGAGTCAACTGGCTTGGACTTGCGGGCTGGCGATGGTTGTTTATCATCGAAGGCGCGCCTTCGATCATCCTTGGAATCGTAACGATTTTCTATCTGACTGATTGGCCCCACCAGGCGAAGTGGCTGGCGGAAGACGAACGAGAATGGATCGCGGGGGAGTTGCAGAAAGAAAAGGATCTCACTTCGTCGGGGCATGCGTTCAGAATCCTGGAAGCGTTTCGGAATCGTGAAGTAGTCTTGCTCTCACTTGCGTACTTCTTCATCGTGACCGGTCTGTACGGCTTCAACATCTGGCTACCGACGATGGTCAAAGCGATATCCGGGCTGCCGAACCTCACCGTCACTGCGGTCTCCGCGCTTCCGTACTTCGTCGCTTTCGCGGCGCTGCTGCTCGTAGGCTGGTCGTCGGATCGAACAACCGAGCGGAAGTGGCACAGCGCCATCCCGATGTTCGTAGCCGGCGCCGGCTTGCTGTTGAGCGCGATTACCCAGAGCAACCTGCCGCTGGCAATGGCTATGTTTTGCATTGCCGCAGCCGGATTGTACAGTTTCTTCCCTGCGTTCTGGGCGTTGCCGACCACCTTCCTCGCCGGATCAGCCGCGGCAGCCTCGATCGGTCTCATCAACTCAATCGGAAACCTCGGCGGATTTGTAGGGCCATACGTGGTTGGTTACATAAACAACAAAACAAATTCCTTCTTCGGCGGAATGGCTTATTTGTCATGTTCGGCGATAGCGGCGGGGGTGTTGATGCTCACCTTGCGTAAGACGAATTCGCAACGTCAGGTTAGAGATTGACGTTGCGTAAAAGAAATTCGCAACGCAAAGACGCAAAGGACCGCAAAGAACGCA
>DATNBZ010000111.1:0-3923 GCA_035607285.1 Blastocatellia bacterium | reverse complement strand
GCATCGGGTAGCCGAGCCAGCCAAAGATATCAATGTTATCCCAGCCCTCTTTGTTATCGCCGCGCGGCGGATAGTAGTTGATTCTCACGATGTGGCTGAAGTCTTTGTACAGAGTCGGATAGACCTCGGGCTGCAGGATGTATTCGAGCACCGAGAGTTTTGATTCCTCTTTGGTCTTGAACGACTCGGGATCATCGAGCACTTCGCCGTCGCGGTTGCCGAGAATGTTTGTCGAAAACCATCCGTGCAATCCAATGAGCCGCGCTTTCAGGCCCGGCGCGATCATCGTCTTCATCAGAGTCTGCCCGGTTTTGAAGTCCTTGCCGCATACCGGTAATCCCTGATCGAAAGCGAGCTTCGTCAGAGCCGGGACATCCACTGTTAGATTCGGAGCGCCGTTCGCAAACGGCACATCCGACTTGAGAGCTGCGTACGCATAGATCATCGAGGGCGCGATGGCCGGACTGTTGTCACGCATCGCGCGCTCGAATGCCGCGATGTCTTCGTGTTCTTCGCCGGATTGTTTGAAGATCTCGGTCGAGGCGCACCACACCATCACCAATCGATCGCATTCGTTCACGCGCTTGAAGGTCTGGATGTCCTCCATCAACTGCTCGGCGAGTTCCATCTTGTTCCCGCCTTGCTTGACGTGAGTTCCGTTGAGCCGTTTGACGTATTGCTGATCGAAGACCGCCTTCATCGGTTTGACGGCTTGAAGCTCCGCCTTGAGTTGGTTTACGAGGTCGCGTTCGAGCACGCCCGCGTGGATTGCTGCTTCGTAAGCGTCTTCCTCGAAGATATCCCATGCGCCGAAGACCAGGTCACCCAGTCCCGCGAGGGGAATAAAGTCACGGATCAAAGGAACACGATTATCCGTTCGCTTGCCCAGCCGGATGGTGCCCATTTGCGTAAGCGAGCCGATGGGCTCAGCGATCCCGCGTTTTATGGCTTCGACGCCGGCAATGAAGGTCGTACTCACAGCTCCGAGGCCAACAAGCAAGACGCCTAACTTGCCCTTGGGCGCCTCTATCGCGACTGGTGTTCTTTGGTTTTGTGTCGGCATTGGAAATATCCTAATTAGAGAGAGATTCGGTCAGCGCAAGGTTGATTAGACATTCAATCATGCAACTACGTGCGAAGTCTTGCGCTTTATTGCTGAGTTTTGGCGGTCAATTGCCAAAGAGTTCACCTGTTGCAATTTCGCAAGGTTCTGAATGGGCATCGCGAGAGCTCAAACGACGCACTAAAGATCTGGTGGCAGAAAACAAACCTGCAAGCACTTACATTGAGAATCATTCTACGAGTGTGGCTTGTGCAGGCAGGAAGCGGCAGTTGCCATACGGACTCGCGTGACTAGTGAGCGGCTCCTAAGTTTTTTGGTTATCGAGTCTTGACATCGCAGAGAGCGCCAAGTGACAATACAAACAGCCGTCTCAAGCTAAACTTCGCTCGATGAAGATGGCGGATCAACAGATTGGGTGAGAGCCTCTGAGCCAGTTGCAGCACGAACCCGTAGAGCAGCATCAGGCTTCTGGAGAGAGGATATGCAAGAGAAAGTATTGTTCGAGAGTTCCTTCCTTTATCAACCTCCGATTTTTAGTCGTCTATTCCAAATCCTGCGGGATGCGGTACGCGATTTCGCACGTGATCCGGTGGGTTTCACATTGTCGCTCTTCAAGGGCGACGGGCTTGGAGGCCGCACGCGCCAGGACCGCTTGATGCTGGGAATGGCGGCGGGAATCCTGACCTTTTGTACGCTCTTCATAATTTTCGTCCTAGGGCCTCAGATTTGGAACTTGCTATTCGGTGGGTCGGCCGTACAGGCGCAGAACGAATACGAAGTCCATATGATCAACCCGGACGACTTTAAGCAGCAGCAAATCGAGATGCCCAAGGCTGAGAAGAAGGCCGGCGGCGGCGGCGGCGGCGGACGAAACACACCCGCCCCGGCTTCGAAGGGTCAGTTGCCCAAGTTCTCGCTTACTCCTCCGCTGATTGCTCCGCGGCCGGAGCCGACGCCGCGGCCACCGTCACTACCGGTACCGGAGACGGTTCAGGTTGATCCGCGTCTCGAACCGAAGCGTGATGAGCTTGCAGTGACCGGTTTGCCGAATGGAGTTCCCGGTCCGCCCATGGCGGGTCCCGGTTCGGGCGGTGGAATGGGTGACGGTTCGGGCGGCGGTATGGGTCCTGGCAACGGGCGTGGGGTAGGCCCGGGTAACGGATACAACATGGGCGGCGGCGACCCGAGGCTTGGCGGCGGGAGCGGCGGCCCGGTGACGAATGTAGATTCACGGCCGATTCCCCTGAATAGCCCGCAACCTCGCTACACCGAAGAAGCGCGGAAAAACAAGATTCAGGGAATCGTCAAAGTGCGTGTTCTGATTGGGGCGGATGGCTCGGTGAAAAGAGTCACTGTTTCCCGCGGGCTACCGGACGGGCTGGATGAACAAGCGATACAGGCCGCCTACCAGATGAGATTCAAGCCTGCGATGAAGGGTGGGCAGCCCGTCGCATACTTGCAAGCCGTCGACATCGAATTCAATCTCAGATAACGCGACTCAGCAAGGGCCGCCAATTGGCGGCCCTTGATAACAATGCTATGACCTTCCGTGCCTTTCGCTCACCTCAAGATGGCTTCCGTTACCACAACCGAATTCGTTAAAAACACAAGCCACGCCGACTCTTTACCATTCACATTGATCCAACAACCAGGGCTGATTTCTCGGCTTGCTCGCGAGCTAACGGGGACTTTCGCCGAGCTGATTGGTGATCCGCTCGGCTTCGCTAGAGGATTGTTCGTCGGTGACAAGAAGGATGCCAAGCGGAGACAACGCATTCAGATTGGTCTCGCGTTTGCCGTTGTGTTGCACGTCGCGTTGCTGGCCGTTATCGCAGTTCTTGGGTGGCGAACTGTGTTTATTAAGACGACCGCGGAGAGTGACGAGAAGGTCTCATGGGTGAACACGCATCTTTCTTCCGGAGAAGAAAAGTTTCCTACCGGTGATAAGAAAGGCGGCAGTGGCGGCGGGGGCGACAACAACCCTTTGCCGGTTACAAAAGGACCGAAGCCTCAAATGTCCCCGACGCCTCAAGTTGTCAAACCTAATACACTCGTCGCTGTAGCTCCCACGATTCAGCTTCCTTCGACAATCGTCGGGCCTGACAGCGCGCCGCCTCCTCCGGGCGTTCCATTGGGCATACCGGCGGGCGTGGTTGCGGAGGCACCTTCACCCGGGCCGGGCAAGGGCGGAGGGTTGGGAGGTCCCGACGGTTCGGGAGCGGGGCCCGGCAGAGGCCCAGGCTCCGGAGCAGGTGATAACGGAGGCGGCCCCGGCGGAAAGGGCAGAACCGGCTCTCCCACTGGAACCGCGGACTCCGTCTCCATCATCCCTTTTAACAGAATTGATAAGGTTCCTGATCACACAAACATCGTTTGGGTGCATCGACCCAGACCAATAATCACTCCTGAAGCCCAAGCCAATAAGGTCATGGGAGAGGTTCTGTTGCGAGCGACGTTTCGAGATGACGGTTCGATTACTGATGTCGAGATCGTTCGACAGGTGCCTTACATGACAGAGTCGGCTATAGAAAGCTTGCGGCACTCAACGTTTCGTCCCGCTACCGTCAAGGGACGGGCGGTCACGCTTACGGGAGTTCTCGTGCGCATCAATGTCGATGTGGTTCAGCAGTAGTGGCCTGCTCTGATTCTTTGAGTAGCCCTGCAAGATGCTCTTTCCAAATTGCGGGCAGAGAATGAGTGCCGTGCCCGCGCGTTTGGTCACTTATCGGAATCAAAATAAATCTTCCACGCTTTACTCGTTTGATCTCCCTTTCGGCAATACCCAACTCAGGAGGATTGACTTGATCGTCCGCGGAGTTAATTGCCAACAGCGGCGCGCGGATCAGTTCAAGTTTGGGCG
>DATNBZ010000071.1:0-56040 GCA_035607285.1 Blastocatellia bacterium | reverse complement strand
GGGGACAAGTCCCTCTTCCCTACCTGCTATTCTTCTGGCTGTTCGGCGGAAAACCAGAAGCGTGATATATTCTCGGTGATCTTCTCCACAGAAGGTCAAGGAACGGGTCCATCTCAGAACAAAATGTCGAGGCGCCACGTGAAGGACTTCTTCATCAGCTATACAAGCTCGGACGCAAAGTGGGCCGAGTGGATTGCCTGGGAATTGGAAGCCGCCGGGTACGAAGTCGTCGTTCAGCTCTGGGACTTCCATCCGGGCAACGACTTCATCGCCGAGATGGAACGAGCTTCGAGAGAAGCCAACCAAACTCTCGCCGTTTTATCGCCCAGATATTTCGCGTCTCGTTTCACCGAGGCTGAATGGACCGCCGCGTTCAAGAAAGGTAACCTCCTGCCGGTGCGAGTCGTCGACTTCGATGTCGAAGGCCTGCTGAGTGTGCGAGTGTATATCGATATCGCGGGCAAGAGTGAGGATCAGGCACGCGAGGTCCTTCTCGAAGGTGTGAAACGGGAACGCAGGAAGCCTTCGGTTGCGCCCGGATTCCCCGTTGAAACTGCCGCTCGATCAATCAAGAAGCAGCCACAATTCCCTGGCGCGCTGTCGCCGATTTGGAACGTGCCACACCAACGCAATCCAAACTTCGTCGGGCGAGATGCGCTGCTCGATCAGATTCATGAGACTCTCACATCGAAGAACGCCGCGGCGCTGACGGCGATTCATGGAATGGGCGGCGTGGGCAAGACTCAGCTTGCAGCAGAATACGCTTACGATCATGCCGGCGATTATCAAGTCGTCTGGTGGATCAAGTCTGAAGAGCCCGCTGCGCTGGCGTCGGACTACGCGGCGCTTGCCGATCCGCTCAATCTTCCTCAGAAACAAGAAAGAGATCAAAGAGTGATCGTTGCGGCCGTGACCGACTGGTTGAATCACAACGGCGGTTGGCTGTTGATCTTCGACAACGCACGTCGCAAAGAAGACTTGCGTGGCTGGCTTCCTCAGAATCGAGCGGGGCACGTTGTGATCACTTCGCGCGATCCGAACTGGGGCGGCGTGGCGAAACCGCTCGAAGTCGAAGTGCTCACTCGCGAGGACGCAATCGAGTTTCTGCTGCAACGCACGGGACAAAACGACGAGGCCGCGGCATGGCCGTTGGCTGAAGAGCTCGGGGACCTTCCGCTCGCGCTCGAGCAGGCAGGCGCTTTCATCGAAACGACGGGCAAACCAATTTCAGAATACCTTGCGTTGTTTAAGACTCGTCACGGTGAGCTGTTGCAACGCGGCAAGCCCGATGATTACCCGAACACGGTTGCAACGACGTGGGAGATTTCTTTTCAGGCTGCGCAGCAGGAGTCTCCCGCCGCCGCTGCATTGTTGAACGTATGCGCGTTCCTTGCGCCCGACGACATTCCGATAGGCGCGCTTCGCAAGGGGAAAGACAGGCTGCCCGATCTCCTGGCGGAAACCGTTGCCGACGAGCTTCGGTTCGACGAAGCGATCGCAGTGTTGAGGCGCTACTCGCTAATGGAGCGCAGCGAAGACGGTTTATTCGTACACCGGCTCGTTCAGATGGTAGCACGCGACCGCTTGCTTGATGACGAGCGCCGGGTATCAGTGGAAGGAGCAGTTCGCGTTGTCAATGAATCCTTTCCTCAGGCGAGCAATGACGTCCGAACGTGGGCTGACTGCGAGCGATTGCTTCCCCATGCATTAGCCGCGGCTGAATTCAGCGAGGAGGTGCAGCTTGCGCCCGAGGCGACGGGGCGGCTGTTGAATCAGACGGGACTCTACTATCGCGGACGCGCGCGGTATGCGGAAGCAAAGCAGTCATATGAGCGGGCAATTCGAATTGGCGAAGCGGCCTTTGGGCCCGATGATCCAGTGATTGCGACTCGTGTCAACAATCTGGGCCTTGTACTGCAAGACCTCGGCGACCTGGCCGGCGCTCGCGAGTGTCACGAGCGCGCGCTGCGGATTGGTGGAGCCACATTGGGCTCCGATCATCCCACCGTAGCGATTTACGTCAACAATCTGGGCCTTGTGCTGCAAGACCTCGGTGACCTGGCTGGTGCTCGCAAGAGCTACGAGAGCGCGCTGCGGATTGGTGAAGCGACATTGGGCCCTGACCATCCCCAAGTTGGGATCTGCCTCGGAAATCTGGGCACAGTGCTGAAAGACCTCGGTGACCTTGCCGGTGCTCGCCAGTGTTTGGAGCGCGCGGTACGGATTGATGAAGCCGCATTCGGCCCTGACCATCCGGACTTTGCGATCGACGTCAGCAATCTAGGCAGTCTACTGGAAAGCCTCGGTGACCTCGCCGAAGCTCGTCACTGCTTCGAACGCGCACTACGCATCTTTAGGGAGTTTCTCGGAGACGATCATCCAAAGACGGTCCTGCAGCGGAGCAAGCTGGAATCGCTTAAGTGAGAAATGGACTGAATTGGATTTCTTCGGATTAGTCTTCGGTGGATTCGGTCCAGATTACCGTTCGAGCCATTTCGACATCCGCCGCTCTGCCTCTTCCTCGCTGACAACTCTGCCCTGATCTATGTCCTCGAGCCCGCGAGCGATCTGCTGTCGAACGTAGATGTGGTATTGAATATCTTCGAACGTAACGTCCTCAGGTATCTGCTCCAAGATCCGTCGTACTTCTTCCTTTGCGCTCATCATGAGAACGGCTCCCTCCACTCTTGCGGCTAACGAGCTATCATAAACGCTACTGCTGAATCTCAAAAAGAGATTCGCCAATGGAGCGCACTGGGTGTGATTAGAGTGGGACTTGTAGCCTTCAGACCTGTCAGTTCCGCATAGGCTCGCCTGTTTGGACTTTCGCCCTCCGTCGGGAGGGCGATGTTTATAGCAACCGAGGCGGCGAGGCGCGAACTCCGTCAGGAGTTCCATGTGCCCTGAAAACATTGCTACATTTCACCCCTGACGGGGTGAGTAGAACGCGCGCTGCCATTACTATAAACATTGCCCTCCTGACGGAGGGCCAAAGCGCCGATCATCGACTTCAGTCAAGCGATCCGTTTACCATAGCTCCCATTTCTAATCACACCCATTCGCACACATCATTGTCTACTCGCACCGCAAGGCGCTTATCGGATCGACTCGCGAGGCTCGAAGCGCCGGTACAAAACAGGCGATCATCGCCACCGCAATCAGCACCAAAGGCACTCCGGTGAAGATAATCGGATCGGTTGGGCTGACGTGAAAGAGCAGGCTCGCTATTGTCCTCGTGAGCAACAGCGCGCCGATCAGCCCGGTAGCAGCGCCTGCTGCGCTAAGCAGCAGTCCTTCCTGCAAGACCAGGCGAATAAGCCCGCGCGGCTGCGCACCCAAAGCCATGCGGATGCCAAATTCATTCCTTCGACTGCCTACGTACAGAGACATCGTTCCGTAGATTCCAACTGCCGCGAGCAACAACGCCAACACCGAAAAGGACATCAACAGCAGGTTAGTCAACCGCTGGCTGCTCACTGTCAGCCGCATAATGTCCTGCATAGTGCGAATCGAAAAGACGGGAATGTTGGGATCCAACGCGGCTACCTCGCTCCGGACTGCGCCAATAATCGTGTTGGAAGGAACATCGGTTCTGAGAACAAGCTTCGCCGACAAGTCCGGCGACTGCTCGAGCGGGATATAGATGTGAGGCTCCAACTCCTCCGCAAATCCATCCTGCTTGATTGCGCCCACCACTCCAACGATCGTCATCCATTGCATATCGCCGGTCGTCTCGACTCTTTTCCCTAGAGCGTCACCGTCGGGCCAAAACATCTTCACCAGCGTCTCATCTACGATAGCAACGGATAGCGAGTCGCCGTTGTCCGTCTCCTGGAAATCCCTTCCGCGCAGCAAAGGAATTTGCATTGCCTGAAGATGCCCGGGCGTGATCGACAAAAGATTAGTCTGCACGCCCTGGTCGCCGGTCTTCGGTTCGTGCCCCTCAACGATAAAGTTGTCATTGTTGGAATCGCCGACGAATGGGATATTCGTTGTGACTCCTGCCGCACGGACGCCCGGCGTGCTGCGCATGCGTTCGAGCAAATTCTGGTAGAACTGAACCGTCTGCTGTGGCTTCGTATACTTGCGAGCCGGTAGAGAGAAGACCATCGTCAGCAGCTTATCCGGATTGAAACCGAGATCGACTGCCTGCAGACGCTGGAAGCTCTTCATCAAAAGCCCCGCGCCAATCAGCAGCACAAAAGAAAGCGCGAACTGCGCCGCAACAAGAACACTGCTCGAGCGGCGGCTCGAGGCGCCGCCTCGGCCTCCTTCATGCATCGCAGCAACCATCCCCATACGATAGGCGCGGAGTGCAGGCATCAGCCCAAACAGCAATCCGGTCAGCAATGCAATGCCTGCGGTGAATGCCAGAATACGTCCATCTACCGTCACCACTTCGATTCGTGGGATGCCGTCTATCGGCAGTCTGTCGAGCATCCGCACGCCAACCCATGCCAACATCACTCCGCCGGCGGCTCCGATGAGCGCGAGAACCAGGCTCTCTGTGAGAAGTTGCCTTGCGACACGCGACGGTGTAGCGCCAAGAGCGAATCGCATGGCAATTTCTTTGACTCGCGATGTCGCGCGAGCCAACAGAAGGTTCGCGACGTTCGCGCACGCAATCAACAAAACCAGACCCACTGCGCTCAGCAAAATGAGCAACGGTTTTTCCGTGCGCCCAACTATCGCTTCCTTGAGCGGCGTGACTATTGTCTTCAGAGCAGTGCCCTGGTCCACCGGTATCCTGCTTTCGCTGGTGTCGCGATGTTGACGAGCGTAGTTCCAAAGCACCGACGTCGTCTCCGCCTCTGCCTCTGCCGGCGATACGCCCGGTGCAAGCCGTCCTACCGCTCGGAGAAAATAGGGCGCGGTCCTGACCGGATTAATCGCGAGGGGAGTCCATACGTCGATGTCCGGGCGAGGAAAGCCGAAGCCCGCGGGCATCACGCCGACGACTTCCGAGGCCGCGCTGTTAAGCTCGAGAGACTTGCCGACGATGTTCGGATCGCCGCCAAAACGCCGCTGCCAAAAGCCATAGCTGATAACGCACACGGCGTTGTTGCCGAGTGTATCTTCGCCCGCTTGAAAAGCTCGCCCGAGAAGCGGAGGAATCCCCAGAACCTTGAAGAAATCCGCGCTGACAGTGCCGAGCGATACGCGCTCCGGCTCGCCGTTTCCGGTTAGATTCGCACCGCTGGTCGAATAAGCGGCTACCGCTTCCAGTGAATGGTTCTGGTCGCGCAGGTACGTAAAGTTTGCCTGCGAGAGACCCCACGTGTCCAAACCGAGCTGTCGTTGCGAATTTATTACTCTGACCAGGCGATCGGGCTGCTGATACGGGAGAGGCCGCAGGAGAATCCCGTCAACGAGGCTGAAGATTGCGGTATTCACGCCGATCCCCAGAGTAAGCGTGATCACCGTGATCGCCGTGAAGCCGGGATTCTTTCGCAGCATTCGAAGCGCGTAGCGGATGTCCTGCCAGAACTGCTCGACCATCGCGCCGACGCGCACGTCTCTCACACGCTCCTTCACCTGCTCCGCCCCTTCGAGCTCGATCATTGATTCTCGCAGCGCGTCGCGGGGGTTTACGCCGGCGGCAATTTTTTCGTCAACCAACTGGGTGAGATAAGAATTCACTTCCGCATCGAGTTCGTGCTCGACGCGAGGCCTCTGAAATAGATTCGACATTAGACTTCGAATTCGAGAGAACAAAGACATAACTCAACTCCCAGAGAAAATGTCCGACAAACTTCAGTTTGTCGCGAGTCCCAGCCCGACGAACTTCAGTTTGTCGCGCGTCCTGAATCCGGCGATCAAACGACAAGCTGAAGTTTTGTCGGACAGGACTCTATGAAGTCGCCTCGAGTGCAAGAAAGATTGCCGAAGCTATTCGCTCCCAGTTGGCGGTCTCCTTTTCGAGATGACGCCGTCCGGGCCGGGTCAGCTTGTAGTATTTCGCCTTTCGTCGATTCTCGGACTCACCCCATTCCGACGCGAGCCAGCCCTTCTCTTCCAGCCTGTGCAACGCGGGGAACAGCGAGCCCGGCTTTGGATGAAAAGTGCCCTGGGTAATTTGATTGATGCGTCGCGCGATACCGAGCCCGTGATTCGGGCCGAGTCCCAGCGTCTTGAGGATGAGCAGATCCAGCGTGCCTTGCAGCAGATCGGCGGTGGCTTCGGGCATGAGTCCCTCCTATAGCGTGTCTGTAGGAGGATACGCGAGCTACGTATAGACTGTCAATAGGAGAGAGCGGTTCGTGGTTCAGGGTTCGTGGTTCAGGGGTTCGTGGTTCAGGGTTCGTGGTTCAGGGTTCCTGGTTCAGGGTTCAAGATTCTGGGCTCAGCCGTCATTTCTCAAACGCGGAACCACGAACTCTGAACCCTGGACACTAATTTACTCATATCTCAACGCAATCATCGGGTCGACCTTCGTCGCCCGGCGCGCGGGCACGAAACAGGCTCCCAGAGCCACTCCCGTCAGCAACACCGATATGGCCGCAAAAGTCAGCGGGTCGGTTGCGCCGACCGAGAACAACAGACTCGCCATTACCCTGGTCAACGCAAATGCGGCCACGAGCCCTATGCCTACTCCAATAAACGCGAGCGTCATTCCCTGCCCGACGACCAGCTTCAACACATCCGATTGCCTGGCTCCCAGCGCCATGCGAATTCCAATTTCGTGCGACCGCTGCGTCACCGAGTAGGACATCACGCCGTAGATGCCAACCGCCGCCAACACCAGCGCCACTCCGCCGAAGATCGCGAGCAGCAGCATATTGAAGCGCCGGCGCGCGACCGAATCCGACAAGAGCTGTTCGATCGTCTTTATCTCGGGAATCGGCAGGTCTCCATCAACCGCCCACACCTCACTCCTCATCGCGCCGGCAAGGATCTTCGGATCTGAGCTGCCGCGAACAACTACGGTCATAAACGGCCACGGGTCTTTTTCATAAGGCACGTAAACCTCGGGCCTCGCTTTTGAGTCCAGGCCCAAATGCTTGACGTCTTCTACGACTCCAATGATCTGCAGCGTAGGGTTACCGTTGATACCGACTTGCACTCGCTTGCCGAGCGGGTCCTCGCCCGCCCAATAACCCTCGGCCATTGTGCGGTTGATCACGATCGAGTCGGAAGACTGTGTGTTGTCCCGCTCAGTGAACACCCGGCCCCTGAGCAACGATATGCCCATGGTCCTAAAGTAATCCGGGCTGATGACGCGATAGTCGGCAGTCGGGCCGTTGCCCGAGCTGTCGGGTTGAACGCCTTCGATTACCAACCCTCGCCCGCTGTTGCCTGGCGTCAGCGGAAGCCGGGAGATCGCCGCCGCCGATTCAACACCCGGCAGCGCTTGTATGCGCGCGATCACCTGTTGGAAAAGTGAAGCACGTTTGCGAATGTCGGTGTACTGGGCCGAAGGAAGCGTAAGACGCATCGTCAAAACATTGCGAGCGTCGAATCCCGGGTTCACCTGCTCCAGCCGAATGAAACTCCTGATCATCAATCCCGCGCCGATAAGCAGCACCAGCGACAACGCTATCTCAGATACGACGAGCAGGCCGCGAGCTCGATTCTTCCGGGCGCCTGCACTTCCCCCACGACCTCCCTCTTTGAGTGACTCGTTCAGATCGCTCTTAGTAGCCTGCAACGCGGGAACCAACCCAAATACGAGGCCGGTCGTCAGTGAGACAATCAATACAAACCCGAGCACCATCCCATCGATGCCGATGTCCTTCGCTCCATAGATGCTTGCGGGCAGGATTGCAACAAGGGAATGAATGCCCCACAACGCCAGCAGCAAACCGAGCCCGCCTCCCGCGATCGACAGCGCAACGCTTTCGGTCAGCAATTGCCTGACGAGCCTGGAGCGGGTGGCGCCGAGCGCCGTCCTGATCGCAATTTCTTTTTGTCGAGTGGTGGCGCGCGCAAGCAGCAGGTTGGCTACGTTGGCGCAGGCGATCAGCAGTACGAACCCGACCGCGCCGAATAACACCAGCAGCGTCGCTCTTATGTCTCCGACCTCATTTTCACGCAGCGAGACCAGCTTCGCTCCTCGCCCCATGTTGTTATTCGGGTCCCGTTCAGCCATCCTCGCCGCAACAGCGTCTATGTCGGTCTTCGCTTCCGCGAAAGTGAGACCGGGTTTCAGGCGCGCTATCGCGGCAAGGTAATGACTATCACGATTCGTAGCCATGTTGATGTTGGGAGTCAGCACGTGTTCAGGAACCACCTGCTTCGGAGGTATCCAGAGCTCAGCCTGTTCCGGGAACTTGAACTCGCCGGGCATCACTCCGATAACGGTCAGCACTTCACCGTTGGCGGTTAGCTTTTGGCCGGCAACGTTCGGATCTGCGCCGAATCGTCGCTCCCATAGGCTCCGGCTGATGACGGCTACGCGGCCGCCGCCACGATTCTCGTCCTCGCTTTGAAACACGCGGCCCAGCATCGGCTTCACGCCCAACGCCGGGAAGATCGCGGCTGTGGCGATCACCCCCGGCACGCGCTCTGGCCTGTCGGCGCCCGTCAGATTGAAGCTCTCTTCCCTGTACGTCGCGATGCTCTCGAAGACGTGGTTCTGATCTCTCCAGTCAATGAAGTTCGCGCCCGCAATCGCTTCTTCGGTGTGCCGCTGAAGGTCGCTTTCAAACACCATTACAATCCGATCCGCATCCGGAAACGGCAGCGCGCGAAGCAGCACCGCGTTGACGACGCTGAAGATCACCGTGTTCGCAGCAATGCCCAATGCGAGCACCAGCACTGCTACAACGGTAAAGGCGCGGTTGGTTGACATCGTTCGCATTGCATAGCGAAAGTCCTGTAAGAAGGTTTGCATGTTTCCTCGTCTGAGTCGGTTCAGGATTAGAGTTCTTTGCGTGTTTTGCGGATCTTTGCGCCTTTTCGTCAGGAATTCTCAACGCAAAGACGCAAAGGTCCGCAAAGCACGCAAAGAAGACTGCCCGCTCGCTAAGCCAGGCATCACTACTCGCACCGGAGCGCCTTGAGAGGATCAGTGGTTGCCGCTCTCCGCGCAGGCAAGTACCCGCCCAGGAGTGTTCCAGATGACAGCAACAGCGCCGCTCCCGCAAACACAATCGGGTCACTCACCTTGACGCCGTACAACAGTGATTCGGTGACGTGCCCAAGCCCGTAAGCAGCCGGCAACCCGATGATCAATCCGATCGCCGCCAACACCACCACTTCACGCAGGATCAACCAGGATACGTTGCCGCGAGACGCTCCCAGCGCCATGCGAATGCCGATCTCACGAGTGCGCCGCGTCACCGTGTAAGCCATCACACCGTAGAGCCCGATCACCGCAAGCACCGCGGCCAACAGAGCGAAGCTCAACGACAACGACGTCAGGAACTTGTCCGCGAACAGCGACTCGTCAATTTGCTGATCGAGTGTCTTCAACTCGAAGACCGGGAGATTGGCGTCAAGCTGTTGCACCTCGCGACGCAGTGTTGCCGCCATCTGGCCAAGCCCCTGCCGCGTCTTGATGTAATAGGTCAAACGCCCGATTGTTTTCTGCTGGCTGTATGGAATGTACAGAAAGGGCCGGGCCTTTTCGCGGACGCTCCCGTGCTTGCTGTCTTTTACGATTCCGACGATCTGAATGTCGGGATGAACTTTGTCGCCTGCGCCAAAAGCAAAGTGAGAACCAACGGCCTCGCGGCCGGCGAAGAAACGCTTTGCCATCGTTTCATTCACCACCGCTGTTTTTTCACTGTTGGCCGTATCGCCTCTGTTGAACTCCCGCCCTGCGATTAGCGGTATACCCAACGCGGAGAAAAAATCGGGGCCCACATAGTTGTGATAGACATTCATCTCCTCACCATCCTGCGGCGTATATCCTTCGGCAGTGATGTTGGAACTTGAATTACTGTCGGTAAAGACCGGGATCTCGGCGGCGCTGACGACCGTCACCCCGGGCAACGCCGCAAGCGACTCTCGCAACTGGTCAAACAGCGCGACGCTGCGGACGGGCGTGTAACCGTTTTGTTCCGGGGCGATCGAGAAAGTAATCAAATGCTCTGCGCGAACGCCCAGATCCATCCGCTCCAGATTGTTCAGGCTGCGCGCAAACAACCCGGCGCCGACCAGCAGAACTGTCGTCAAAACAATCTGCGACACTACGAGACCTTTGCGAAACCGGACTTGCGAGAGGCTGCCGGATACGCTCGAGCCCTGCTCGCGGAGTGTGCTCTCGAGATTCAGCCGCGTGGCTCTAAACGCCGGAGCCAATCCAAAAAGGAGTCCGGTCACCAGTGCGAGCGCAAGATTAAAGCCGAGCATTCGCAGGTCGAGCTCGGGCGAAAGCCCCAGCGCGCCGACGCTCGTCGGTATGCTTGCGACCAATAAGCTAAGAGTCCACGAGGCTACGGCGAATCCGACCACGCCGCCGAGAAACGAAAGCAACAAACTCTCAACCAGGAACTGTCTTACCAATCTGAATCGCCCCGCGCCTACCGCCATTCGAATTGCAATCTCTCGTTGCCGCGATGCCCCTCGAGCCATCAACAGGTTCGCTACATTTCCGCATGCAATCAAAAGCACCAGCCCGACCATGCCGAGCAGGACCAACAGTGGAGTCTTTGCATCGCGCTGGAGGATTTGCCTGCCTTGCGCGCCCGGCGTCATCTGAAGTTTTTGATCCAGAAATCGTTGCTGAGTTTCCGCCGACCACTTTCCCATGAGCGGTAATTCCGCTTCGAGAATTGCTCGATACGCCGGAGCGAACGCAGCCTCCGCCTGCTTAGCCGACAGACCGGGCTTGAGCCTGCCCAGGATCGCCAGCCAAAAGTCCTTGTGGTTTTTCAGCCCATCCCACGCTGGAGTGATCTGCGCTTTCATCATCATCGGAATGAAAACATCCGGCGTTTGGCCGACCTGCACGCCGGTGAATCCGGCGCGGCTGACCCCAACAACCGTCATCGATTGCCCGTTGACCACCAGCGTTTTGTTGAGTATGTTCGCGTCCCCGCCGAAGTGACGCACCCAATAACCGTGGCTCAAGACGATGACTGGATTCGCGCCCGGCGCCGTGTCGTCATCCTGGGTGAACACGCGGCCGAGCGCGGGCACGACTCCCAGCACGTCGAAGTAGTTCCCGGACACCAGCTCTCCGTCCGCGCGTTCGGTTTGCCCTTCACCAGCCACGCTGAGCGAAACGGGATACCGCGCAAGCAGTCCCGCGAACACTTCATTCTTATCGCGGAGATCCTGGTACATCGGATAGGAAAATGAATTCCCAACGTCCCCGTCGGCCGAGACGCGGCCCGTCTTGGGACCATCGGCGCGCAACACCACCAACTCATCCGGCTTTTGGACCGGAAGCGCTTTCAGAAGTATCTGATCGGTCAGCGAAAAGATCGCCGTGTTCGCGCCCAACCCGAGCGCAAGAGTCGCCACCGCGATTGCAGTGAAGCTGGGGTTCTTAATGAGCGTGCGTAACGCGTAACGCAGGTCCTGTAAAAGTGTATCCATGCTGCCTCCAGCGATGGGTTCGGAGTTCAGAGTTCAGAGTTCAGAGTTCAGAGTTCAGGGTTCAGAGTTCAGAGTTCAGTGTTCAGAGTTCAGAGTTCAGAGTTCAAGCTTCAGCTTGCTCTCCGTCCTCAGTCGCAGCAGCCTAAAGGCTGAACTCTGAACCCTGAACTCTGACCGCCTTACTTATCTTTGTGATGATCGTTCGATCTCTCCATGAAACGCACGAAGCGAGGATCGGATCGAAGATTATCGAGGTCTCGATCCCCTTGAACGTAACTCTCGAGGTCGAATCCGGCGTTCGCTGATTTTCCCAGCCATTCGAACGCGGCGTCCTTGCGACCCATCATCGAGTTAGCGCAGGCGATGTTGTACATGGACGTAGGCGGTTTGTAGTTTAACTGAATCGCACGTTCAAATGCTTCGATGGCTTTCGCGTGCTCGCTGGAATAGTGAAGCGCGTAACCGAGGTTGAACCACGCACGCCCGCTATCAGAGTGGTCTCGCAAGAAACTTTCGTAGCGTTTGATGGCCGGCGCCCAGCGCGCCTTTGAGTACTGCCCTTCATCGGAGTCAGCGGCGGCTCGAGAAAGAGAAAGAACGCGGCTCAGCTCCTCGATCTTTTTGAAGCGGGTTTCGCCGCGCAGGCTCGCGATATCGGGATCCTCGCGAAGCTTGTCGTCATTGTCGAAGCCGGCGTTGATTGATTTCTCGAGCCAATCAAGCGCCAACTCCCGCTGACCGTTAAGAGCGTACGTGCAAGCGAGATTGTACTTTGCCGAAGCGCCGCGATATCCGAGATGCTCGACTGCCTGTGTCAACGCAAACGTCGCGCGATCGAAATCACGGAGCGACAAAAGTCGCGATCCCACTCTGTACCATTCATCACCATCCTGGGATGAGGAGCTGCGAAGCTGCTCGAAGTTGATGATCGCTTCGTTGTGCCGGTCGCGGTCCGGATGCTCCTTCTTTTTGGCGGAACCATCTTCTGGTTTTATCGTCGCGACACGCTGAAGAATGTCCTTGAATCGAGCGTCGGATCGAAGCGGGTCGAGGTCGGAGTCTTCCTTCAGAAGATCAACCCGGTCAAAGCCCCCGCCCAACGCGCGATCGAGCCAAAACAAAGCATTTTCCTTGTCATTCAACAACGAGTAGCTACAGGCAACGTTATACATGCAGGTCGCCTGGCGGTGTCCCAGCCCAATCGCATGACTGTAGGCGTCGATCGCCTCGACGTAATGGCCGGATTGATGGAGGGAGTAGCCCTGACTGAACCAGGACGCGCCGTCGTGATTCTCCTTTTCACTGTCCTCTTTATTGACGTCAACTGTGCGGTAGCTTACTTTCTCAGCCGACAATTGTTTCGATTTCTCGGACTTCAGCCGCCGCTCACGCGTCTGCGAGAAAGCGGCTACGGAAATGCCCAGTACCAGGATCAACAACGCAACACGTCTTAGATTTGTTTTCATCGGTCTACTCTCCTCTTGGCGGTCTTTGCGGTTCTTTGCGTCTTTGCGTTGAGAATTATTCTCAGCGCGGAGAATACTCAACGCAAAGACGCAAAGGACCGCAAAGCTCGCAAATCTCGAATCTCAAATCTCAAATCTCAAGTCTCTATTCATATCGCAGTGCAACCATCGGATCGACCTTCGATGCGCGGCGAGCCGGCACGAAGCAGGCCAGCAGCGCTACCGTTAGCAACAGCGCAGTTATCGCGGCGAAAGTAATCGGGTCGCTCGCGCTCACGCCGTAAAGCAGGGTAGCCATGAGGCGCGCAAACGCGAATGAAGCACCAAGCCCGACCGCTATGCCGACCGTCGCCAGTCTCAACCCTTTAACAACAAACAGCCGCAAGACATCACGCGGCTGCGCGCCCAATGCCATTCGCAAACCTATCTCGCCCGTGCGCTGCGTTACGAGATTGGCCATCACGCCGTAGATGCCCACCGCTGCCAGCGCAAGAGCTACGAAAGCGAAGGCCATCAACAACACAAGGTTCAGGCGGCGCGGCGCGACCGCGCCGGAGATCATCGCTTCCATCGTGCTGACGTTGTAGATCGGCTGGTCATGGTCCACGTTCTGAATGGCCGAGCGCACTGTGCCAACCAAATTGAGCGGGTCACCGGTCGTTCGAACCAGTATGCCCGCTCGTGACGGGCTGAATTGCAGATAAGGAATGTAAACGTGAGGCGCGGCTTCTTCATCCAGGCCCGACTGGCGGACGTCGCTGACCACTCCTACCACTGAATGCCAGTCGTCCTCGACACGCACGCGCTTGCCCATCAGGTCTTCCCCCGGCGCGTATCGAGCAGCAAAAGACTGACTGACGATCACGACCCTCGGTGAATTCCGCGAGTCGCGATCCGTGAAGGCCCGGCCTTGCAGCAAAGGAATTCCCATCATCTTGAAGTAGTCGGGACTGATCTCGCGGAAATCGGCAAGGGTCGCATCGGCGATTCCCGTCGACGGCGGATGACCTTCGATAGGAAAGACCGAAATGTTGCGCCGTCCTGAGAGCGGCGGACTATTGATCACCGCGGCGCCAGTCACACCCGGAAGCGCGGAGATCTTTTCGAGTGACTGTTGGAAGAACGTCGTTCGCTCGCGCGACTCAGGATATTTCGATTCGGGTAGCGCGACTTCGATCCTCAATAAGTTGCGGGCATCGAAACCCGCGTTCACCTGTTGCAAACGCCAAAAGCTCTTGATCATCAGGCCCGCTCCAACCAGCAGCACCAGCGACAAGGCGACTTCGGTCACCACAAGTGCGCCGCGCATACGATGTCCGGCGGCGGTTGTCGAACCCCGCGTTCCATCTTTGAGCGCGGCGTTGAGATCAGAGTTGGACGCTTGCAGCGCCGGCGCGACTCCGAAGATCAAGCCGGTTGCAATTGAAACCAGCATGGTGAACGCCAGCACTGGGCCGTCTACCGCAATCGATTCAGCGCGCGGAATCTGTCCCGCCGCTAATGCTCGAATGGCTTCCGTCAGCCAGACTGCCAACAACAGACCAATGCCTCCGCCTAACAGCGACAGCAACATGCTTTCAGTCAGAAGCTGGCGCACTATGCGACTGCGAGCGGCGCCCAGCGCGAGCCGCACCGCAATCTCCCGCCGCCGTCCGACCGCAAGCGCGAGCAGCAAGCTGCCCACGTTCGCGCATGCAATCAACAGAACGAATCCTGCCGCGCCGGCCAGGACATACAACGCCGTGCGCTGCTGCCTGCCAACCTGCGCCTGTAGCGGTACGAGATTGACGGGATGGCCTTCCGCTTGAGACGACTCCGCGGCGCGCTGACGAGCCAGGTTGTCAAACTCGGCTCGAGCCTCTTTCCAGGCGACATCCGGTTTGAGCCGGCCAATCGTCAAGAGGTTATGAGAATTGCGCGCGCGCTCGGTTGTGAGAGAACGGGGCGTCCAGATTTCGCCCGGCTGCCTGTTGTTGATCGGAGCGGGATACAGAAACTCGGCAGGCAGAACGCCGATGACGGTGTAGTTCATTCCGTCGAGCGCGATGTCGCGGCCGACAATTCCGGAGTCGCCGCCAAACCGGCTCTGCCAGAGCTTGTAACTCAACACCGCGACGCGAGCGTTCGCCTCGTCTTCTTCTGGCGTGAAGGTTCGTCCAAGCAAAGGTGTGCAACCGAGTGTCTCAAACAGATTCGCGGTCGCGCGCTGGCCTTCGAGGCGTATCGGTTCATCGTTGCCGGTAAGGTTGAAATTGGCGCGTTCAGTCGCCGCGATCCGGGCGAACGACTTACTACGCTCGACATCGGCGGCATAGTCATCGGGCGCGAGCTCAACCTCATCAACCTGCTTCAACTTCTCCCAGATGATGACAAGCTGATCCGGATCTTTATAAGGGAGCCCTTTGAGCACGACTGCATTTATTACGCTGAAGATCGCGGTGTTAGCCCCGATACCCAAAGCCAGCGCGACAAACGCGACCAGTGTCACTGCTTTATTCTTGAGCAACAGCCTGATGCCGTAACGAATGTCCTGCCAGAGAGTAGTCATATTTCCGATTTCCGATTTCCGATTGCCGATTGCCGATTGCCGATTGCCGATTGCCGAGTCGTTGATGCCGTCGTTGAGACGCCGCTCATTCGGCAATCGCAAATCGGCAATCGGCAATCACATCATTCGTATCTCAGCGCGACCATCGGATCCACCTTCGCTGCACGGCGCGCTGGAAGATAACTCGCGATCAGAGCGACTGCGGCCAGCAGAAGCGGAACCGCAACAAACGTCACCGCGTCGGTTTGGCTGACTCCATAAAGGAAGCTCGACAACAAACGCGTAGCGCCCAGTGCCGCGAGCAGTCCGATGCCCACTCCCGCGCCGATCAAAATGAGTCCTTCTTTCAACACAAGCCTGAGCACGTCGCGGGTCGTTGCTCCCAACGCCATGCGAATCCCGACCTCGCGCGATCGTTGCGCAACGGCGTAGCTCATCACGCCGTAGAGACCGACCGACGCCACAAGCAAGGCGATTACACCAAAGACGCTTGCGAGTCCGGCGATCGACTTCGGACCCGAAAGCAGCCGGTCCAGAAACACCGGCATGCTCTTCACTCCTGAGACCGGCAACTCGTTATCAAGGCTGGCGACTTCCTGGCGAATGTTTTCGCCAAGGTTCCCAGGCTCACCCGCGGTGCGAGCGATCAACGTCATCTTTCCGTTGTAGTTTTGCGCAAGAGGAAAGAACATATATTCGGTTGGCGGCTCGCCGAGGAAGTAGTACTTCCCGTCTTTGGCCACTCCCACGATCTCGTAATACGGACCACTCGCCTTGCCAAGCTGCAGCCGTTTCCCGATTGCGCTTTGACTGGGCCAGAACCGCCGCGCAAAGGTTTCGTTCACGATAACTACGAGGGGCGAGCCCTGGTCGTCGTGTTCGCTGAATGCTCGGCCTTCCGTGATCGGCGTGTTCATCGCGCGAAAATAATCATGACCCACTATGCTGAAGCCCACCTCGATTCGCTCGTTTTCATAACGCGGAACATAGCCTTCAACGATTACATTCCCGCCGTTCTCGTAGGCGTCCAACGGCAGCGGGCCGGCCATGCTCGCGGCTTCAACGCCCGGCAAAGATTGAACGCGATCGATGATCTGCTTGAAGAAGCGGCGGCCCTTCGCCTCGTCGTAGCCGTGCAGACCGACATCGACCGAAGCCAGCGTTATGCGCTTTGACTCGAAACCAGGATTCAGCTCCTGGGCGTGTTGCATGCTCCTCACGAACAGCCCGGCGCTTATCAGGAGCACGAGCGACAACGTGATCTGCGCGACGACCAAAACATTGCGCAAGCTGATTCGGCGCATGCCTGAAGCCATCGACTGAGCTTCACCTTTCAGTGTCCTCACGATGTCCGGCTTGGATGCTTGCAGCGCCGGCAGCAGGCCGAAGACGACTCCTGTAAGCAAAGACACTAGAAGCGTAAATCCGAGAATGCGTTTGTCGAGCGCGAGATCGTAGCTGAAATCGATAGTCGCGAAATCAAGCTGTGGGCCGGCCAGCGGAACCAGCGCGTTCGCCCATTGCGCCAGCAATAGCCCCAGCGCGCCGCCCGCCAGCGCCAGCAAAACGCTCTCGGTCAACAACTGCCTGACGAGCCGCCAGCGGCTTGCGCCCAGCGCCAGTCGAATTGCGATTTCGCGCCTGCGCGTTGATGCTCGCGCAAGCAAAAGATTAGCGACGTTCGCGCAAGCGATCAGAAGCACGAGCGCAACGATGCCCATCAGCAACGCGGACACAATCGGCACATAACCCAACAGCGTAATAGCCGGCTGCGTCTTACTCGCCGCCGGAACCATCCCAACGCTCAGGTTGGCGTCGGTCCGCGGATACGCATCCCCAAGCTCGCGGGCGTAGACGTTCATCGACGCCGTCGCCTGCTCGATCGTCACTCCGGGTTTGAGACGGCCATTCACATTGAAGGACTGCCCGCCGCGACTCTCGAGCCACTTCTCACTGTCCGCAACAACGCTTGCGTGCATACTCACCGGAAACCAAACATCGGGAATGAAACCCACAAACCTCGTTCCGGAGAATCCTTCACGCGCAACGCCGATGATCGTGAAGTCGTGCCCGTTCAGTCTTATTTGTCTTCCGATGATGTTAGGATCGCCGCCGAAGCGACGCTCCCAAAACGTGTGACGTAAGACGGCTACCGGGCTCGCGCCTTCGGCCCGATCGTCGTCCGGGCCAAGCACACGCCCGGCCTCGGGCACAACGCCGAGCCCGGTAAAGTAATTTCCAGAAACCAGCTCGCCCCAGATCAGTTCGGCCTTGTCATTGTCGTTCCTCATGCTGACGGGCGTACCGTAGTGCACGAAGAGATCGCTGAAGACGTCGTTGTGATCTCGATAGTCGCGATAGGCTGGATAAGAAAATGAGCCCGGGAATCTCGAACTCGGCTCGGTTGTATAAAGCGCGACCAATCGGTCGGGATTGGGCACCGGCATTGGCTTGAACAGCACGGCATTGACCAGCGTGAAGATCGCGGTGTTCGCTGCGATTCCGAGGGCGATCGACAACACCGCTATGATGGTGAAGCCGGGCGCCTTGGCGAACGTCCGGACTGCGTAACGCAGGTCATGCCAAAGTGTGTTCATCCAATCTCCAATGATTTCCGATTGCCGATTGCCAATTGCCGATTGCGAATCGTCGGCCTGTTCTTTCAATCGGAAATCGGCAATCGGCAATCGGCAATCACTTCATTCGTATCTCAGCGCGACCATCGGATCGACCCTCGCTGCTCGTCGCGCGGGTACGAAGCAAGCCAGCAAACCAACCGCGGTCAAAGCCACCGCAACCAGGACAAACGTCACCGGATCGGTGGCGCTCACTTCAAACAACAGGCTCGCCATCACCCGCGTCAACAGGAACGCGCCGGTCAGGCCCGTAGCCAGACCAATCACCGTCATTCTCAATCCCTCGCTTACCACCATCGAAAGCACGTTTCGAGTCGTGGCGCCCAACGCGACGCGCACGCCGATTTCCTGTGTGCGCTGTGTTACCGAATAAGCCATCACGCCGTAGATACCAATTGCCGCAAGTGAAAGCGCGATGACCGAGAAGGACCCAAGAAGCAGCGAAAGAAAGCGGGGCCTCACCAGCGAATCGGCTACCACATCGCTCATCGTTTGCAGTTGGAAGATCGGCACGCTCGGATCGAGGTCGTTGACGGCCGAGCGGATTCCTGACGCAACTCCGCCGGCGGACGCTCCCTGCGACCGTACGACGAAGCTCATGCGAGTGCTGATGCCTGCGGCGACCGTCTGCGGCAGGAGGAAGTACAACTCGGTGCCCGCGGGTTTATCGACGCCCAGGTTCTTGGTGTCTTCGACTACACCGACGACGGTGAACCAGACGGGCGGTGTGCTGAAACCCGGATTCACTCTTCGCCCTATCGGGCTGCCTTGCCAGAAGCGCCGCGCCATCGCCTGATTGATCACCATCACTTTCTGCGCGGTGTCGTTGCTGTCCGAAGGCTCGAAGGTCCGGCCTTCAATCGTGCGAATGCCCATCGCATTGAAGTAGTTCAAGCCTATCGTGTTCCAGTAGTCGACGTTTTCGGCGGGTCCGTCCGGCGTTCCCTGGTAGTCTTCGATGTCGGTGTCGTTGGCGTTTATCGGCCGCAGCGGCGGAAGCCCGGACGCGAGCGAAGCAGCCTTAACGCCGGGCAGTGTCGCGAGCCGCTCCTCCAGTTGATTAGCGAAACGAAGCCGGTCCGCATTTTGATACTTGCTCGCAGGCAGTTGAAGGCTGAAGGAAGTCACCCCGCGCGGATCGAAGCCGACGTCGACCTGTCGCAGCTTCCAGAAAGCCCGAATCATCAGCCCCGACCCGACAACCGGAATTACCGCAAGCGCGATCTCGGCTATCACCAGCGTCTTTCTGAGTTTGTGACTTCCACTACCACCGGAGGTGCGCTGCCCCGCCCTCAGAGTTGTTGCCAGTTCTCCTTCGTGCAGTTGAAGCAGCGGCGCTACAGCGAAGACGATCACCGAGAGAATCGAGACGCCCAATGTGAAAGCCAGCACCGCCGGATCGATTCCAATCTCCGCGGTGCGCGGAATGCTGTCGGGGGCCGCCGCCAGCACAAGCTTCAGTCCGACTTTTGCCAGCGCTATTCCCGCGGCCGCGCCCAGCACCACCAGAATCAAACCTTCGGCGAGAAACTGTCGCAGCAATCTCGCCCGGCCGGCGCCCAATGCCAGCCTTATCGAAAACTCCCTGCGTCGCGCTTCAGCGCGAGCGAGCAACAGATTCGCGACGTTGACGCAGGCAATCAAAAGCACGAACCCCACCGCGCCCAGCAGCATGAGCACCGCCGGTCGCGCGGCGCCGACTACGTCTTCGTGAAGCGGCACCATCAGGATCGGATGTCTGTCGGGATCAGGCAGATGTTGAGCCCGATTCTCACCCTTCCATCCGGCCATCAGCGATTCAATCTCCGTGCGGGCTTGCTCGACCCGATACTCAGGCTTGAGCCGGCCGATGACGTAGAGAAAATGCCCGCCGCGGTTGCCCGGATTCGCCGGATCAAACTGTAATGGCAACCACACCTCGGCCGGATCGTTGCTGCCCGGAGGGAAAACATATCCGGGCGGCATCACGCCGATAACGGTAGTCGTCTGCGAATTGATCTGAATCTCTTTCCCCATGATGTCGTCCTGCTTACCGAAAGCGCGACGCCAAAGCCCATCCGAAATCAATGCGGTTCGGGGCCCACCGTTAATGTCTTCCTCGGGCGTGAAGTTGCGGCCTCGGGCCGGTTGCACTCCGAGCGCTTCGATCAATCCTCGAGTGATCAACGCGGCATTGACCCTGATCGGCTCGTCGGCGGTGGCAATATTGCGGCCGCTGGTGGTCCACGCGCCGATGCTCTCCCAGGCATTGGCCTCACGTTGAATGTCCAGAAACTCGGGCACGGACATCCAAAATTTTCTGAGGTTCATCGTCGGGAATTCGGTATAGACTCGAACGAGTTTGCCGGGCTCGCGATACGGCAGCGGTCGCAGGAGGACGGCGTTCACTACGCTGAAGATAGCCGTGTTCGCGCCGATACCAAGCGCCAGGGTGATCACCGCGACCGCGGCAAATCCCGGCTTGTTCATCAACATTCGCAGCCCGTATCGCAAGTCCTGCACTAAGGTTTGCATCTAATCTCCCAAGAGGTCTCCCAATAAGTCTCCGAAGAAGGCCTCGCCAACCTTTCTTAACGCTAACGTGTTTTAACGCTAACGTCGCGGCCCTAGTTGCTTAATGCGCAAACATTCAAGCAGATGGGTGCACTTCTCCCCTCAAACCTGTGCTGACTAACCAACTGACGTGCCAGCAGAGTTATTTGAGGAGTACGTCAGGTGAGTGGACTCTTCAGGGGAAAGGTTGCAGCTTAAATGAGCTTCTAAGTTGACGTTTGATTGAATTTCAGAAAGCAAATGGCTGGTTGACGGGGCTTCCTTACGTATTGCGTGCCCGTCGCTCCGAAATCCGCAATCCTCATCCGCAATTCTTCCGGTGTCCGTATGCAGGAATGCCTTTCCCAGAATCGCGCAGAGTTGACGAAGCTGAGTCGGTAGAGGTCGCGTGATGGGTGCGGAATTGAGCACCGGTTCAATGTCGAGATAGACCAAACAATGGTTGCGGTGGGCGAGACCCGGGTCATAGACGTCCCGGTCCCGTGTGAAGAATGTTGAGCGGCGCAAGCCGTGCAAAAGAGGAATGATCTCGTTTAGGTAGGTTTTGACGAGTCGCAGTGTCCTTCGGTAGTGGGGTATTAGCGTGTTGCCAGCAAGCAGTCCTCTGCGTCCCCGGCGTCCTCCGCGGTTTTTCCTGCTCAGTGCTTCGGAATCAACCGCAGAGGACGCCGAGGACGCAGAGGAGAAACGCGAATGTGCGAGCAACACACTATCACCCCACTACCTGTCGTTCTCTCGCGTTATTGATTTTGAGAATCGCATGCTATAATGCCCGTGAGATCCTGGGCTCGCACACAGGAGCCTCATGAGCGCAACCCTTAATCCTGAAATCGCCGCCTTGCGAGAGAAAGTTGAAGCGCAGGGCATGGAGCTTGCCGAAATCCGCGGCAGCGTTCACCAACTCGATAAGATCATCGGCGCAACAGTTCGTCAGTCCGTCTGGCAACTGATTGCTCTGATCGGCACCCTCTTGGTGGCTATTGCTGGTGGATTGGCCTATCAAACCAGCTCGATCGACAAGCGCATCGAACAAATGGAACGGAGTTCGAACACGCGTTTTGAGATGATCGAAAAACAGATCGAGCAATCCGAGAAGAACATCACCGCTCGTTTCGAGGACTTAAAGCAGGAAGTTCGCGCCCAGCGCAAATGATCTGAGCACAACCCTTAATTCTGAAATTGCCGAACTCCGTGAGAAGGTTGATGGTTGCGTCAAGGAACTCGCCGAAATGCGTGGTACTGTCAATCAACTCAACCGCATCGTTAGCGACTCCGTCCGTCACTCGATCTGGCAACTGATTGCGCTACTCATCACTCTCTTCGTGGCAATCGCCGGCGGATTGGCCTACCTAACCACCAGCATAGACAACCCATTCCCCCGCGTATTGGTGACGGTGTTGAAGAACCCACTCGCGCTCTCTGGAGAGGTCAACTTTTCCGAGCGACGACTTGCGCGTGTGTGGAAGCGGTTTCGCACTCAAATGCCACCGTTTTGAATATGCCAATTATGCAGTTAGGAGTTACCCGCCGCGATCGCCATGCTCGTCTTCACCTCTTCCTCTTCTGCACCTCTGCAAGCAGCCGTTCCGCCAAGCTGTTCTGGAACTCGATGTTCTGAGGGTTCATCGAGATTGCTTTTTTGAACTCGTCTTCGGAGCGTGACCAGTCTTTCTTGTTCCTGGATTGCGAATACACAATCGCCAGGTTCAGATGAGGAAGCGCGCTGCTCGGGTCGACCTTCATCGCTCGGTCGATGTCTTTGGAGCCATCCTTCTCGCCCTTCATAACGCGAGCGAGGCCCAATCCAGCAATAGCCGCTGCGCTGCCAGGTTCGAGCGCGACCGCCCTTTGAAAAGCCGGTATCGCATCCGCAAACTTACCTTGACCATAAAGAGCCAACCCGAGCGCCGTATGACCCGACCCCCATTGAGGCTCCTGCTGCGTCGTCTTGATGAGCGCCGCTTCAGCGCCGGGCGCATCAGCCGAAGCCAGCAGCACAACTCCGAGTTGATAACGCGCCGCGGCGAATGAGTCATCGAGCTTCAATGCATTCTCGAACTCCGCGCGCGCGGCCGCCGGACCGGCTACGCTGCCGTTGACATCGCCTTGCCCGCCACCTTCGGCCTTGGCCTGAGAAGCCGCGCCCGCCACCTGCCACTCGCGCAGCGCGACGACGCCTCTAAGATAAGCCGCTTGAGCCTGGATTCTTGCATCGTCCTTCTTCAGAGCAAGAGCGTTGGTAGCGGAGTCGAGCGCGTGCACCATTTGATCGCGCGTTACCCCTCTATAGTTGATCGCGGTTTGAAGAATAATCGGAGAAGCGGTCTCGATCAGCTTCGCCGACAGCGCCGTCCGCATTTGTGCGACTTCGGGACGGTCGGGATACTTCGTCGCAAGCTGCTCGACCAGCTCAAAAGCATTTGGCTTATCAGGCCCGGCCAGCTTGCCGTCGGCAACCAGTGAATTGAACTCTTTCACGCTGTCGTCGAGCTTTGGCTCGAGTTTGAAGACGAGAGTCGGGGCCTCGGTTCCCGCGTCGAATCCCTTGAGCATCGGACGGTAACCGTCCTTACGCACTTCGATGCTGTAATGACCCAACGCGAGTTTGTCGAATTGCACCTTACCTTCGCTGTTGGTGACCCCCTTCTGTTCTCCGTTGAGGTAGACCTCGCTCCCCGGCGGTTCGGTCAACACGGTTAGCATCACGGTGACAGGTTGCGGACCTGATTTTCTTATCGGTGGCTTCTTGCCTTTGGGATCCGTTGGCCGGCCGGAAGGGTCCTGGCTAAAGCCGCCGGCGGGAAACGACATGACTATTGCGATCGCGAGCACTGTTAAGCGACCAGATGGCGTGTCGAAGAACATATGGCACCTCTCGGTGGCGAATTATAACGCAGGATTTCCCGGGCGACGAGGGGAGGGTCGTAGGTCGTCGCTTGTGCTGACAATCCTGTTGCTGCTCGGTTTCCTCGGCGTCCTCGGCGTCCTCGGCGGTTGATTCCCTGCATTGATCAAGAAAACCCCTGATGACGCTGAGGACGCTGAGGAATACGCAGAGCTGCAATTCAGAATCAAAACCTTTCACACTGGAATCAGTTTCGTAGTAGAATCCGTCTTCCAAGAGCAGCTCAGCTACGGAGGGCTGATATGCCCGAAGTAAAACTCTACACGACGGGTTGGAGCGCCGATTGCGATCAGGCCAAGCAGTTCCTCGACGATGAGGGAATCTTCTACGAGGAAGTGAACATAGAAAACTCAGTCGAGGCTTCTCGGTTTGTCGAACACGCTAACAACGGAAAAAGAATCGTGCCGACGTTCGACATTGACGGGACTGTGTTCAGCCTGAAGCCGTTTGACTGGAAGAAACTCCAGAAGGAACTCGAGAGGCTCGGCGTCGAAGAAGACTGAATGTCCGACCAAATATCCGACAAAATGTCCGACAAACTTCAGTTTGTCGTCCCGCGGCTCCTCGACAAACTGAAGTTTTGTCGGACCGTGACCTGAATGTCTCAACTCAGTTTCCTCGAACAATTGATGCAGCAACGTCGCGCGTTGTCGGTTTCAGAACTGACAGCGCGGCTCAGAACAGTCGTCGAAAGAGAGTTCTTCGATGTATACGTCGAAGGCGAGCTGTCAAATTTTCGCCGTCACTCATCGGGGCACTGGTATTTTTCGTTGAAGGACGACGGGGCCTCGCTCAGGTGCGCAAGCTTCAGGATGCAGAATCGAATGATTCGATTTGTCCCTGCGGATGGCTTGCACGTTATCGCGCGGGGCAGGCTTTCGATCTACGATGCGCGGGGCGAGTACCAACTCATAGTCGAGCACCTCGAGCCCGTCGGGGCGGGCGCCTTACAGCTCGCGCTCGAGCAATTAAAGAAACGCCTGGCCGACGACGGGCTGTTCAGCACCGAGCGCAAACGGCCGCTGCCCATCTTACCTCGGTGCATCGGCGTAGTGACGTCGCCTACGGGCGCCGCGATCCGCGACATACTTCGAATGCTCAAACGGCGAAACGAGGCGGTCAGCGTGATGATCGCGCCGGTCCGAGTTCAAGGCGACGGCGCGGCTTCAGAGATCGCGCGCGGTTTGCGGCTGCTGAACTCTCGGACAGAAGTGGACGCGATCATCGTCGGAAGAGGCGGCGGCTCGACTGAAGACTTATCGGCCTTCAACGATGAAGCGGTTGCGCGAGCAATCTACAAATCGCGAGTTCCCGTAATCTCCGCCGTAGGCCACGAAATGGACATTACTATCGCGGACCTCGTAGCCGATCTGCGGGCGTCGACTCCATCGGCGGCGGCGGAGATGGTCGCTTCGGCTCGCGATGAAATGTGCGCTCGAGTCGCCGGCCTCGCTGAAGACGCAAGGAAGGCGATTCGATATCGGCTGCTTGCCTTGCGCGGCAGGCTGGCCGATATGGAATCACGCCGCGCGTTCGATCATGTAGAATCGCGAATCCGCAGCTTCTCTCAACGCATAGACGATGCCGCGTACTCGATGGAATCGGCTTTGGAAGCCGCTTTGAAGGCACGTCGCAGCCGGCACACCGCGCTTGCGTTGAGGTTGAGCGAGACCGATCTTCGTAGGGCGATGGCCGATCATCGCAGCCGGCTGGTGGACCTGAGCCGAAAGCTACAGGGCAGCGCTCGATCGATCATCGACCTGCAAAACGAACGGATATCGCTGGCCGCGGGAAAGCTTGACTCGCTCTCGCCGCTCGGCGTGCTCGCACGCGGATATGCGATAGCGTTTGACAACCAGGGACGAGTCATCAAGCGCGCGGATGAGGTAAGCACGGGAGACAAGATCCGCGTGCGAGTCTCGGACGGCGACATTGATTGCACAAAAAACTAGTGAGTCTTGTAAGGGCGTCCCCCGTGGGCGCCCCTCCCTGGTGATGGAAATAACCTCGGCAGGAGGGGCGCCCACGGAGGGACGCCCTTACAAGTGGAAAGGAGAGAACGAACAAATGGCACAGGCAGCTAAACAGATCGAAGCAACACCCGAACGAATCATTCAGGATATGTGGGCGGCGAGGAACGCTCAGGCTCTAATGGCCGGAACTGAACTCGACTTCTTCACGCACATCAATGACGGAAAGCACACTTCAAAGGAAATTGCGCGCGCCGCTAAGGCTTCCGAGAGAGGAACTCGCCGGCTTCTGGATGCGCTGGTGGCACTCGGCTACCTTAATAAGAAAGACAACAGCTATTATCTCGAACCCGTTTCGGAACGATTTCTCGTTCGCGGCCAACCCGCGTACCTCGGTCCAATGGTGGCCGAGACTCGTCTCGTCTGGGAAAGCTGGTCGCATCTTACTGACGTCGTGAAGAGCGGACGCCCGTTCACTTCAGTCGATACCGAACAGGTCGGGCGCGATTTTTTCCCTCAGCTCGTGGCGGCGATCTTCCCAATGAGCTACGGCGCCGCCAGAGAAGCCGTCGCTTCGATTCCGGCAAAGGCTCGTAAGCGAATCAAGAATATTCTGGATGTTGCCGCCGGGTCCGCCGCGTGGTCGATCGCGTTCGCGCAAGCAATCCCCGACGCGCGGGTGACCGTCGTCGATTTTCCCGAGGTCAATCAGGTAGCTCGCCAGTTCACGGCCAGGCTTGGCGTCGCCGACCGGTATGACTATCTCGAAGGCAACTTGCGTGAAGTGGATTTCGGGCGCAGGAAATATGACCTCGTGATACTCGGCCACATCATTCACACCGAAGGCGAGAAGTGGGGCAAGAGGCTGATTCAAAAGTCCAGCCGCGCGCTGAAGGATGACGGCTTGCTTTTGATTGGCGAGATGGTGCCCAACGACGATCGCACCGGCCCGGCTTTGCCGCTGGTGTTTGGCTTGAATATGCTTTTGAACACGGAGCACGGGGACGTGTTCACGATGCGCGAGTACCGCGAGTGGTTGAAGGCTGCGGGCTTCAAAAAAGTCAGTACCATCGATGCTCCCGGACCGTCTCCGCTTATTCTTGCATCAAAATAGAATCATGTTTCCAAGTGGCTGCAATAAACGCGTCGCGAGTGCGCAAATTGGGATCGCCGCTCCTGTAGGGGTGGCTCTCCTTAGAAGCCTCCGCCGGTCCTTTTGCATTAGCCCAGGCGTTTACGCCTGGGTTCACGGCGGTTGCCCTCATTCTCGAGCCCGATTCATCGGGCTTTCGACGGATCGAACGCCGCTAAAGCGGGTTTCAAGCCCCGTTAACGGGGCTAGTACGCGGTGGCCGCTCGCGATCCCAGGCGTAAACGCCTGGGCTACGGAAAAGAGCTCTCCGTTGGCACGCCAGCGGTTTCTTCAAGGTATCGGCTCGTTAATACGAGTCCCAGGGCTCCGTGGCCACCCCATCTCGTCTTTTCAATCAGGGGTGGCCACGGAGGGCCACCCCTACAAAAGAAGCGTTCCCCGCTCTGTTCTTTTCATCGCTGGAACAGTTCTGCTTGTGATTTCATTCTCCGCCTGTTCGACGCGCGGAGAAACGTCGGCGTCACCAAAACGAACGGCCGATAAGAGCGCCAGCGACCATCTTGTTCGACGGCCAGTATCGAACACGCCGCAGATAAGGTTGGCGGTGGATTCGGCGATCGAACAAACAAAGCACACCAACGAATACGACCCCGCCTATGTGAAGCTCGGCTACCCTGGCGGCGACGTGCCAATCGAGCGCGGGGTCTGCGCCGATGTCATAGTGAGAGCCTTTCGCGGAGCCGGCGTGGATCTGCAAAAAGAACTGCACGAAGACATGGTTCGCAGCTTCGCGAAATACCCGGCCAACTGGGGTGCTCGCAAGCCCGATTCAAACATCGATCATCGACGCGTGCCGAATCTCATGACCTTTTTTAGCAGGACTGGAAAGTCTATTCCGATCACCAGCAGGCAAAGCGATTACCTGCCCGGCGATGTTGTGGCGTGGGAGCTGGATAATCACCTGCTACACATTGGTCTGGTGACCGATGCGGTCGCAACCAATACGCAGACCTATCTGGTTGTGCATAATATCGGAGCGGGCGCCCGACTCGAGGACGTGCTGATGTCGTGGAAGATAATCGGCCACTATCGAATGTGGAAATAGAAATGACTGAAGAGAAAACTTTCGAAGGCTCGCTTGATGAGCTCGAACAGATCGTCCGCCAGCTCGAAGCGGGCGATCTCCCGCTCGATCGGTCGCTCGAACTCTTCGAGCAAGGCGTTCGCCTCTCGCGCGAATGTCAGAAGCGGCTCGACGAAGCCGAACGCAAAGTAGAGATACTGCTGCGCGGAGACGATGGCGCTTACAAACCAACACCCTTTGAAGAGCCCGACGAAGAATGAGCGCAACCGAAACCTTCAACGATTATCTGGCGAGACGCGCGGCCGAAGTCAACCAATGGCTCGACCGTCTCGTCCCTTCGGAAACGACCCCGCCCGAGCAGCTCCATCGCGCGATGCGATATAGCCTGCTTGCCGGCGGGAAGCGCTTGCGGCCCTCGCTGACTCTCGCCGCCGGTGAAGCCCTCGGAGCAGACACCGACGACCTGATGCCCGCCGCTTGCGCGATTGAGATGATTCACACCTATTCGTTGATCCATGACGATCTGCCGGCAATGGACGACGATGATCTGCGTCGCGGCCGCCCCACTTGTCACAAAGCGTTTGGCGAAGCTGTCGCAATCCTCGCGGGCGATGCGCTGCTGACTCAAGCATTCCGCGTTCTGTCGGCCGATGCTCCGCATAGAGATGCTGAACGGCAAGTTCGAGTCATTCGAGAAATCGCAACTGCCGCGGGCTCGGTCGACGCTTTGATCGGCGGGCAGATAGCCGATATCGAAAGCGAGGGCAAGAACGTCGATGAGTCGACGCTCGAATACATTCATCGCTCGAAGACCGGAGCGATGATAACCTCGTCGGTTGTAGTGGGCGCCATCATTGCCGGAGCGAGCGAAGAGCAAATCGACAAGCTTAGAGGCTACGGCGAGCGCATCGGTCTAGCGTTTCAGATCGCCGACGACATATTGGACGTGACTTCCACAAGCGAGCAGCTCGGCAAGACGCCGGGCAAGGATCAAGCCGCGAACAAAGCTACCTACCCGGCTATTCACGGCATAGACGCTTCCACCGCGCGCGCGCGCCGGCTTGTCGATGAAGCTGTCCGGATTGCGGCCGATCTCGATCTGAGGACCCGCGTGTTGGAAGATCTGGCGCGATTCATCATTGCAAGAAGCTCGTGAGGCCGCTATCTTTGTAACGCCAACGGTATAGCTGCACAGGCAATCTTTCAGGAGACAACTTTATTATGACGCTGCTCTCACAAATCAACGATCCGGCGGACCTCCGGCGGCTTCCGACATCCAAGCTGCAAACCGTCTCAGACGAGATCCGCGAATACATGATCGAAACACTTTCAAAGATCGGCGGCCATACTGGCGCAAGCCTCGGCCCGGTGGAGCTGCTGGTTGCTCTCCACTACTCGCTTGATACGCCCCGGGACAAGCTGGTCATCGACATCGGGCATCAGGCGTACGCGCACAAGATCCTGACCGGCCGGCGCGATCAGTTTCCAACCATACGACAATATAACGGGCTGAGCGGATTCCTCAGGCGAGAAGAATCCGAATACGACGTGTTCAACGCTGCGCACGCCGGAACTTCGATTTCGTCGGCGCTCGGCATCGCCGCGGCTCGCGACCTTAAAGCCGAGAACTTCAACGTGGTGGCTTTTATCGGCGACGCGGGGCTGACCGCGGGCATGGCTCTTGAAGGAATCAATCAGGTTGGGCATCTCAAGAAGCGAATGATAATCCTGCTCAACGACAATGAGATGTCGATCTCGCCGAACGTGGGCGCGCTGAACGGCTATCTCAATCGAATCCGCGGCGCGCGGCCATACAACGAATTCAAACATGAAGTCGAGGAATGGCTGAAGGTGATTCCGGCTTTTGGCGAGCTTATGCTGTCGAGCGCGAAGGCCGTCAAAGACACGCTGGCTCGGGCTTTCATACCGGGCTCGCTTTGGGAGGAGTTGGGTCTGAAGTACATGGGTCCGATCAACGGACACGACATCAACTCGATTCTTACGACTCTTGAAGAAGCAAAGGCCGAGGACGGCCCCGTGCTCATTCACGCACTGACCGTGAAGGGCAAGGGTTACGAGCCTGCCGAACGCGATAAGGCCGCATGGCACGGCACGTCGGCGTTTGAAATCGCGACCGGAAAGTTCATCAAGGAGCCGGCAACGGCCCCGGCTTACACCGCGGTGTTTGCCCAGGCGACAATTGACTTGATGAAAGAAGACGACCGCATCGTGGCGATCACCGCCGCGATGCCTGACGGCACCGGGCTGAGCAAGGTGATGAAAGAGTTTCCGGATCGCACCTTCGACACCGCAATCGCGGAACAACACGCGGTGACCTTCGCAGCGGGGATGGCCACCGAAGGCTTGAAACCGATCGCGGCGATCTATTCGAGTTTCCTGCAGCGAGCTTTCGATCAGATTTTCCACGACGTCGTGCTGATGGGGCTCGACGTGACATTCGCCCTTGACCGGGCCGGAGTCGCGGGAGCCGATGGGCCTACGCATCACGGGCTGATGGATTTCGCTTATCTGAGGCCGATGCCCGGCTTTGTGATCATGGCTCCCAAGGACGAGAACGAGCTTCGGCATATGCTCAAGACCGCGCTGATGTACAACGGGCCGGCGTCATTACGCTACCCGAGAGGGAGCGGAGTCGGTGTTCCGATGGATGAACCGATTCACGCGCTCGAGATCGGAAAGGCTGAGATCGTGCGGGAAGGCTCGGACGTGGCAATCATCGGGATCGGTTCAGAAGTGAGCTACTGCGAGAAGGCGGCCGAGCGGCTTGCGCTCGAGGGAGTCAACGCGACGGTAGTCAACGCGCGATTCGTGAAACCGCTCGACACGGAACTGATACTGGCGCTTGCGCGGTCGCACGGCGCGATCGTCACCGCTGAAGATCACTTCTTGATGGGCGGTTTTGGCAGCGCGGTAATGGAACTGCTCGAGGAGCATAAGCTTCATGAAGTTCGCGTGCTTCGTCTGGGGTTCCCGGACCAATTGATCGAGCACGCCAGCCAGAGTTTGTTGCTGGCGAAGTACGGACTCGACGCGGATGGAATCTACTCGCAGGTGAGAGAGTTCGTGGCGAGCAAGTTCAGCTTCGAACCGGCATATAGCAGATAGTATCTTCTAATCTGTTGAGGCGACCACCGCGGGAGCCGGCTTGAGCAGTTGATTGATGGCTTCGATGGCGGACCCGGGCACGCCGTGCTCCTGGCCGCGATGCTTGCAGCAATCTTCGAGCGCCAGCAGAAATCCTTTAATGAGCTCGGGCGTTCCCGATTGCGCTCTTAGCAGGTCGGTTATTTCCTGCCATCGCGAGACGCTGTTGTTGCAGTGTTCGACAAGATGCAGACTCGCGAGATACTCGGCCAGCGGATCGAGGGAGAAACGGATCGCATCCTTGGCCGCCCCGGTGGTTTGAATCAATTGCAGTCGCTCTTCAAGGTATTCAACCAGCGCTTCCGCGTCCGCCTCTCTCCTCAATGCCTTTAACACATCATCCCGTTTCGCCGGCGCGGGGCGGCAGCTCTTTCTGAGACATTCCCATGCGACCGCCTTGGCCGCATCAAGCACGACGCGAGTCTCTTTCCTGTCGGCTTTCACGCTTTCATTGATGTTGACGGCATAGCCTTGCATCAAGTCCGGCAGGTTGCGCGGAAGATCGAAGTCTGACGACTGCTCTTTTGAAGCGATCTTCAGCTCGGCATACATTTTTGCGATGAGCGCGGTGATGTCGCGCTCGCCGATGAGTTGCGAGAGATTGCGGCAGCTCTCGAACAATTCTTCGTCCGTCTGAAATTGCTTGCCTCGTTGCTCGAGGTACCGATCCATGAAAAAAGAAAGGCGGTCTTTGTTCAACCGAAGAGGCTTGATGATCGTCTTTGCCGCGCCGCTCAAAACGTCGTCAATACGCGACGTGACTATCAAAGCGGCCACCGGAAAATCAGGCTGCGCGGGCCTGACGATGTGGCGCGTCCATTCATCCAACTCTGAGAGGCTATCGACGATCACAAGCGCCCGGCGTTTTCGCAATAACTGCAACAGGAATTCTTCGGGAATCTCATCCGGCATTCCTATCAATTCCCGGAGATGTCCGCGAATGGTTTCGGTGAAAACGTTCTTGCCGTCGGCTTGAGGATCCAGATTGCCTTCAAGCAACACCGGCAACATCTGATAACTCTTGCAGGGGCGGTTCTCCGGCTCGTCGTCCGTCGCCCACAAAGCCATTTGGCAGGCGAGACTGGTTTTTCCCGCGCCGCCTTCTCCCGTGATCAGCAAAGTAGCCTTCGGCTTGTCGAAGATTGGCTGGAGCAGCGCGGGAGAAAGGCTGTCGAAGACTTCCCCATTAGTCATCGTAGGCGTTGACACGTAGGTTTTGCGTTCCTTGACTGTTTGCCTATTCGCAAAATTCTCGCGCGCCGTTACGAGATGTTTCTGCACCCAGCGATCGAGCACACGCTTGCGATAGTGAAACAGGCTCACGAGCAGGAGATGACGCAACGGCAAGCCGATCTCCATGTTTTGTGTTTTGATTTTAGGCTCGTAGCGACCGAGGAAAGCACTGACCGGCAGAAGCCCAAGCGGGTGCAACCAGAACAAAAGCGACCACGAAATCAGTAGTAATAAGTATATGATGAAAACACAACTGATGAATGTGTGATTGAGAATCCACAGGGCCACCTTCTGTCGCAATCCAATCCACCAAAGGGACTCAAGATGGTCAATGGCCATCTTGATTGTGCTGGCTCGTTCCTGCGAATTACCCTGATAGTGATTCTTCAGGGAATCATATGCTTCCTTCAGTTGAGGAAGCATACCAATGTTGTCGGCATCAAATAACTCTTTGCTTATTATGGCTAAGGCATCTGCCGCATCGTTGCGGACATCTGAGACATCATCGTGCAGGGCGGCGATAAGAGCAGGTATAGCAGAAGTGGCCTCAGCACCCATCTGCCCTAAAGCCCACGTCGCATTGATGCGAACGTCACGAACCTCGTCTTTGAGGACCGCGATGAGACTAGGCACGGCTTCTTTCGCTCCGTGACCGATCTCCCCTAACGACAAGGCGGCCGAACTGCGAACGTCTGAGACATTGTCAGTAAGGGCCGCGGCGAGAGAGGGCACTGCGGCCTTCGCTTTGTCACTTTCTATCTCACCTAAAGCCGCTGCGGCGTTGCTACGGGCTTCGGAGTTGGCGTCATACTTAAGTACTCCGATCAGACTAGGCACGGCATCCGCCGCCTTAGCACCCATCCGACCTATTGCCCATGCCGCTTCGCTGCGAACCTCAGAATAGTTGTCTTCCAGAACTGCGATCAGACCAGGTATTGCGCCCGCGGCTTCTGTTCGAATTCCACCTAAGGCTGTTGCCGCGTTGCTGCGAACTTCGGAGTCATCGTCTCTGAGCGCAGCGATCAACGCCGGTACCGCAGATTTTGCTTCTGCACCCATCCTACCTAATGCCCACGCCGCGTCGCGGCGGTCATCAGCATATTCGGCAAACTGAACGGCTAAGATCAACGCGGGCACGGCATCCTTAGCCTCTGCGCCAATCTTACCTAGAGCTTGGGCTGCGTTGCTGCTTACCGAAGAGTATTTGTCATCTAGCGCGGCGGTGAGTCCAGGCACGGCGTCCTTCGCCTCTGCACGCATCTGACCTAAAGCCCACGACGCCGCGGTACGAACCTGAACTACATTATCGGTAAGCGCTTTCAGGAGAGCAGGCACGGCGGCTTTCGCTCCTGCACCAATATTTCCTAGGCTATGCGCTACGTGGCTGCGTACATCCGAGTTCTTATCTGTGAGGGCTGCGATGAGGACAGGCACAGCGCTTTTCGCTTTTCCACCCATCGAGCCTAACAAATCAGCCGCATTGGAGCGCACTTTTGGGTTGGGGGATTGCAAACGCTCAATCTGCATTTGTACTTGGGAGGATTGCTCCTGCGCGAATCCGTGGATACGTATGAACAAGCATAACGAAATGGCCATAGCGGTGACCAAAGGGGTAATAAGGCGTCGACTCCCACATACAGCAAACCTATTTTGTCCCATCATCAAATACCAGGTAATCAATGCTATACACCTGAGTGCGCGATCATACATCCGCTAGCGTGCCCAAGCGATGTATGGGAGGCGACGAGACACGCGGCGTTGTTGTTATGCTCGATATCGTCGGCGTGAAATCGTCGGGGAAACGTCGGCAACGAAAAACCTCCGTCGGGAACGCAATGTTGCCATCGCGTTCCCGCGGAGCTTGCTTCAACTAAGCGGCGGGCGTGTTATGAACCTTTCGTGAGTGAAGCACTTATTGCCTAACACGCCCGCTTGTCAATTCAAGGCGTGACCGGCGGCGTTTTGGTTTTGCGCGTCGGGCGTTTTCGTTCGCTTTTCCGGACGCCACCGGCCTGTTCGTACTCGGAACTGTCTTTGCCGTAGCGCGCAGCGATGCCGGCTAGGATTCTTTCCGATAGGTCCATCCCAACCTTCTCGGAGGCGACAAGAGCGTTTAACTTGTCGTCAACCGACGCGAGCGCCTGGTTGTATTCGCTCAGATTGGTCTGAATCGTGGTCATACTAGCGGTGAATGCCGGCATCGTCAGGCCATTGCCCAGATCAAGATCCGCGTCAATGTTCTTGATATTGGCGTGTCGGACCTGGATCTTGTCCAGAACCGGAGAGACTCGTCTTGCTCTGCCCATAATACTCCTCCTTCCATATCGAGTAGTGCCCTGTCGGGCGTGTTGTCTTGACTGCGCCGGCGGGACTGGCCCGGCGCGTGGATCGTACGAGGAGGTTTTTGCCCCCTGTTCTTCATAGACGCAAAAAAGCGGCACGATACGTCAAAAAAGTGATCGATATCGCTTTTTGCAAGGCAGGCATTATTTGAGCAATGGCGGCCAACCCGAGGAAATACGCGTACACCAAGATTGAAACAGCGGGGCTTTATGCGCAGCCGTGCGCGTTTCTTTTCGACGATGAACGCGTTTACGCGATTAATTCAGGCCTATCCTTTGATCGCTCCCGCTGTTCCTAATGACTAAAGCCATTATGAAGGATTGACTATCCATTTCTTTGCAAGATGACTCTATTCCAAAGAAATCTCTAGCTGTTTCTTTGCAGAATCAGTCTATTTCAAAGAAAGCTCTGTCTGTTTCTTTGCATCGTGAACCCATTATCAAATACGATTCGCCCAATGCTTTGTAAGATCGACCCATTATGAAGAAACTTCTATCCATTTCTTTGAAAGGTCAACCCATTATTAAGAAACGTGCGTCCATTTCTTTGTAAGGTCAATCCATTATTAAGAAATGTGCGTCCATTTCTTTGTAAGGTTAGCTCATTATAAAGAAACATCCGTCTGTTTTTTTCTAAGATCAGTCCATTGTGAAGAAATAGGCGAGTTTTTCTTGCTAATGGGTTCTCAATAGCAGATTGCTTTGAAACGCGCGTGCATTTCAAAGCAACCTGGTGATTGTTCTTTCTGACGATTACAAGAATCAAGTGACAGAGGATGTGCCATCTGGTCCGGCTACGAGCCGCAGTTATCACATTGAAGGTCGCGGAGCACGTCCTCTTCTTGTTCAGCGGGCAATTTCCCAACCCAGGCATGGGTGACAATTCCCTGGCTATCGACGAGGATGAGCGTCGGCGTGCCGGCCACCTGAATTGACGGTAGTTCCGCTTGTTTAACTTGCTGGATGGACACATTGAGCTCGTCCAGGTACTTACGCCCTTCCGCGGGGGATTGCGGCAGGACCGCGACCAATTGAAGATCGCTGCGGCCGAGCGCTTCTTTCGCGAGCCGCTGATAAAACGGCACGCTTTCCGAGCAGAAGCGGCAGCCCTGTGCTAGAACCACTAACAGCGTCTGGCGGCTCTTCGCCCACTCCACATCCGGCAGGTTTATCCTGATCCCGGCGGCAATAGGCTTAACCGGAGCAGGGGCCCGGGGAGAAAGCAAAAAACGCTTAACCACAACGACCCCGAGAAGGAGCGCCACGGCAATGATGACGACGTTGGTAACCAATTCAGTTTTCTTGTATAGATTGCTCATTGGCGATTACCTCAAGCGGAAGGGGAAGCCGGGCTTCCCCTTCCTGTCGAATGCGCGCCCGATAACGGCGCGCGCATTCGAGCTGTTAGCAACCCTCACTACATCCGTGCCTGCACAGATTGAAACAGTTGTTATAACAGGCCGGCGTCGGGTCGTTATTGTCACAGTTTTCATAGCAGGCATCGCACGCCGAACAACAGGGAATCATCGATGCACTCCCCACCGGCGCGAAGCTGGCAATGCTCAGGCAAGCCGCCAGCACAACCAGGATCAAAACTCTCCGAAACAATCTGGTCATTTCTGATCTCAGCATGATTTTCTCCTTTAGGTTGCAGCCGTTCTTAGGAGGGTGAAAGGGCGGTGAGGGTCCTTACCCGTGAATTCGTAACTTGAGCGCCCCGATAATATTCTTGCACGCTCTGATTGTCAATAATATTACATTCGCGTTTCGCAGATTTTTTTGATCCGTGTAAATCCGCCGCATCAGTGTCATCTGTGGTCTATCCATTTCGAACGATGGAACGCGGATGACACTGATTCGGCGGATCTACACGGATATTGCTCCTGCTGAAGAAACGCGCGGCAACGCTTTTTGATTTCCAACCAAAATAGCCTTTACGTATAATGTGCGGCGGAGCTCACCGATCCAACATGATCACTTGTCCAAACTGTGCCGCCGGAAATAAACCCGGATCGTCCGTCTGCCGTATGTGCGCGGTTTCGCTCGAAGGACTCACCGATGCGCCAGCTCCTGAAGCTCGATCCGCTGATGCAAGCTCAGCCGCCGCGGGCAGTCCGCGCGACGTCTATCAACAGGAGGAGAAGATGCCACCGCAAGGAATCGTCTGTCCGGAGTGCAACACTTCGAATGAGGTCGGATGGTCGTTCTGTCAGCAGTGCGGCAAGCGGCTTCCGAAATCGCCGGCTCCTCCATCGTCGGGTGAGCTCAGGAGCGCGCGCGGCCTCACGACTGTCCCGGACCAACAGGCAATATCAGGCGCTAGCTCCGCACAGGATTTGAACACCGTCGCGGAGAAGTCTCCTGCCGCTGAGCCCAGCTTTAAGACCGTCGCTGAAAAATCGCCCGCGGCTGATGACAACATAAAGACCGTCGCTGAAAAAGTATTCCGGGCGGATGATTCCGTAACGACCATCCCACAAAAGGTTCCGGCCGCAGAGCAGAGTGCTCAGGTTGAGACTTCGTCTTCCGCGCCGGCTAACATCGCCGAACCGCCGGCCGAATTGCCGGAAGCGTCGCCGAGTAAATCGGATCCGTGGGCTGACCTTCCCACCGTCGTCACCGAAGTGCCGATGCGTCCGACCGCTGAGACTCCGGCGGTGACTCCCGCAAACGAAGTCCAGGCCGTGCCGCCGCCCGCTCCGGCGCCTGCCCCTGAGTCAACTCAACACGTGCAGTCGGTCTCGGGAGTGTTGTGCTCGCAATGCGGTCAGACCAGCAGCGCCAACAGTGCGTTCTGCGCAAACTGTGGCGCGCCGTTTACGTTTGGAAGAACGATGGTGATATCTTCCGAGTCGGGCGAATCGGGCGAACCGGCGCCTCCTCCGATAAGAGGACGATTGCATCTGGTAATGGAAGGCGGACAGCCCGGCGAGATTTACGAGTTGGGCGACGAAACGTCGATAGGTCGAACCACCGGCCAGATAACTTTTCCGCACGACGGGTTCATGTCCGGACGGCACGCGCGAGTCGTCAGGCGCGGAGGAAAGTTCGCCTTGAGCGATGAAGGCAGCCGCAACGGCACATTCGTGAAGATCAAGGGAGAAATCGAACTCGAACCCGGAGACATGATCCTCGTCGGCAAGCAGCTTTTTCGGTTTGAAGTTTGAAGGAGAGTCCGTAGTCAGTAGTCAGTAGTCCGTAGCTAGGCGGAACACAGCTACGGACTACGAACTACGAACTACGGACTACGGACTACGGACTACGGACTACGAACTACGAACTACGAACTACGGACTACGGACTACGGACTTCCTATGAATGACGTTCGAGTATCAGTATCCGCGAGCACCGACGTTGGAATGCAGCGCGCCGGCAATGAAGACTCGTTCCTGGTGGCCGACCTGTCCACCGGCGATACCGTCGTGGGCGCCGACACGAATATCCATTCGCTCGGCGAGCGCGGAAGTCTGATGATCGTCTCCGACGGAATGGGAGGCGCGGCAGCGGGCGAGGTCGCCAGCGAAATGGCGGTCACGATCATTCGGGAGGCAATCGCTGAGATGCCCGCATCGATGGAAATCTCCGAACGCCTGAAAACCGCAGCCGAAACCGCCAACGAGCGAATTTGGAATCACGCTCAAAGCAATATGGAGCTTTCAGGGATGGGCGCAACTCTGACCGCCGCGCTCGTGCAAGGTACGACGGCTTACATTGCCCAGGTTGGCGACTCGCGGGCGTACCTCGTGCGTGGCGAGAGAATAAAGCAGCTAACGAAAGACCAATCGCTTGCGCAGATGCTCGTCGATTCAGGCGCAATCAAACCCGAGCAAATCGACTCAGTTCCACAGAACGTAATAATGCAGGCCTTGGGAACGCAGCCCGTCGTCAAGGTCGCGATGACCGCGGTCGGGCTTTTCCGCAGCGACTGCCTGGTCATTTGCAGCGACGGCTTGTCGAACAAGGTTACCTCCGATGAATTGCGAGCGGCGGCCAGTGGAACCGAAGACCTGACCGAAGCTTGTCGGAAGCTGATAGCAACAGCAAACGAGCGCGGCGGAGAAGACAACATCACCGTTGTCATCGCTCGCTTCGACGGCGAAGCGCTCCATTCTGCCGGCGACGGCAAGTCAATAACGGAAAGCCTTCGCCCGCTCGACAAAGGTTATTTCTCCGACTATATCCCGACGAACCCGGACGCCTGGGCTGCTGACCTGGATGACGCGGGGTCAAGCGAGGACGTCGGGCCGCAAGTGACTTCCATGTTGAGAGCGGCCGATACCGGGCAGCTCGAGACGAGCGCAGCCGGAGCATTTGGGGAAGATGAATTCAGCTCTCGTCCGACCGCTGGACAACCGGCCTTCGAACAACTCGCTCAACAGGGACGACAAAAACAAAGTTACCGATTGATCTTGATAATCGCGTTGATCTCGCTTCTGCTGCTCGGCGCGACGGGCTACTTCGTCTATTCGGTCTACCTGAAGCAGAAGCCTTTGCCGGCGGTTGAAGAACCTCCGGAGTGAGGATTGATCGAACGGATCGAACAGCGAATCGAAAGGGAATACACAGCATTGCAAATTGAAAATTGCAAATTGCAAATTGGAAATTGGAAATTGGAAATTGGAAATTGGAAATTGGAAATTGGAAATTGGAAATTGAAAAATGCAAATTGGAAGATGCAAATTGGAAGATGCAAATTGGAAGATGCAAATTGAATCATACGACTTGGCTTAGTCTCTCCTCAATTTGCAATTTGCAATTTGCAATTTGCAATTTGCAATTTTCACTTTGCAATGTCAATTTCCAATTTCCCAATTCCAATTTCCAATTTCCAATTTGCAATCCTTCTTCGCGCGTACTGATCGACTATGACAGCTAATACAGAAAGGCTGCCTCCTACCAAAGAACACGCGCGGCTCAAAGAGAACACAGGGCTCGTTCCGCCCTGGCGTCAGTGGGGCCCGTACGTGGCCGAACGCGCATGGGGAACAGTTCGCGAAGACTACAGCGCGGACGGGAACGCCTGGGAATATTTCACCCACGACGTAGCTCGAAGCCGCGCCTACAGATGGGGCGAAGACGGGCTGGCCGGAATCTGCGACCGATACCAGTTACTGGTATTCGCATTGGCATTTTGGAACGGCCGCGATCCGATCTTGAAAGAGCGCGCATTCGGTCTGGTGCCGTCGGAAGGCAATCACGGCGAGGACGTGAAGGAGTACTACTTCTACCTGGATAACACTCCCTCGCACAGCTACATGAAATACTTGTACAAGTATCCGCAGAGTGAGTTCCCTTACCGACAGCTTATTGAGGAGAATCAACGCCGGGGCGGACGCGGGCTTGAATACGAGTTGATGGACACCGGAATATTCGACGACGACAAGTACTTCGATATCTTCGTCGAATATGCCAAAGCTGCGCCGGAGGACATCTGCATTCGCATCGAGGCCTTCAATCGCGGTCCCGAGGCTGCGCCGCTTCACATCATTCCGCAGTTGTGGTTTCGAAACACCTGGGGTTGGACCGATCCCCGGGACACGGAGCCTTCGATAGCAGCAGGTCCGGCGGGCAACAGTTACGACAGCGTGATCGCAAGTGATTGCGCGGCTCACATAATCAAGAACCTTGCGTTCCACTACCAGCTTGGCTCTCGGTTCTTGTACGCGGATGCCGGCGGCGAGATGCTGTTCACAAACAATGAAACCAATCCCTTGCGCGCGCCAGTCGTAGGGGGGCCGGCGCCGCATCACTTTTACAAAGATGCGTTCCACCGCCATATCGTCAATGGCGAAGAAGGAGCCACAAGCGACGAACGCGCCGGGACGAAGTCATGCTTCCGTTATCAGTACGTTGTGCCGGCCGGCGGCTCGGTGGTTGTGAAGTTACGTCTCACGACTGAAGAAACAAGTTCGCCGCTCGAAGGCGTCGATCAAATAATTGCCGGGCGGCTTGCCGAAGCTGATGAGTTTTACAAATTCATCCAACCGCCGAACGCGACTGAAGACGAGCGCCGAATTCAACGACAGGCGTTCGCCGGGCTGCTGTGGACGAAGCAGATTTACTTGTACGACGTGCATCGCTGGCTCGACGGTGATGACCCCAACAACCCGCCGCCGGAGTCGCGCTACGAGATTCGCAACACACACTGGCAGCACCTGAACTCGATGCGCATTCTCTCGATGCCCGACAAGTGGGAGTATCCGTGGTTCGCCGCGTGGGACCTTGCGTTTCACGCGATTGCGCTTGCGCTGGTCGACGCCGAGTTCGCGAAGGAGCAGTTGTGGTTGATCTTGTTCGAGCAGTTTCAGCATCCCAACGGCCAGCTCCCTGCTTACGAATGGGAGTTCTCAGACCTCAACCCGCCGGTGCACGCCTGGGCTTGCTGGCGGGTCTATAACATGGATCGCATTCGAAGCGGACGGGCCGATCGCGATTGGCTCGAGAAGTGCTTTCACAAACTGCTGATCAACTTCGCCTGGTGGGTAAACAAAGTCGATAGCGAGGGCAACAATCTCTTCGAGGGCGGCTTTCTCGGCCTGGACAATATCACGGTCATCGATCGCAGCGAGAAGCACCCGGCGGGTGTGGTGCTCGAGCAAAGCGATGCGACCGGGTGGATGGGAATGTTCTGTTTGAACCTGATGCGCATCGCGCTCGAGCTGGCTAAGGAGAACAAAGTCTACGAAGGATTGGCGACGAAATTCTTTCAGCACTACATCTATGTCGGCGCGGCGATGAAGCACCGGGGCGGGCGAGACTATTCGCTGTGGGACGACCAGGACGGCTTCTTCTACGACGTTCTGCGATATCCGGATGGCAGCTTTCACAAGTTTCGTGTTCGTTCACTGGTCGGTCTCATCCCGCTCTACGCAATCGAGCGTCTGGAGGTTGATTGGATAAAACCATTTGAGCAATTCACCTCGAACATGACCTGGTTCAGCGAAAACAGGCAGGACCTTGTTGAGCGGGCTTGCCATCGAATTACTCATGAAGGCGTTGATGTGTACGTCCTTGCCATCGTGGACCAGGAGCAAACAAAACAGATCCTCGAACGCCTCATTGATCCCAACGAATTCCTGTCCGACTACGGTATTCGAAGCCTGTCCAAGTATCACGAACAACACCCCTACGTGTTTGGTAACAGTGAAGTACGTTACGAACCCGCCGAGTCGGACAACAAGATCAAAGGCGGCAACTCGAACTGGCGCGGACCAGTCTGGTTCCCCACTTCGTTTCTGATGATCGAGTCATTGAGAAAACTAGGCAAAGCTTACGGACCGCGTTTCAGCGTAGCGGTCCCCGATGGATCGGGGCGAGAAGCTACTTTGACGGAAATCGCGGGAGAGATAGCCAACCGGCTGATTCGAATCTTTACCAGAAATGACCAGGGTCACCGCCCGGTCTACGGCGGGTTGAAGAAGTTTCAAGACGACCCTCACTGGCGCGACCACATCTTATTCTATGAGTACTTTCACGGCGACAATGGCGCAGGCGTCGGGGCCTCGCATCAAACGGGCTGGAGCGCTCTCGTCGCTTCATTGATCGATGAGTGGCGCCGCTGAATCAAGTCTTGTCGAAGGCTGTGGTTCGTCACCGATCGACACCTGTGCCTTAAATTGCTAGCGGGGTCTTAGTGTGTTGGTCGTTCATCATCGCGTTGCTCCTCAGCGTACTCGGCGTCCTCTGCGGTTAAAACCCAGCATTGATTAAGAAAACCGCAGAGGACGCCGAGGACGCTGAGGACTGCGTTGCCGGCCAACACGCTAACACACCCACTACCCTTAGATTGCGAGGTTGGTTTTCGATCTGTGTCTTTGATATTATCGGCGAGCAAAGATCAGGGAGCGGAAAAGACTAATTCCGCACTCTGATTCGATGATGTAAACTAAAACTCAAGGAGACCCGAACATAAAATGAAGAAGCTTGCTACCTTGATTTTCGCTCTTATTATCTCTTCCTGCGTTTTTGCGACTGCGTCGCCGGCGAACCTCGTTCCGGCCAGTCCGGTCGCCGACGGTAACGCTGTTTATGCCGCGAATTGTGTGAAGTGTCACGGCAAGGACGGCCGGGGATTCCCCAATTGGCGGGCGAAGGGACAGCCGGATTTCGCCGACGCAAACTGGCAGAAGTCCCGGACCGACGCGCAACTCATCAATGTCACAAAGGCCGGCAAGGGAAAACTAATGCCTGCTTTCAAACCCAAACTGTCAGACGATGAGATCGCCGCGGTCGTTGCGCGTATCCGCGCGTTTGGGAAGAAGTAGGACGATCACCGAGTAAACGCAAGACCGGGTTCAACGAAACGAAAAAACGAAGACTCGCGTCGACCAGAGACGCTGTGTGCGTTCTCATAACAAAGGGTTTTAGATCATGAGCGTTCAGACAGCCGCACATTCAGTGCCCCTCGATCAGTTCGTAGCCGGCCTGTGCGCTATTCCAGAAGAGCACTTCTGTCCCGGCGACGTATACCACTATCTCAAGGACCATCCCGTAGACCGGCAGTCGCTTGCGCCTTACATGTTCTTCAGTAAAGACCACTACACACGCAATCTGATTTTCAAGAACGAGTTATTTGCGTTGATTGCAGTGTGCTGGGAAAAGGGACAGGGCTCGCAGATTCACAATCACCAGAATCAGAATTGCTGGATGACGATTCCCATGGGCCGGCTGCTTGTGCAGAACTTCCGCGTGGTCGATCAAAACGAAGTCAGTGGTTATTGCCGTTTGGAGCCCTCGGATACAGTTGAGATTCACCAGCTTCTTCCTGCCGAGGTAGACCCTGCAGAACCTGTTCATCGAGTCTTGAATCTCGCTAAGTTCGACGAGCGCGCAGTGAGCCTGCACATTTACTCCCGGCCATTCGAGCGCTGCCTGGTGTATTCGCTCGAGACCAACCAGTATCAGGAAATCCCACTGCACTACACCAGCGAGTATGGGAAGCTCTGCGAAGGCCAGACTTTTTAAGTCTTTTTCAACGTGCCGACGTGTGGTTTCAACGGCACGATCGTGGTCGACTTCCAGAGCACGCCGCGTACTGTCCATGCCAATCCGTCCAATCAGCGTCATCCGTTGGTCTGTACATCCTCAGAAGAATAGACCACGGATTAGACGGATTGGGCGGATTCACACGGATCTATCGGACAACCCCTGAGTATCTTCTACTAATAGCATCTCCCTTCGAAATGATGTAATGTACCGCGCGGCTGCGACCTCTCAGCGATTCGGGGGCTTCCAACACAATGGCCTGGACACAAGTCTATGATCCGCTCGGCGTGTGGTGGCTATCGACTCTGGTAGCCGCGCTCCCGGTCGTCGTGTTGTTAGGCCTGCTCGCAATCTTTCGGGTCAAGCCGCATTGGGCGGCAATGGCGGGGGCCGCAAGCGCGCTGATCGTCGCGAGCGCCGTGTTTCATATGCCGTGGTCGCTCTCCGCTACGAGCCTTGTATACGGCGCAAGCTTCGGCTTGTTGAAGATCGCGTGGATCGTCGTAGCGGCTGTCTTCCTCTACGACATATCTGTTCGCACCGGCCAATTCGAAATCATGAAGCAATCGGTGGCTTCGATCACACCTGATCGGCGGCTGCAAGTATTGCTGGTGGCATTCTGCTTCGGCGCGGTCATCGAAGGCGCGGCCGGATTCGGCGCGCCGGTCGCAATAGCCGGAGCTTTCATGATAGGGCTCGGCTTCAAGCCGTTTCACGCCGCCGCGCTCAATTTGATAGCGAACACCGCGCCGGTCGCCTGGGGAGCGATAGGAACTCCGGTTCATACTCTCGCGGCGGTTTCGGGACTACCCGAAGCGGATTTGAATTCAATGATCGGGCGCATTCTCCCGATAACCGCCATCATCGTTCCTTTCTGGCTGGTGCGCGCGATGGTCGGCTGGCGTGAGACCTTCGAAGTCCTCCCGGCAATTCTCGTCGTCGGGGTCTCATTCGCCGCAACTCAGTTTGTTTGGTCGAACTTCATCGACAGCAATCTGGTTGATATCGCGGGTGGCCTGGTCTCGCTGACGGCAACTGTGATCTTTCTTCGGTTCTGGCAGCCGCGCGCGATTTGGCGCTTCGAGGACGATCCGCAAGTGGAACAAGGAGCGCAAGCCGACGGCTTGCGCGTGCCTCAAGAGCGCGATAGCGGGCAACAACAGACGCAAGCCGGCGGCGTGCGCTACGTCGAACAGAATGAAACAGTGCATCTTGAATTCACGAGTGCAGTCCGCATCAACGAACAAAGGGCGCTTAAGATTGCCCGCGCGTGGATGCCTTTCGCCGTGCTGACGGTTTTTGTTTTGTTATGGGGACTACCATCGATAAAGACCGTCTTGAACCAGGCCACCACTCCGGCATTCGAGCGCGGCGGGTGGGATGTGCCCAGGTTGCATCTGGGCGTGACGCGAGCGGCGCCGGTGGTCTCGCAGCCTGAACCTGAAAAAGCAAAGTTCGATTTCAACTGGCTTGCGGCAACCGGTTCGGCGTGTTTTCTAGCGGCGATCTTCTCAGGACTGCTGCTCGGACTGTCTCCGGCGGAACTGCTCCGAACTTTCGGGCGAACGCTTTTTCGAATGAGGTTCGCGGTGTTGGCAATTGCTTTCATGCTGGGGATAGGTTTCGTGACGCGCTATTCCGGCATGGACGCAGTGCTGGGGCTCGCGTTCACTCGAACGGGATGGCTGTTTCCATTCTTCGGCACGTTTCTTGGCTGGCTCGGCGTCGCGCTTACCGGAAGCGATACTTCTTCCAACGCGTTGTTCGGCGGCTTGCAAAGAATCACCGCTCAACAACTCAATCTCAGCCCGGTGCTGATGTGCGCCGCCAACAGCGCCGGCGGAGTGATGGGCAAGATGGTTGATGCGCAGTCGATCGTCGTGGCTACGGCGGCGACGAATCAGGTGGGCAACGAAGGCGCGATTTTCAGATTCGTGTTATGGCACTCGATCGCGCTGGCGTCGATCGTAGGGTTGATTGTGATGGCCTATGCGTATTTGTTCCCAGGCGCCGTCCCAGGTAGATAGTCGCGTCACGCCTCGCTAGTTTTCCAAAGTGAGTTATCAATCTGTTGCCAGGTAGAGCGTGCCTCTGCGTCCTCTGCGTCCTCTGCGGTTTGTTTTCTGATGAGTGCTGGGGAGCAACCGCTGAGGACGCAGAGCCGTAGCGCGATTGAGAGCGACAACACTGTGATCCCACTATCAGTTTTTCTGCTCGCTTGTGTTCTCCGTCGACAGTATGTCGTGAAACGCATTCAACGCGACGCGTTTTGGTTTCTGTGGCAGTCTCACCTTGAACTCGGGAGTCGTCGAATTCCCTATCAGCGCAGCCTCGCCCAGCCGCGCCCATTTGCCGTCGAAATCCAAATAGAGCGGCACGAGCATCTTGAACTTCTCAGACACACCGCTCTGCGTCACCGTCCCCGTGAGCAACACCTTGCCGTCACTTTCCGTTGTGAGCTTGTACTGAAGCTTGTAGGCGGGCACTTCCGTTCCGTACACCCACTCATCGAAGAACCAGTCCATTCGCCCGTTGCGGTCGAGATCCATCGCCGGTGTCATATGCCTTTCGACGACGCGCTTGAAGCTTTCACTCGATGCGTTTTGGTTGTAGTGCGACTTGACGAAGTCGTGCACATTCGCGTTTCTCCTCTGCGTCCTCGGCGTCCTCTGCGGTTGATTCCGAGCCACTGACCAGGAAAAACCGCTGAGGACGCCGGGGACGCAGAGGACTGCTTGCTGGCAATACGCTAATAACCCACTACCACCATTTCGGGTGGATTAATCGAAATATCGGGACTGTGTGCGATGCTGACGTTCCACTTCTTCCAGAATCGCTTCAGGCAAAAGCGCGTCAGCGTCGATCCCAAGTTTCAATGAGATCGGTTGCGCGATGCGCATTGCAAGCGCCATGCGATTCACCTCTGTCAACTCAAACCTTCGCTTCAGGAAAGTCTGCACCGCACGCAGCTCCGGCTCGCTCAGTTGACGAGTATCGATAGTAAAAGCCGCAAGCGTCTCCCGGTTCAGTCGATGCTGCTCGATCTCGGAAACTTTGATTATCTCCTCGAGCAATGGAGCTTCGGTCGCGCGCTCTTTCACGACCACCGTTCCGGCCACGAAATCGCCCACGCGTTTGGACCTTGCGCTGAAGATGATCGAGACTACGCCTATCGCATAGGAAGGTAACGGCTGGAAATCGATCGCCACGCGGAGCAGGTTTCTGACAAACACCTCGAAGAACCTGACAGGCCGCCCGTCTTCGCGCACGACTCTCAGCCGCATTATTCGCTTGCCTGGAGTCTGGCCGCTCCAAAGAGTTTCAAACGCGACGAAATAGCCCCAGTAGATCGCGAATATCGCCAGCACCGTGAGGGCAGCGGCCCATACGCCCATCGAGTTAAACAAGCGCCAGTCGCTAAAGGCTCCGGCAACGACTATCACGATTAAGATCGCCGAAGCCTGGATTAGATGATCGATGGCGGCGGCGAGAAATCGATTGCCCACGTTGGCGAGGACGTAGTGAAGCTCAACCCGCTCGGGTGTTTCGATTACAAGTTCGTCATCTAGCATGGCAGTTCGCATCGAGCAACGGCAGCACCAGCGCCAGTACTTTCGAATGCGTGTCCTCAACCCCGCCGGCCGCATCGACTATTCGAATTCGCGACGGCTCTTGCTGCGCCATCTGAAAATAACCTTCTCGCATCCTCTCATGAAACTCGGAATGCTGCTCGTCGAACGCTCCCAGCAATCCGCCAATGGGCCTGGAGCCCTGGCGCGTTCTAGCCATCTCGGGATCCAGATCAAAGACAATAGTGAGATCCGGTTTGAGCCCGCCGGTTGCGAACTTGTTGAGCTCCTCAATCATCGTCAGTTCGAGACCGCGCCCATAACCCTGAAACGCAACGGTCGAATCAGTGTAGCGATCCGAGATAACGATTCTGCCGGCCTCGAGCGACGGGCGTATGAGTTCCGCGACGTGCTGGGCGCGCGCTGCAACATAGAGCAACAGTTCAGTTGGCGGGGCAATGTGCGAGGTAGCATCGGACACCATCAAGTGGCGTATGCCCTCGCCGATCGCGGTGCCGCCGGGCTCACGGGTGGCGACAGGATCGAGCCCGCGGCGCTGCAGTTCCCGGCAGAGAAGCTCGCGCTGCGTGCTTTTGCCGCTGCCGTCAATGCCCTCGAGAGTAATAAACAATCCACGCATTTGATTAGAGCGCCGCGTTAGAGTGCTCGCAAACTACTTGGGCTGCCGAGAGGCAGCCCGAGATGTGAGTGGTTTTGTTTCGCGGCCAATGCCTCACGACTTTTCCTGGGCTGCCGCCGAAGTGGCCTGAGGCGGAGCCGCCTGCTCGGCCGGGTGTTGTTCGCGATCAGAAGTCATCGGCCGGCTGTAATGGTAATCGCGGCCGCCTGCGCGCGGCAACGATACCGTGGAAATCGCGTGCTTGAAGATCAGTTGCTCCTGCGATCCGGCTTCCAGAATCACAGAATACTTGTCAAAGCTTTTGATCCTTCCTGTGAGCTTCACTCCGCTCATCAGGTAAATCGTGACGCTGCTGCGCTCTTTACGGGCACTGTTGAGAAAGCTGTCTTGTATTGTGTTTTGTTGTTGTATGGGTTTTTCCATCTAATTGACTCCCGAAGCAAAAATTTTTCAGGTGATTGAAAGCTAACATAAGAAACTTGACGCGAGCAAGAGTCCGGCCTTTCGAGGCTGCTTTGGGTGATGTTGGAGTGCGGCGCCAAGGTACTCCGCGACGCCGCTTTTGATTCGCGATCGATTACATAACCAGACAAAAGCGGCGTCGCGGAGTACCTTGCCGCCGCACTCCAAATCAAAAGGGACCCGGTTTCCTTTTCGGCCTTTCGACTCTACAATCAAACTTGCAGCAAGATAGCCGAGAATTCCAAGGAGAACCCTATGGCAGTGAACATTTTGATACCGACGGCGCTGCGCAACTACGCCGGTGGCAGCGATTCGGTAGCGGTTGAGGCAGGCACCGTCGGCGAGGCGCTCGACGCGCTGACCGGCAAACATACCGCTCTAAAAAAGCACCTCTACAACGACGAGGGCGCGCTGCGTCATTTCGTAAATATCTACGTCAACGATGAAGACATCCGCTACACGGAGAAGAACGCGACGCCGCTAAAAGACGGCGACGTATTGAGCATAGTGCCTTCGATAGCGGGCGGCGTCGCGGTGATCGATGAAGACACCGCGAGCGCGGTTGATTTGGACCACGACGAGATTCTGCGCTACAGCCGCCACTTGATAATGCCCGAAGTCGCGTTGGAAGGTCAGAAGAAACTCAAGGCCGCCAGGGTTCTCTGCATCGGCGCGGGAGGATTAGGCTCGCCTCTGGCGTTATATCTGGCGGCTGCCGGCGTTGGCAAAATGGGAATCGTAGACTTCGATGTAGTCGACTTTACAAATCTGCAACGCCAAATCATCCACTCCACCGCAAACGTGGGCCGCCCAAAACTCGACTCGGCAAAGGAGCGCATTGCGGAAATAAATCCCTACGTACAGGTCGACACTTATGAGGTGGCGCTTACATCCGAGAATGCGCTGGACTTATTCGCAGACTACGACATCATCGTCGACGGGACCGACAATTTCCCTACGCGATACCTGGTTAACGACGCGTGCGTGTTGTTGGGCAAGCCCAACGTGTACGGCTCGATCTTCAGGTTCGAAGGACAGGCGACCGTCTTCTACGCGAAGGAAGGTCCGTGCTATCGCTGCCTGTATCCGGAACCGCCTCCGCCGGGGCTGGTCCCGAGCTGTGCCGAAGGCGGAGTGCTCGGAGTCTTGCCCGGCATAATCGGAGTCATTCAGGCGATCGAAACGGTCAAGCTGATCCTCGGCAAAGGCGATTCGTTGATCGGCCGCTTGATGCTTTTCGACGCGTTGAAGATGAAGTTCCGCGAGCTCAAGCTGAGAAAGAACCCGGAGTGCCCGATCTGCGGCGAAAATCCGACTATTCACGAGCTAATAGACTATGAAGAGTTCTGCGGCGTGACTCATCAACCCCAGGTCGACGTTGGGGCGGACTTCGAGATCACGCCGCTCGAACTCAAAGCAAAGATGGACCGCGGCGACGACTTCGTGCTGGTCGATGTTCGCGAACCCGAAGAATACGCGATATGCCGCATCCCGGGCTCGAAGCTGATCCCGAAGGCGACTGTCCCCGAGCGCCTGCACGAATTGTCATCGGCCGACGAAATCGTCGTGCACTGTCGAAGCGGGGTCCGCAGCGGCGCGATAGTTGACTTGATGAAGCAGGCGGGATATCGAAAGGTGAAGAACCTGGTTGGCGGCATATTGCGATGGTCGGAGGACGTCGATCCAAGTGTGCCGAAGTATTGAGTCACAATAGGTGCAGGATGACGGACGAACAGGAACGATCTCAAAGAACTGGCGCAGGCGAGATTGAGAGAAGCCCGAGTGCTTCTGGATAACGACGAGTTTTCAGGTGCGTACTACCTCGCTGGCTACGTGATCGAGTGCGCCTTGAAAGCCTGCATCGCGAAGCGCACTAGAAAGTTCGATTTCCCCGATAAGAGAACCGCCCTCGAGAGCTATACTCACGATTTGGCAGCGTTGGTAAGAGTCGCAGGGCTACAGCCAGATCTCCAAGCGGAAATCCAGAACGACCAACAGGGGTTCGGTCCGTATTGGGGCCTCGTACAACAATGGACGGAACACACTCGGTATCTGATCATTGATCGAAGTACCGCTGAGAATCTGATTGAAGCAGTGTCCGACTCGAAACATGGGGTGTTGTAATGGTTAAAGCATCACTGGTAGAGCGCGATGTATCGCAAGGTAAGCGCTTTCTGCAGGCCCTGAATGATCGGTCCGAACTTCGATTCGGCTCGAAGAAGATTTCTTTGATACCCGCTGATCGTTTTAGAATCAAAGCTGCGTTTTGGTGGTATTTACCCGAGGCCTCCGAGTGGCGATTGTTTATTGCCACGCCACTGGTCGATGAAGAGGGACCGCTGCAAGCGTTCCGAGACATCAACACCGTCCTTGCATCAAGACTAGACCTGCATTCGGACATATCGTTGCAGAATATTTCTGTCTTGAGTCCAAAGGATCCCATCATTAAAGCCATTAATAAGGCAATGAAAATCCTTCCAGATCGGGAAGGCGCAAGATTCACTCGAAGTACGTTGAATGGAACGTTCGTTGAGGACGCGTTCGTCTATAGACTTCCTTGAGCACCTTCGGCTGCGGTGTTGTAGGTCAAATAGGCAAATGGATCGCGAAGGAACCGGAAAGACTGAGCACTATGACTTCGCAATGCGCTCTTCCGATTAAAATCACAAGCCGATTGAAGCTACTGCTCGGCGACAAGTTCGTTCTCACCGATCCCGACGAGTTGTTCGTCTACGAAGCCGACGCCCTCACCCTACATAAGCACATTCCTGCGGCCGTCGTCATTCCGGGCTCCGCTGAAGAAGTCGCCGCCGCGGTGAAAATCCTGGCCGAAGAACACATTCCGTTTGCGCCGCGTGGCGCAGGCACCGGACTCTCGGGCGGCGCGCTCTCGCTCGAGGGGGCAGTCATCTTTGAATTGGCTCGGCTGAATAAGATTCTCAAGATCGACTATGAGAACAAGCTGGCGGTTGTTGAGACCGGAGTGATCAACGTTCATCTTTCGCAAGCCACCGCATCGATGGGTTATCACTATGCGCCGGACCCTTCGAGCCAGATGGCCTGCACGATAGGCGGCAACGTGGCCGAGAACTCGGGCGGACCTCACTGCCTCAAGTATGGCATGACGACTAATCACGTCCTTGCGGTTGAAGTAGTGCTGCCGTCCGGCGAGATCGTCACGCTTGGCGGAGGCGGCGTCGACGCCCCGGGCTATGACTTGTTGGGCGCATTCGTAGGATCCGAAGGCACATTCGGTATTGCGACCAAGGCTACGCTGAGACTCACCCACCTGCCGCAATCGATCAAGACCTTGCTTGCGGAGTTCATGACCGTTACGGATGCCAGCCGCACAGTGTCGGAGATTATCGCAGCGGGAATCCTGCCTGCGGCGCTTGAGATGATCGATCAGGCTACGATTCAGGCGATTGAAGATTCGATCTTCGCGGGTGGTTTTCCGACCGATGTCGCCGCGTTGCTCATCATCGAACTCGACGGGCTATCAGCCGGTCTCGAAGAGACGGCCGCTCGAGCGGTTGAGATTAGCCGGCGCAACAACGCGCGCGCAGTCAGGGTCGCAAAGGACGCAGCGGAGCGTGATCGATTGTGGGCCGCTCGCAAACGCGCGTTCGGAGCGATGGGCAGAATCAATACGGACTTGATGGTGCAAGACGCGGTAATCCCGCGCTCACGATTGCCTGAAGTGCTCGACGAGATTTATCGAATTGGCGAACGGCATGGCCTAACCGTCGCTAATGTGTTCCACGCCGGCGACGGCAACCTTCATCCGAACATGCCTTTCGATGGGCGCGACGCGGATCAAGCACGTCGCGTTGCCGCGGCATCGAAGGAAATCATGCAGTTGTGCGTGAGCGTCGGAGGCTCGATCACCGGCGAACATGGGGTTGGAATGGACAAGATCGAGTCGATGCGGCTGATTTTTTCGGCGAACGATCTGCAGCGAATGCTCGCGGTGAAGGACGTGTTCAATCCAAACGGTCTTTGCAATCCCGGAAAGGTCATCCCAACATTCAAGACCTGCCGATACTGTGGTTTTGGAATTGAAGACTTCAAACACAAACTGCTCGCGCCCCACGGCATTTCGACAAACGAAAGGTCCTGACCAGAAATGCAGCCACCTGCGCTCGCGTCACTGAATCGTTGGGACAGTACCTACTGGCGGATATAAAATCACTTTCCATTTCAGGTTAACGTTCGCTTTCTTTCTACAACAAGCGCTCAAACAGTACCAGTACGTTGTTGAAATGACACTCTAACTGATCAAGGTAGCGGTCAAGATCCCACGCGGAGTCGATGAGAATAAAAACGTCGCAAGATTCCGAGCCAGAACAACAAATGCTTCACTGCTTTACCAAGAACACATCATACGCCCATCGGCCAAGATGTGCTCCATTCGCACCGAACACTTTGGCTCGATACCTAAACTCGTTCCCGTTCTCATCATGGCGTTCGGACCACCGGTAATCCAGACTGATTGAAGCCACACCAAGCTCAAGGAGCGTATGAAGTTCATCGGTTTCTGAGATGCCGTTGTGATTAACGTCTTGCCATAGCCGAAGTGAAGAGAAAATAGTGTCGCGGTTGTCAATCATTCCGTCGTTGTTGCCACCATTCGCAGACTTATCAAACTCAGCTAGCGCCGCGAAGCCATTGAGATTAGGAGGGTTTGATATAGGCTGCGGTGTGAAATTACCAAACAACTCTCTACCGTTGTTTATGGTGCCGTTCCCGTCGCGGTCGAGCACGAGGAAGGCGTCGTCGGAACCTGCAGCAGTCCAGGACAACTGCTCTGGCGTGCCGTTGCTCTTGATGTCGAAGCTCACTCCGCCAGCCGCATCGGACAGGTTGAATCCATTGCCAAGGACATCTATGAGTATTGGACTGTTGCCGCAACAGCTGTTGCAGCTTGGATCACAGGTTCTGGTTTCGCCACCAGTGCCGCAAAGATCCACGCAACCGCCACCACCGCCACCGCCACCGGCAATGCCGCAATTAGCTTGATACTGCTGAATACTGCGGACTGCGTCACTATCACATTGCTGAGGGTCCATAGGCAGGTTGGCGGGAACGTCGTTTGGCCCGCCAAGAGAATTCATTACGCTTTGGAGAGGACTTTGGCTAACTTGGTTAAAAGTGGAAAAGCCCCATCGTGTGACCAATTTCGTGCAGCATGACCTTTCGTATGCAATTATAATAAGTAGCTGAATTATCTCGAATCCACCCCCGGATCGCACCCGAGTACCTAGCATCCCAATAGAAAGTTGTTGTTGCCTGGATAACATAGCCAGATGAAGCGACAGCCGTGGCCGCTGCTGCCCTAGGGTCTGAGCCGAAATAGCCAGTGTTGGTAGTTATAGTGAACAACCTGTCTGCGACAGATTGGAAAAATAAACTCTTGAACAATTATAAAGAGGACTAATTTCGGTTGTATTCGGATAGTTCCAACTACCTAATGCTCCCCCTCCGCCTAGTTGATCCATCTCTTGCTGATTGGAAAACCCGTTAGAGGTATAGTAAACAGTAGCGTTAGCGTACCATCCATTATTTAGCCCTGGCTGTTTGCATGCCGCTTCGGATAGTGAACCCGGATAGGTACCGATGAGAACAAGCGGGCTGACACTAAAGCCTAAGAGAAATGCGGCAACGTTTAGCATTCGTTTCTTATACATATATCCCTCGCCCAGATGCGCCGCTTGGATTTTTTGAGGCGCTATTGATTTGAGACAGCCCGGAGTGTCAGTAGGAATGATTCGGCGCGTAGAACACCAGGCGGCAACTCCTGCTCGGTCAAAGCTCTGAGCTTTACTCCGTCGAGTTGAAAGGATCCAGAATAGGCGGTTGGCTTATAGGCCCCGGTTTCTTTTACTGACTGCAAGAACAACACAACCTCGCGATTAAGAGGTAACGGCTCAAAGTAGTGATCTCGGGCTTTCACTATTACGCCGTCCAGCAAAACTTTACCCCCAGGGTATGTGACTGTTATTGACGCACCAAGAGGAGCCGTCACATTGTCCTTCAAGACTTCGGTTATTTCCACATTGTAATCGGTGAAAACGAAACCATCATCTTCAGTAAGTTGAGATACCTTGTTCGTTACTCGGCCGCGGACAATTGCGTCAGAACTGCGCGCGAGTTCCCCAAAAAACCTCTCCGGTTTGTCGGCTTCCATTAGAAAGCCTAGTCCAACATAAAAATCGAGTTTGACAATCTTCGTTGAACTTCTAGCAACATCCAAGAGCTCGTCAATTGTCGCATTGCTATTTCTCTGTTTGTAGTCTGTATAAAGGCCGCTGTGGATACGCTCGCTCGCTGATAATACTCCAACCTCAACCGGGGTCGCATCGGCAAGCTCCGCTTGATATTCCGCTAGCTCTTCGCGCTCCTTCTCTTGCTCGGCATTCTTCTGACGTAGTTTGGACGCTCCAACGCCGAAGACTCCCAGCAGAGCCAAGCCTATGACAAGGCCGAAAATGAATGCCTTTGACATTGTTTCCTCCCTCGACGAACATTGAATACCGGGACAAACTTCTTACGCTAAATTGTAATCCTTAAGTCACAAGTTAGACCAAGCAAGCTCCGAACGAGCTGTGTAAGCGACATCTCTTAGATACGTCCGCCCCTCCCTATATGTCAAGCAAATTCCCTTATCATCCGCGAATATTTTTCAAGGCTGCATCTCTCGCGTTAAGAAGCCGCCCTCTGTGTCAACGTGACTGAAACACCGACCTCCAAATATTGTATGAGGGCGGGAAAGAAAGGTCTCAATGTCACTGCTCTGTCGGTTCGCTATTCGTCTCGGCTGAAAAGCTTCTAATAAGAATTACACAACGGCGCGCGGTCTTGGACATAACAACGTGCAGCGGATAGTAACGGATTCGCGGGGCTTTCTTTGGTTCTGTACATTCGAAGGTCTGTCGCGATTTGACGGTTAGAGTTTCACGACCTACGGCCCGGACCAGGGCCTCCACAGCTGATTGATCCAATTCGTCGGCAATCCATCGTTGGTTGAATAGCGAGCGACAAACGATCGCGCCGGGTCGGGATCGGAAACAAGACCACACAGACCGCCTTCACTTGTGGCGGCCCACAACCGGCCCTCGCGATCATCGAGCAAGGAATGGATGAAGTCGAGGCGCAAGTACGGCGATGGACATCTTTCCAAGAGAGGTTAGGGGCTCTGGGGTCGGGCGAGACTAACTGAGTAATTCGGCAGTGCCGATCGCCCGAAAGATCAAAACCGAGATGCCCACGCTACCCGTTGCTTTCGCCGGACGACGCGTGCCCTGAATTAGCCGGGAGGCCATGCGAGGTGACGACCGCCAAGCACGTGGACATGAAGATGAGCAACGCTTTGGCCGGCTGCATCGCCGGTGTTGATGACCACTCGATAGCCGCTCTCGGCGATGTCCAACTGGTTCGCAACTTTCGCGGCGGTGTAGAGCAAATGACCCATCAATGACAGATCCAGTTTTGACGCGTCGTTTAAAGACTCCAGATTGTGCTCGCGCGGAATCAACAGCACATGAACGGGCGCCTGGGGATTGGCATCCTTGATAGCAACGACTTGCTCATCCTGGTAAACAAGTTCGGACGGAACGTCCTTGGCTACGATGCTACAAAAGATGCAGCTTTGTTCGATGTTTTCCATAGTGTTTGATCTGAAGGCAATTATCAACCAAGGGTCGCAATTGAGTCAAACATTAAATTAGAAAGCGGGCATTGGTCATTGGTCATTAGTCATTAGTCATCACTACTGTCCCAACGTTACTCGAATAGAGTCAGTTGGTTGCAGTAGTCGGGTTCTAGATCGTTGAAGTCTGAATCTGAAAGCGCCTGTAAGAGCGGCGTTTTCTCGAAAACGCTGACGCTGAGAATCTGTAGAAT
>DATNBZ010000004.1:0-36281 GCA_035607285.1 Blastocatellia bacterium | reverse complement strand
TCGAAGAAACCCATTAACTTAAACGGCGGTCTGAATGTTAGGCGCAAAAATGAGAGTCAATCCCCAAATGACGGTCTTGTGCCGTGCTAATACCTGTCTGTCCATAATAGTTCTTGACTCTCACCGCAACTTCATAGATGTTCTAATCCTGCTTTGGTGTAATAACGGCGAATAGAGCATAGAGGCGAATTTTTTTCACTAGCCCAGGCGTTTACGCCTGGGTCCACGGCCGCCTAACTTTTCACTAGCCCAGGCGTTCACGCCTGGGTACACGGCAGCCTAACTTTTCACTAGCCCAGGCGTTCACGCCTGCGTACACGGCGGCCTAACTTTTCACTAGCCCCGGCGTTCACGCCTGGGTCCACGGCAGCCAAACTTTTCACTAGCCCAGGCGTTCACGCCTGGGTCCGCGGCAGCCAAACATTTTCACTAGCCCAGGCGTTCACGCCTGGGTCCACGGCAGCCAAACTTTTCACTAGCCCAGGCGTTCACGCCTGGGTCCACGGCAGCCAAACATTTTCACTAGCCCAGGCGTTCACGCCTGGGTCCACGGCAGCCAAACATTTCACTAGCCCAGGCGTTTACGCCTGGGTCCATGGCAGCCAAACATTTTCACTAGCCCAGGCGTTCACGCCTGGGTCCACGGCAGCCAAACATTTTCACTAGCCCAGGTGTTCACGCCTGGGTCCACGGCAGCCAAACTTTTCACTAGCCCCGGCGTTTACGCCTGGGTCCATGGCAGCCAAACATTTCACTAGCCCAGGCGTTCACGCCTGGGTACACGGCAGCCTAACTTTTCACTAGCCCCGGCGTTCACGCCTGGGTCCACGGCAGCCAAACATTCGCCCTAGCCCGTTTCAACGGGCTTCAGGTTCGCCTTCAGACCAGGAGTGGTCCGTGTGTTTGGGGGTTCGATGCGAAGTGTGAGTGCAATGACAAGCGGCACTTTCCAGACTTTGCTCAAGCAGGAAGGACAAGCCCCGTAAACGGGGCTACTCAATCGTGCGCCGATCACTAGCCCAGGCGTGAACGCCTGGGCTAGTGAAAAACTACAGATGCGTTAGGGACAGAGCCTACGAGTGACAAGCTAACCAAATGAGGGAAAGACCTGGGAGCAACTCGAACAGGGACTCAACGAAGACAGCAAGCCTTAGGACTCCATTATTCCGCCTTCCACGTTTGAGCCGCCATAGCCTAGAATCTCTACCATGCGACAGAAGACTGCGGCCATCGTCGTCATCGGCAACGAAATACTGACCGGCAAATCCGAAGACAAGAACGCCACCTTTCTGATCACTGAACTCCACGCGCTCGGCGTCGCGCTCCGCCGCGTAGTGATTATTCCCGATGAAGTCGAAGTCATCGCCGCCGCCGTCCGTGAGTGCGCTGACGGATTCGATTACGTGTTCACTTCGGGCGGGGTCGGCCCGACGCACGACGATGTAACGATCGAAGGAGTAGCTCGCGCCTTTGGCCGCGAAGTAGTGCGGCATCCCGATCTCGAAGCGATGTTGCGCGGCTACTTTGGCGATGGCATCGATGCGGCGCGATTGCGGATGGCGGACACGCCGGAAGGTTCGGAGCTCATTAAGGATGAAGCGATGCGCTGGCCGGTGCTGGCAACCAACAACGTATATGTGCTTCCGGGTGTGCCGGAGTTGTTTCGTAAGAAGTTCGATGCGATTCGAGAGCGCTTTCGTGCCGAGCCGTTTCACGTTCAGATGATCTACACGCGGCAGGATGAGTTCGACATCGCGCCCATTCTTGACTCGGTCGCCGCGAATCATTCGGACGTCGAGATCGGCTCTTACCCTACGTTTACGCGTGAAGCCTACAGGGTGAAGATCACGATCGAGTCGAAGGAGCTGGAAGCAGTCGAGCGCGCGCGCGATCAATTGCTCACGTTGCTGGACCCCGCGTCGCTCGCTCAGGTTGAGTAATCTCATTTGCCTTATTTGCGTGCTCTGCTTTCCTTTGCGAGGAACGATACTCAGCGCAAAGACGCAAAGAACCGCAAAGAACGCGAAGAAGGGGAGACTCCGATGATAATCACTCTGCTCCTGTTGCTTCTTGCACCGGTGCAAGCTCAAACACAGCTCACTCCCGAACAGGCCATCTCCAGGAGAGGCCTCAGCGACGTTCACATTTCACCGAATGGTGAGCGCGTGTGCTTTGTCGTCAGCGAGCCGCCCAAGGGTTCGGTGAGGAGCCGGCACATCTGGATGTTGAATGTGCGATCGCGCGAGGTGACGCAATTCACCAGTTCGTCGAAATCGGAGTATTCGCCGCGCTGGTCACCCGACGGAAATAAGCTGGCTTTTATTTCGGATAGAGAAGACTCCCCGCAGATTTACCTGATGCCCATCGACGGCGGTGAAGCTGCCCGATTGACCCAGGGCAAGAATGGAGTGCGCTCGTTCGATTGGTCTCCCGACGGAAAGCAGATTGCCTTCATCGCTCCCGACCCGAAAACTGAAGCCGAAGAGAAAAAAGAAAAGGACAAGGATGACGCTCGAGTCGTCGATCGAGATGAAAAGCACGCTCGCCTGTGGTTGATCGACGTCGATTCTAAGAAGACGCGGCAACTGAGCGCAGCCACCTGGCAGATTTCAGAAGCGCAATGGATACCGCAAGGCGACAGGTTGATCGTTTCGGCGACGGACCATCCGGAGTCCGATCGAGACACCCATCGCATCTTTGCAATCGCCATAGCGGATGGACAGATGAAAGAGATAGCGGCGCCGCGAGGTCCGTTCGGCGCGCTGCGCATATCACCCGATGGCAAAAGCCTGACCTATCAAGCCGCGCGAGTAGACGGGCCGACGCCTCACGATCTTTTTCTGCAACCGATCGAGGGAGGCGCGCCGCGAAACCTGACGGGCTCAACTATAGACCGGCCGATCTTTAACGCGGTCTGGAAGCCCGACGGCGGGATTCTGGCGGTCGTTGCAAACGGCTCCAGGAGCCAGTTCTGTGCCATCGACAAAGACGGCAAGCTCTCGTCGTTTAGCGGGGGAGAGATTCGCCCGGCTTCGTTTGATGTGAGAGGCGGCTTGCTGGCGTTCGTCGGAGAAGGCTCGATCGAAGCGCCTGAGTTATGGTTGTCCAGTGGCGAGTCTCCAGCGGAAAAGGTAACGCGAATCAATGAGAGCTGGAAGAACGTGTCGCTGATCAAGCCTGAGACCCTGCGGTACAAAAGCTTCGACGGAACGGAAATCGAAGCGTTGCTGCTGAAGCCACGCGGCCATGTTGATGGGAATCGGGTTCCGTTGGTTGTGCTGGTTCACGGAGGACCGACCGGCGTATGGACGGATTCGTTCGACTCGTGGGGACAACTGCTGGCCGCGCGCGGATACGCGGTGTTCTATCCGAACATTCGCGGTTCTGTCGGTTACGGGCATCGCTTCGTCGAGATGAATCGCGGCGATTGGGGCGGGGCAGATTTCAAAGACGTAATGGCAGGAGTCGACTTCCTGATCGCTCGCGGTATTGCGGACGGGAACAAGTTAGGAATCGGCGGCTGGTCGTATGGCGGCTACATGGCTGCGTGGGCGGTGACTCAAACGAATCGATTCAAGGCCGCGGTGGCGGGCGCCGGAATGAGCGATCTGGCAACCGAGTTCGGCACCGAAGATGGGCCGGCTTATGATGAGTGGTTCTACGGACTGCCTTATGAGAAGCCCGAAGGGTTTGCGAAGAGCTCGCCGATGACTTATGTCAGGAACGTTCGCACGCCGACGCTGCTGTTGCATGGTGAAAACGACCGCACGGATCCGCTGGCTCAGAGTCAGATGTTCTATCGCGCATTGAAGCGCTACGGGGTCGAGAGTGAGTTTGTTGTTTATCCGCGAGAGCCGCACGGCCTTCAGGAAGAGAAGCACCTGATCGACCGGCTCAATCGGGTAGTTCGTTGGTTCGACTCGCATTTGAAATGACATAAGTTTCGCGTGCTTTGCGGTCCTTTGCGGGCTTTGCGCTGAGTATTGGGTCTTTCAATACGCAGCGCAAAGGCGCAAAGGACCGCAAAGCACGCAGAGGCTATTAAGCAACACAGAATCCGAACACTACCCATCCTTTTTGGCAAAGCGTTACCGTCCGAGTTAAAATAAAACTTGATAACCAGAGCCTTTTCCCCGAAGCTGCCTTGTCTTACATTCTATCGAGGAGTCATGAATGATCGAAAGCCTATTGAATCGCAAGGTTGAGAAGCGCCCCTCACAAGTACAATTAAGCGGACGCATCCTCTTCCTTGCGGAAGATCCCTCGCTGGTTCGCTCGCAACTCGAGGGCGATGACCTGGACATAAGCAATATTCCCGCCCTGAGAAACGACATCTCGACGGACGAGATCACGCCCGCTTACATCTGCTATCACTTTGACGAAACACTTGGCGAGTTCGTCTACCTCGGCTTGAAGTGCGGCGATGAGTTTCCGGTCAAGCGCGGAGACGTCAAGAAAGGCGGCTTCGTGGTTTCGGTTTCCGGCAAGCGGCGAGGCAAGGGTTCGAGCCGCGAACAGTCGCCTTATGCAGAACTGGCGGCCGGAATCAGGCTTGTCATCGCAGAGAACATCGAACGGATCTATAAGCAGAATTGCCAGAACCTTGGGCTGCTGGCCTCGACGAACTTTGATCTGATCGCTCGCGTCGCGAGAGGCGAAGAAATCCCGCTTGAAGAATTCACCCGCGGCGAAGACGAGATCACTCGGCAGATTATCGAATACGGCGGGCTGTTTCCATTCAACGTCGCCAGGCTCCAGGGCAAGACCTCGCTTCCGGCAATCGACACCCCCGCCCGCCCGATGACGCTGGCTGAAAAGATATTCGCCAGGCACTTCGTAACCGATCTCTCAAAAGATCGAGTCGGCGTTGAAGCCGTCAGGCCCGGTGACGCGGGCTTCGTTCGCACCGACATCAGATTCAGCCATGAGTACGTGACGCCGATGGCTGCCATCTTCTACGAGCAGCTTGTCGGCGATGAGCCGATCAACGATCCGGCATCGGTGTATTTGTTTCAGGACCATCTGACTTTTCTCGACGACGTAATGCCTCCCGAAAGAAAGGCGATGGGACTGCTCGATCTCGCGCATCAGCTCGTGCGCAAGCAGGAAGACTTCGCGCGCAAGCAGGGAATTCGGCTTCACGGAAAACAGGTGGATCGCAAAGGCTCCGAGGCGATCTGCCATAGCCTGATCCTCCAGGACTATGCGCTGCCGGGGCAGATCATCATTGGCTCGGACTCGCACACGCCGCACGCCGGAGCCGTCGGGTGCGTCGCTTTTGGAGTGGGCACCACTGACGTTTTCAATTCGTGGATCACCAAAGACGTGCGCGTTCGCGTGCCCGAGCAAGTGCGCATTCGCGTGTCCGGGCGCAAACCTGAGAACGTCACCGCGAAGGATTTCATGCTCGCGATACTGCGAACGCCGCTTGTTCGCAACGGCGATGCGATCGGCCGTCTGGTTGAATACACGGGCGAGGCCGTCGCCGATCTCAACATCGACGAACGCGCTACGATGACAAACATGGCGGCCGAGGTCGGGGCGTTCACCGGCATCGTCGGCGCGGATTCAAAGACGGTCGAGTTTTTAGTCGAGCGCGGGATCGCTCGCGAGGAAGCCGAACGGCTGTGTGACGGATTGAAAAGCGATGAGGACGCCGAATACGCGACAACCGTCGACATCAACGCGAGCGAGTTGCGGCCGATGATCGCTACGCCGGGTGATCCCGGCAACGGAATCTTTATTGACGAGCTTCCCGAGCCGGTGCGGATCGACATCGCGTACGGAGGCTCGTGCACCGCGGGCAAAAAGGAAGACCTCGATATGTACGTGCGCGTGTTCCGAGAAGCTCTCGCTCGCGGGCTTCGGGTTCATGCCGACGTTCAATGTTTTATTCAGTTCGGCTCAGTTGAAGTACGCCAGTACTGCGAAGAGCGCGGCTATATCGACGTGCTCCGCGAGGTCGGCGCAAACATCGTCGAGCCGAGTTGCGGCGCCTGCATTAATGCCGGTCCCGGAGTAAGCACTTCCAAGCAGCAGGTTGTGATCAGCGCGCAGAATAGAAACTTTCCCGGACGAAGCGGACCCGGTCAGATGTATCTGGCTTCGCCTTACACCGTGGCCGCTTCGGCGATCGCCGGACGCATAGTTGAATATCGCCCTGCTTCAGCAGCAACGATGAAGTGATTTCCGATTGTCGATTGGCGATTGCCGATTGAGAATTTCTCCACAACTCCAAAATCGGCAATCGGCAATCGGCAATCGGCAATTGGAAATCGGAAATTGGGAGGATGGATGGCCAGTCAGCCAAAGATCGAAAGACATAACGAGCTTGGTAACGAGACCATGCTGAAGATCTATCGTTTGATGCTGATGTCTCGCCGCATCGACGACAAAGAGCTTCAGCTCAAGGCGCAGAACAAAATCTTCTTTCAGATTTCCGGGGCAGGCCACGAAGCCGTCCTGGTAGCCGCGGCGCTTTCAATGAAGCCCGGCCACGACTGGTTTTATCCTTACTATCGTGATCGAGCGTTGTGCCTTGCGCTCGGCGTCAGCGCTACGGACATGTTTCTGCAAGCCGTCGGCGCCGCCAGCGATCCCGCGTCCGGCGGACGCCAGATGCCAAGCCACTGGGCCAGCAAGCCGCTTAACATCGTCTCTCAATCATCTCCGACCGGCACTCAATTTCTTCAAGCTGTTGGCTGCGCCGAAGCAACCTATCGAGCCGAGTTGATCGGCGATCCCGGCAAGCGCGTCGACGGTTATCAACACGACTCAATCGTTTATGTATCCGCCGGCGACGGCACCACTAGCGAAGGGGAGTTCTTTGAATCGTTGAACACCGCGTGCAACCTGAAGCTGCCGGTGCTCTACCTGATCGAAGACAACGGCTACGCGATCTCGGTTCCGGTTGAAGTTCAAACCGCCGGCGCGAGCATTTCTAAACTGGTGGCCGGATTTCCAAACCTGCTTATCGAAGAAGTGGACGGCTGCGACCCGATTGCGAGTTATGAAACGTTGCAGCGCGCGGTCGCTCATTGCCGCGAGCGGCGCGGGCCCGCGCTTGTGCACGCGCATGTCGTGCGGCCCTACTCACATTCGCAGTCCGACGACGAGAAACAATATCGTTGTGTCGAAGAACTCGAGAATGAAACGCACAACGATCCTATCCTCAGGTGCCGTGCGCTGCTGCTCGGTGAGGGAATCGCCACCGAAGACGACATCAAACGCATCGCCGAGGAAGTTGATGATGACGTTAGCCGCGCCGCCGACGAAGCTATCGCCGCGGCGAAGCCTTCGGTGGATAGCGCGAGCTTGTTTCTCTATTCGCCTGATGTTGATCCGACCTCAAAAGACTTCGACAACACAGGGAGCGCAGCCATCCAGACTGCGGCGGGTGATGAGCAAGACACACGCTCTCCAAAGACCATGCTCGATTTGATCAACGCCTGCCTGCACGACGAGATGGCTCGCGACGAGCGCATACTGGTTTTCGGCGAAGACGTTGCCGATTGCAGCCGCGAAGAACACCTCGAAGAAGTGAAAGGGAAGGGCGGCGTATTTAAAGTCACTTACAATCTGCAACGCCGATTCGGAAGCGCTCGGGTGTTCAACACGCCTCTTGCCGAAGCGAACATCATCGGGCGCGCGGTTGGTCTTGCGACGCGCGGCTTGAAGCCGGTTCCCGAGATTCAATTCTTCGATTACATCTGGCCGGCCTATCATCAGTTTCGCAACGAAGTGACGACGTTGCGATGGCGCTCGAACAACACGTTCAAGTGTCCGATGGTGATCCGCGTAGCGATCGGCGGATACCTCAAGGGCGGCGCGATTTATCACAGCCAGTGCAGCGAAGTGCTGTTCACTCACACGCCGGGCATGCGAGTGGTTATGCCGTCAAACGCGCTCGACGCGAACGGGCTGCTTCGGACCGCGATTCGCTGCGACGATCCGGTGATGTTCCTGGAACACAAACATCTATATCGCCAGACTCACAACAAAGGTGAGTATCCGGGCCCGGACTACATGATTCCGTTCGGGAAAGCCAACGTCGTGCGCGAAGGTTCTGACGTAACGGTGATCACTTATGGCGCAACGGTGTATCGCTCTATGGTAGCGGCGAAGAAGCTCGAAGAAGAGCAGGGGATCAGCGTCGAAGTGATCGACCTTCGCAGCCTGGCGCCTTACGATTGGGAGACCATCAGTCAATCGATCCGTAAGACGAGTAAGGCGCTGGTGGTCTACGAAGACGTCGAGTCATGGGGCTACGGCGCGGAGATCGCTGCGCGCATAGCGGACGAGTTGTTCGAGTATCTTGACGCCCCGGTGAGAAGAGTAGCTTCGCTTGATACTTTTGTGGCTTATGCTCCGGAGCTTGAGGATGAGATATTGCCGCAGGTTGATGATGTGTCGGCAGCTATCCTCGGTCTAGCAAAGTACTAGCCCGGCACTATGGTCTGAAAATCTCTCTTGGTGCTAAACGACTCTTGAATACTTCGTGCCGCAGCCGCACTCAAATTGGCTTGGCGACTTCTCGTTGCGCGGTCTAGAATTGTGTTTCCCGCATCGAGGTCCGACCGCACACCGCACAAACGGTTAACAGCGATGGACACATCAAATGTCAAAAGACTCTGATTGGATTGCAACCTGCGTTGACGCCGCACGAGTCCGGGCGCCAGTGACAGCGGCCACTACGATACGGCTTGAAGGGTTACTCGTCGGTCCGCTCGGTGAGCGTCAACTTCGCCCATTGGAGCTAACGGCGATCGCGAACGCACTGATAGAGGATATGGTGACTTCCGACGACGATCGCGAGGAGTTATCCGATGAGAATTGATACTCTCACCCTCGCGTGGTTTCGCGGAGCCGCCGAGCCGATAACCCTAGTCCTGAGCTCGAAATCGGTGGTCCTCTATGGAGAGAACAGATCTGGCAAGTCTTCCTTCGTTGATGCGGTCGAATATGTGATCAATGAGGGCAAAATCGGACATCTAGCGCACGAATATAGCGGAAAGCATCAAGAGAAGGGCCTGATTAACACGCATACGCCGAAGGATGCAAGAACTGAGTTATGGATCAGATTCGAAGATAAGAGTGAGCTTGAGGTTAAGATTGATCGAGATGGCATTCTCAAGAGTTCTGGGGCCGACAAGGTCGCAATCAATACTTGGGATTACCGGCGCACAGTCCTCCGCCAGGATGAGTTGGCAAATTTCATTGGGGCGACCAAAGGCGTGAAATACTCAGCGCTCTTGCCGCTCCTCGGCCTGCACAGGATGGAGGTTGCTGCGGAGAACTTAAGGCAACTCGGAAAATCTGTTGAACAACAGTCGAAACTCAGCCAGCTAGAGGCAACTCTCGCGGCATTGAGGGTCAAAGCTGAAGCCATCTTCGGCCACGCTGACGACGATCGCATGGTCGACAGAATTGCTGAACTACACAAAGCCTACTGCGGGTGTGCGACGACCGCCGCTCTAGATCATTGTCGGGAAGTCGAAACAGCCATCAAGGCCCGCGTCGAGAGCTTCTCAGCCGACCAAAGGAAGCACCTCGCTCTGAGAGATGCGGCGAATGTGAGACTGCAAGATGATATCGACGCCGTCCGAGCTGCGACCGACAAATTGACTGACAATGTAGAACCATTGATCAAGGAGAAGCTGACCGTGCTCCAGTCTACAGCCACCTTTGTCGCTAGGCTATCAGGTGAGAAGGGAGACGTGAGCTGCCCAGCCTGCGGGCGGCCCATAGGAGTGGAGGAGTTTGAAGCTCATGTCTCAGCTGAGCAGGAGCGTCTTAAAGCGATCACCCTCACATTCGAGAACCGTAAGCTGACCATCGGCCGACTATGTAGTAGCGTGAGAACAATAAAGTCCGCTCTAGAGAAGATAAGTGTGAAGGCCTGGCGCGACGATCTTGTGAACGGAGGTCTCAAGGCGCAGTTCAATTATCTCGACAGCATGAACGTTGAAGCACTCCGTGAATCATGTTCTGCTAGCGACCTGACACACATCGCCGAAAACGTCACGGTTTTGAACGAGGCTGCTGCCGTAGCCTCGTTGGAGGCCCCTGCGGAGGTCGCTGACCTTTGGAAGGATTCCAAAGCCGTTGAAACAGCAGAAGCGCTCATCAAAGGAACTGAGCAAACGGCGAGATTAGCACGCGCCAAAGCTCTAGTTTTGTTCATCAATTCCCTGGAGCAGAGTATTAGGGACGAGATTAGGTTACAGTCTCAGAAGGTCATTGATGAAATCTCCTCGGATATCCGTGATATGTGGAGCATTCTGCATCCGACCGATGGAATCAAGAACGTCGAACTGTACATCCCGAACGACGGGGAGAAGGCGATTGACATTCGCCTGAACTTCCATGGCGTTGAACAGAATTCACCACGGTTGACGCTTTCCGAGAGCTTTAGGAACAGTCTTGGACTTTGTCTCTTTCTCGCTATGGCGAAGCGTGAAGCGAGCCAGGATCGCCCTGTTTTTCTTGACGATGTAATTATCAGTCTCGATCGTGGCCATCGGGGTATGATCGTTGAGTTGCTGGAAAAGGAGTTTGCAACGGGCCAGGTGATCGTACTGACTCACGATCGTGAATGGTATGCGGAACTCAGGCAGCAACTCAATAATGGTGCCTGGACTTTTAAGTCACTAATGCCCTACAAGACGCCTGATGTCGGGATCAGGTTCTCAGACAAAAGCTCGACCTTCGACGACGCCCGCATGAAGCTTGACGATGCGCCTGACTCTGCGGGAAACACAGTGCGGAAAATTATGGACGTTGAACTTGCCCTCATTGCGTCACGCCTCAAGCTCAGGTTGCCTTACCTACATCGAGAAAAGAATGACCACAGAGTAGCGCACGACTTCTTATTCCGACTCATTTCGGACGGCATTAAGTGCTTTAAGAAGGCGGGCGCTAAGGAACACGAACCATACAACGAGGCTATTGAGGCACTCCGCGATGCCGACAAGCTTCTTGTGTCTTGGGGGAACAAGTCTTCTCATTCCTTTGATGTCGCCAAGAATGAGGCGGCGAAGCTTATTGATGCATGCGAGACTGCGCTACAATTCTTTAAGTGCCCCGGTTGCGAGAAACCCGTTTACAAACTTGACGACAGCAACGCTGAGTTTGTCCAATGCGAGTGTGGCAACTTGCGCTGGCGATACGGTAAGTCTTAGGCCCAACTTGTCTTAAAACCCAGGATTGAATTACGCCAAGACTGTAGGCTCAAAACTGGGAAAATCGATCAGGGACGCGCGATTGTTTCCTCGATGCCGGCCCAAAGGATTTGATGGACTTGTGCTGATAATGGGAGGGGGGCCCCTACTCTTGATTCAACGTGGGCTGTTTGTTTTGTTCTCAACCTCGCTTATACTTTCGCCATGCCTAAGCTCGATATCATTCACAATGCTGTGAAACAGGCATTGATAAAGGACGGCTGGACCATAACTGACGACCCGTTCATCATCGAGTACAAGAAGACCAAGTTGTATGCTGATCTAGGAGCGGAGCGACCAATCGCTGCCGAGCGGGCCGGGCTGCAAATCGTGGTCGAGGTCAAAAGTTTCGTTGGCGCTTCCAAGCTGCAGGATCTGAAAGAGGCCCTCGGCCAATACGACATCTACCGCTATTTGCTGGAAGCGACGGAACCCGATCGGAAGCTGTATGTGGCTGTGAGTGAAGCAGCCTACACAGCATTCTTTGCCCAAGAAACGATACAATTCGTTGTAAGCAAACATGGACTTCCACTGATAGTCGTGGACCTGGAACGCGAGGAGATTGTGAAATGGACAAGCTGATTGAGTATGACAAATTGCTTAAGCGCATTTTATCCGAGTACGTCGAACTATGTAATCGCCGCCCAAATCGCGACGTTGAGACTTTCCTTGTCATAGACCCGGAGCGCCACGATTACATCTGGATGAACCTTGGCTGGCAAAATGGAGAACGCGTGGCAGGGATGACCGTCTACGTGCGCATTCGTGATGGCAAGTTCTGGGTGGAAGAAGATTGGACCGAGGATGGAATTGCTACTGATCTTGTGCGAGAAGGCGTTCCCAAAGAAGACATCGTACTAGCATTTCACGACCCTGAAACGCGTAAAGAGACCGAGTTCGCCGCCGCTTGACTAGCTCATAAGTGCCAAGATGCGGTTGCGGTGAGCGTTATTGCCGCTCGATCGATTGACGCTTAGCTCGAGTTCGAGGATCCCAACGATGTTCGATGCAGGTACACTAACGTTTCAGGAGTTTGCGATGAGTGAACCTCTGCCGCTTGCGACCATTCAAAACGCGGTGTTGGCGTTTCTGCGCGATCGCGACGATGGAGTTGTGTTCGGTGCTCAAGCTGTCAATGCGTATGTCTCCGAGCCTCGAATGACGCAGGATGTTGATGTTCTTTCAACCCGAGCCGAAGACTTAGCGGAGGAGTTGCGCGAGCATCTCAATCAGCGCTTTCATATTGCGGTCCGTGTTCGAGAGATCAGCGAGGGTCGCGGCTATCGTTTGTTTCAGATTCAGAAGTCTGGCAATCGACATCTCGTCGATGTCAGGCCTATAGAGACTTTGCCATCGGCGCAACGAGTCGAAGGCGTATTGGTTATTGCTCCTCCAGACCTAATTGCCAGCAAAGTAGTCTCTTACTATCGCCGTCGCGGCCAGCCCAAATCTTTCACAGACAGGCGGGACATCGCGATGTTGCTTTTGCAGTTTCCTGAACTAAAGACCACGAGCGGACCTGTCGCGGAGGCTCTCCAGACGATGAAAGCAGGGCCGGAGATCTTGGCGGCGTGGCGTGAGTTAGTGGCTGAGGAGATTCAGCCTCCCGAGGAGGATGACAAATTCCAATGAAAACGGGCGGAATTCTGATGATCCGATTTCGTCTCTAACCGGAAGCCTAAAGGCCGAACTCTGAACTTTGAACGCTGAACGCTGAACTGAGTTCATGCGGTGCCTACCTTTGCTCCGATTCGAGACGTGAGCGCCCGATCGACTTGCTCCTCGACTTCCTGCTTGCTCTCGCCGGTCACTTCCGAGATCTCACAAACCAGCAAACGTTTCGCTCGTTCGAGAGTCCCGCGCTCGCCGAACGACAACGGCTTTGTTTCAATCAACTCGGTCAGTGATTCAACGATCTCGGCCAGATCGAACGCCGATCCCGACAGAAGCAGTTTCAGGTTGTCGCGCACGCGTTGCTTGCGGTCAGTCGATGCGGTCGACGGTCTCTTTAGCTGATCCAGAAGCGCCGGGATTTCGGGCATGTTAACCAGCGGGCGCAACCCTACAACCTTGGCCTTATCAACCGGCACCAGCAATTGCCCGCGCTGATCATTGAGCACCAGCAATTGATAGAACGACATCGGCTGTTCATTAACCGTCTTGTTGACGATAGAGCTTACGAGACAAGGACCGTGGCTCGGATAGATGACTTTGTTTCCAATGGCAAGCATACAGAAATCCCTCCGTTGTATGTCAGACGCGGTTGATGTTCGGACGTTGCTTGGCGACTAACGCGAGTTTGGTCTGATGGAAATATCTTTCCCGTCGTGAGTGCGCGTGAACAAAAAGTACCCCGCGCCGATGACCAGCAGTACGACCAGCGCTGCCAGCACCCATATGAACCACGGAACTTTGCTGGCCTCGCTGCCGCCGAAGGCTATCATCGCGAATGGGACGCCTATGAGTGCGACGATCCCGATGATCGCCGCTGTCCGCGTAGACGAGGCTGTTCTTATTGATTGTGTGAGATTCTCGATTGACATTTTGCGACTCCTAACTGAAAGCGTTGGCAATGAAGGCAGAGGCGGCCAACGAAGTATGATGCTTCGTACGGAACTATGAGCGCCTTACGGAGCAGGTACGTTGCCGGTCGCCCTGATCGGTTCCGGAACCGGTTAAGACCAATCTAGGTTCGGGGCTTTGCGTCATTAACCTTGAGCGGTTTGCCGTGAAGGTCCTGGCCGTTGAACTTTGTCTTGGCGCTGTTCGCATTGTCCAGGGTGTTCATCTCGATGAACGCGAACCCTTTCGAACGCCCCGAGTCGCGGTCGGTTATCAACTGGCAGGAATCCACGGGGCCCACTTCGCTGAAGAGATCGCGGAGTTCATCACCGGTGGTATCCGGAGACAGATTTCCAATAAACAGTTTGGCTGACATGATAGGTATCCTTTCTGGTGAGCTGTAAGGTTCAGATAGTCTGGGTGATTCCAGAAAGGCTGAGAAGAGAGTGAGCTGAACTCAGTTCATATTTACCGTAGCAGTGGGGGTACGTATTGTCAATTGTTCGGATTATGCGTTGCTTAATAACCTTCGCGTGCTTTGCGGTCCTTCGCGTCTTTGCGTTGAGTATTGTGTCAATACCAAATACTCAGCGCAAAGGCGCAAAGGACCGCAAAGCACGCGAAGGAGCGGCAGGCGATGGACACTTCGGGTCGCCGTCATTATGCTTCTTGAGATCAACAAACCAAATTCGAACTGGAGGAACATATGGCAATCAGTCAGGCACTTCTACCTGAGTTCGATCACGAGATGGCAAACACACGAAAGACTCTCGAGCGCGTCCCTTTCGATAAATACGATTGGAAGCCCCACGAGAAATCCTTTGCGATGGGACCGCTGGCGACCCACCTTGCGACACTGCCGAGCTGGGCTGCAATTACAATTCAGCGAGATTCAATAGACATCGCTCCCGAAGGTGAGAAACCGATCACGAATGACCCGGTCAACTCGCTGGAGGAGCTGCTGCAAAAGTTTGACGACAACGTCGCTGCCGCTCGAGATGCGATCGCCGGAGCGAGCGATGAGGAGATGTTCAAGACCTGGACTCTCTTGTCGGGCGGGAAGACGATCTTCGCCATTCCTCGAGTCGCCGCCCTTCGGAGCTTCGTGATGAATCACAATGTCCATCACCGGGCGCAGCTTGGCGTTTATTTGCGGCTGAACGATATTCCGGTGCCGTCGATTTACGGTCCGTCGGCTGACGAAGGTGCGTTCTAAGCGACATCGATAGCGCGGACGCGGTTCAGTCTGTCGCGCCGACGCAATTAACCGCTGATTTGCGCCGCCTTCGGTACGCTGATCTGCGCAGATCAGCGAAACGCAGTCAGCGAAAGTCAGCGGTTAATTCTTCCTTGATAATAGAAAAGAGTCAGACTGAACTGCTACCGATAGCGCGGACGCCCATGCCTGGCGACTTTACTCAACTGCCGATCATTGATATCGAACCGTTGCTGATCGGGGTTGGTGACAGGAATCTCGTTGCCGCTCAAATCGCGCAGGCGTGCCGCGAGTCGGGCTTCTTCTACGTAGTCGGACATCACGTCGATGAGCTGCTTCAAGCGGAGCTCGAAGACTTGAGCAGGGCATTTTTTTCGCAGGGTCTCGAAAAGAAACTCGACATTGCTATGGAGAAGGGAGGCCGGGCCTGGCGCGGCTATTTCCCCGTCGGAGGAGAGCTGACTTCCGGTAAGCCTGATCTCAAAGAAGGCCTTTACTTCGGAGCCGAACTCGATGCGAATCACCCGCTTGTTACGTCGGGAACTCCAATGCATGGACCGAATCTCTTTCCGGACATTCCTCTTTTTCGAGAAACGGTCCTAACGTACATCAGTGCGATGACATCGCTCGGCCACGCCTTGATGAAGGGCATCGCGCTGAGTCTCGGGTTGAACGAATTCTATTTCGCTGACCGCTACACGCGCGATCCTCTTATTCTGTTTCGCATCTTCAACTATCCGGCGGTCCCTGCAACCTCGGAGGGACAAGGCTGGGGAGTCGGGGAGCACACAGACTACGGCCTGCTGACGATTCTCAAGCAGGATCGAACCGGCGGGTTGCAAGTGAGGTCGAGGTCAGGCTGGATCGATGCGCCTCCGATGCCAGGCTCATTTGTTTGTAACATTGGCGACATGCTTGATCGAATGACCGGAGGCTTGTATCGTTCGACGCCTCATCGCGTAAGAAGTCCGGTTGAACACGGCCGATTGTCGTTTCCGTTTTTCTTTGATCCGAACTTCAACGCTGAAGTGACAACCATCGATCTGGGAAGGTCCGTCGAAGATGATAGAGACAAGCGATGGGATCGAGCCAGCGTTCACGATTTCAGCGGCACGTACGGTGACTACCTGTTAAACAAAGTGTCGAAGGTATTCCCGCAGCTTCGCCGCGAGGTCTTGTGACTGTATCTCGCAAGACGCGTCAGGCATTCGGTTCCGCAAGCGCCTCGTCCATCCTCTCAAACGCGCGGCGCAAGTGCGGAATCGTTATCGACCCGCCAACGACTAACGCCACGTTGAAGGTGTCCAGGAACTCCTCGCGAGACACTCCCTGCTCGGCGCATTGAAGCACGTGATAGGTGATGCAGTCATCGCACCGGAGCACGAGCGATGCAACCAATCCGAGCAATTCTTTCGTCTTCGAATCGAGCGCTCCGCCTTCGTAGGCCTGGTGATCGAGCGCGAAAAACCGCTTGATCCCGAGATGATCGCTGCCGAGTATGCGCTCGTTCATTTGCTTGCGGTAATCATTGAACTCTTCTGTTGATTTGGTCACCGTTCCTCCATTCTGCAGTCACTGGGGGCGCCTGAGCCTGATCCATTGATTGAGACGCAGTCGTCTCGGGTCAGAATAGCAACATGACGAATAGCGAACAATTGAGTGTGCTGCTCGGTAAGAGGTCCAGTTTTAGAGTTCAAGCTTTAGCTTGCCGATTTTTAAACGCACAAAGCTCAAGAGCAAGCTAAAGCTTGAACTCTAAACATCAACCGCCCATTGCCTGCTGATTCGCGAATTGTAGCCAAACCAACTTTGGAGACGGCGTGCGCGTTTGCTAGACTAGGCGCGCCTCGAACTTGAAGCAATCCGGGATTCTTATTAGTATGCGAGTACAAACGAGGATTACGCCGCTCGATCAGAGGATTGGAAACTGGTCGGTGGGTTTTCGCCCCGGAAGGGCAACGTCACGCAGTGAAGCGCAGAGGAGAGGAACCATGGCATCGGCAGCGGTTGCTGTAGAGGAGAGCAGACGGAATTCGGTCACCTACGGCTGGATCATCAACAAGAGAGACGATCTTATCTGGTTCATCGGGAGCGTCGTCACAAGTTATGCCTTTCTTGCGGCAAACCTGGTACTGGTCAGGCTTGGCTTGTCAGTGATGATCATGACCTGGATTTGGGCGCTGGGGTTCGACGGGCCTCATGTTTTCGGCACGATCTCGAGAACTTACGCCGACAATGAAGAGAGGCGGAAGCGCGCGAAGCTCTATTATGGGACCCTGTCCTTGTTCCTTCTCGGACCGGCGATGGTGCTTGCGGGCCGGATGAAGGTCCTCGGCACGGAAGCTTGGGGGCCGGTCTTCTTCTTCTTCGCCTCGATGTGGGCCTACTACCATCTCGTGAAACAGCACTACGGCTTCATGATCTTGTACAAGAAGAAGAACGGCGATCTCGCGGAGATCGATAACCTGATTGACAGAGCGTTCATCCTGCTCGGCATGACCTATCCGTTTGTCAGGTTTCTTACTCATAGCTACGCCGCGAAGGAAAGGCTGGAGACGATGGGCCTTTCAGCGCATTCAGAAACTGTGTGGTGGTTTGAGACGCTTGTCTTTTCAGCTTTTGTCGTATCGTTGATTCTGTTCGCCGGGCGTCAGGGTCAAAGACTCTACCTGAAGCAGCCGATAAACGCGCCCAAGCTGTTGTTGCTGGCGGCCGCGTTGCCGATGCATTGGATAGTGCTGAGACTGCTCGAGCCTGTGCAGCCAGCGACGGCCGGGGCTTTGGCGGCGGTCGCGACGCTGACCATCTATCACAACATTCAGTACCATCGTATAATCTGGTTTCACAACCGGAACAAATATGCGCGCGAGGGCTCGAAGAACTACGGCGCGGCGTCGGTGATCAGCAAGAGCGTCTGGACCTACATCGGTTTCGCGCTTTTGTTTGGTGCGCTCTATCACATACCTCACTACACGATCGTTCAGCCTGACAGTTTCCTGATGGCCTTCATCTGGGGCGGCGCGTTCACTCACTACTACCTGGACAGCAAAATATGGCGCGTTCGCCGGGACGCTCAACTCAATGAGAATCTGCGGATGGCCGGAGCTAATGCGAGGGCGTAGCACAGACTTCAGTCTGTAGCTGGTCGATAACCTCGAAATAAACTACAGACTAAAGTCTGTGCTACTTCTATGAAGTGCTTCAATCACGACGGCTCCGACGCGGTAGCGATTTGTAAGAACTGTAACAAGGCGCTTTGCCATGCCTGTGCGGTCGATGTCGGTAACGGAGTCGCATGCGTCGGCGCCTGCGAGCAGGAAGTCCAGGCGATCAACGAGCTGATTCGCCGGAATCAAACCGCATCTCAGAAAACCGGTTACGCTTATCAAAGAAACGCAATCGTGTGCGCGTTGATCGCGTTGGTCTTTGCATATTTGACCTTCGACTCATATCAGTCCGCCCGTGCGCCGATGCTTGTAGTGACCGGCGGATCGACGGTGATCTTCGCAATGGCGTCTTTCTTCAATTATTCGGCCGCCCGCAAATTCATAAGAGGCAGCGGCTGAATTCGCAAGCGTTATGTGGCTCATACTCGCGATATTATTTAGCGGCGTTGCGCTCACGACTTATGCAGTCGTCGAGCGCAGGATCAATCAGCGACGATGTCCCGAGTGCGGCTTTGGCGTGTCAAAAGACGGGCTTGATGAGGATTGTCCGCGCTGCGGCGCAATCATCCCGCGCTATGAGAAGAGCTGAGCGCCTCAAAAATGCGATCACCCATTAGCTGGCCAAAGATTGTTTTCATTGTGTTGCCGGTGCTGATTGTAGCCGTCGACGCATTTGTACTCGTGCGCGAGCGCCGTCAGCCTCAATCTGAAAAGGCCATTCGCCTCGTAAAGGAAAGCAACTCGCGCAAAGAGAACTTCACCGTTCAGCAGTATCTCTACTCGACCGTCTACTATCGTCGCGACCAGGGTGAGGAGATAAGCATCGAAGGCTGGCGAGCACTGCCGGCCCAGCCCGATGAACCCATCGCGGTTGAATTCAGTTATGCGGATTCCAGCGGGAACCACATTGCGATCTGGGAAGCGAGTTTAAAGGATGGGACAGTGGGACCGAAGAACGAGGCCGCGCTGGATCTGTCGTGGCATTGAGTGTCGCGACTACATGAGATTATCAATCGGTGTATATTCGAGTCCCTGATCGTCTGCAACAGCTTGGTAAGTAACCTTGCCTTTGTATGTGTTCACTCCGCGCTTCAAATGCGGATCTCTTTTTATGGCTTCGACCGCTCCGTATTTCGCAAGTCTCAAAGCGAAGGGCATGGTTGCGTTGGTTAGCCCAAACGTCGATGTGCGCGGCACCGCTCCCGGCATATTGGTCACTCCGTAGTGAAGTACGTTCTCGACGTAATAGGTGGGCTCGCTATGCGTAGTCGCCCTTGTCGTTTCAATGCAGCCGCCCTGATCGACCGCTACGTCGACGATCACCGATCCGCGAGGCATATCGCGCAGCATCTCGCGCGTCACCAGTTTAGGCGCCGCCGCTCCGGGCACCAGCACCGCGCCCACGACCAGGTCGGACGCGGCAACAGATTCGGCGATCGTGTATGGGTTCGAAGCCAGCGTACGAATGCGGCTGCCGAAGATATCGTCCAGATAACGCAACCGTTCCAGGTCGCGGTCGATAATAATGACCGAAGCCCCAAACCCAACGGCGATTTTCGCGGCGTTGGTTCCAACGACTCCGCCCCCGATGATCGTGACCCGGCCGGGCGCGACGCCGGGAACACCTCCCAATAACACGCCGCGTCCGCCATTGATCTTTTCCAGGTAGGTGGCGCCGACCTGTATTGACATTCGCCCGGCCACTTCGCTCATCGGCGTGAGCAGCGGAAGATGACCCTGATCGTTGGTGATGGTTTCGTAAGCGACGCCGATGACGCCGCCGTCAAGCAGCGCACGTGTCAGCTCGCGCGCAGGTGCGAGATGCAAATAAGTGAATAGGATCAGTCCCTCGCGCAAAAATCCGTATTCGGAGGCGATGGGTTCTTTGACCTTGACTACCATCTCCGCTCGGGACCAGACCTCTTCAGCGGAACTCACTATCTCAGCGCCGGCGGTCACGTACTCCTGATCGGTAATCCCGGAGCCGTCGCCGGCTTTGGTTTGCACCAGAACCGTGCTGCCGCCATCGGTCAGCGCCTTGACACCCGCGGGCACGAGTCCCACGCGGTACTCGTTATCTTTCACTTCCTTTGGTAAACCAACAATCATGGTAGTCCTTAGTCCTTAGTCCTTAGTCCTTAATCCTTAGTCCTTAGTTAGTCAGTAGTCCGTAGTCATTAGTCCGTAGTCATTAGGCCCTCTCTAGTCTTTGTAAGTCGTGCTACGGACTACTGACTACGGACTACGGACTATTTTAGTTATCAATCTGCGCGCGTTGAAGCTTGCCGGAGTAGTCCACGTAAACAGCCTTCCACTCCGAAAAGATATCGAGCACCTGCGTGCCGCCTTCCCGATGACCGTTCCCGGTCGATTTCGTTCCGCCGAACGGCAGGTGTACTTCAGCGCCGATCGTCGACGCATTCACGTAAAAGATCCCGGTCTGCACGTCTTCCATTGCGTGGAAAGCGCGGTTGGTGTCCTGTGTGTAGATAGACGCCGACAGCCCATACTTCACGCCGTTGACGATATCAATTGCGTGATCGAGATCACGGCATTCGATCACGGATACCACAGGCCCGAAAATCTCTTCCTGGGCAATTCGCATCTGAGGAGTGACCTCTGAGAATACGGTTGGCTCGATGAAGAAGCCTTGTTTCAAGTCGCCTTTCTCGGCGCGACGACCGCCGCACACTAGTTTGGCATTGTCTTCACGGCGGCCGATCTCGATGTATTCCAGGATCTTCTCGACCGCGTCTTCATTGATCACCGGACCGACGTCACTCTTCTCGTTCAGACCAGGTCCCAGCTTCAAGTGCTTTGCGCGATCGGCGAGCATGCCCGCAAACTTCTTTGCGACCTTCTTATGCACGACGACCCGTGAGGTGGCTGTGCATCGCTGACCGGTTGTGCCGAAGGCGCCCCACAAGACTCCTTCAAGCGCGAGCTCGAGATCGGCGTCTTCCATGATCATAATCGCGTTCTTTCCGCCCATCTCCAGCGAACAGATTTTGTCGGTAGCGGCACAGCTCTGGCCGATTATCCGGCCAACTTCAGTCGAGCCGGTGAATGAGACCAATCTCACTGTTTCGTGCTCGAGAAGGGCCTTGCCGACTTCAACACCGCGGCCGGCTACTATGTTCAACACGCCTGGAGGAATGCCGGCCTCGGCCAGGGCCGAAACAAGATTGTAAGTCGACAGCGGCGTGTATTCGGCAGGCTTGATTACGACCGTGTTCCCGCACACAAGGGCGGGCAGGATCTTCCACGACGGAATTGCCATCGGGAAGTTCCACGGCGTTATCAATCCGCAGACGCCGATTGGTTCACGCGAGCACATCGCGTACTTATTGGGAAGCTCGGCTTTCGTGGTGTAACCATGAAGCCTTCGACCCTCACCCGCGATGAAGTAAGTCATGTCGATTGCTTCCTGGACATCGCCGCGTGCTTCCTTAAGCACCTTACCCATCTCACGGGTCATATCGCGAGCGCATTCTTCCTTGCGTTGGATGAGGATCTCGCCCGCTTTGAAAAGAATCTCAGCGCGACGAGGCGCGGGGACTCTTCGCCAGGACTTGAAGGCTTCGGCTGCGATATCGACCGCGCGGTTGACGTCTTCGGAGTTCGACGCGGGAAACCGGCCGACGAGGTCGCGAGTGTCTGCCGGGTTGTAGTTGTCGAGATAATTGCCGGATGACGGCGCTACCCACTCTCCGCCTATGTAGTTGAGATACTGCTCGGGTCTTACTTTAGTTGCCGGTTTGACCATATGAGTTCAACCCCCTTCTCAGGACTGGAAAAAAACGCGACGACCTGCGAGTCCGGGAATTTGTGACACGCGGCGCAGGGCGTCGTCTTATCCGGCGGCTTACCCTTTTTTGGATGATGCAGCCAGGCTTTCGATTCAGGTGTGTGGCAGCTCCAGCAGGTTTCGCGCGGCGTGGTATGAGATAGCCCCGCGTGCTCGGCCCTTGTCGTCAACGGGGGAGGCTTGCGCCCGATCATCCAGAGAACAGTGAAAAGGGCTATTATGCCGACGGCGACTGCGAGAAAATAAAGGTCTTTTCTATTCATAAAGCCGTGCGGTTTGTGGCCCCGCAAGGTGAGTTGCCTTAAGAGCCGAATCTAGCAAAGCAGATATGGGGTGTCAAGAAAGTGATGTCCGGCTGAGTGTCCGACAAACTTCAGCTTGTCGACAAAAAGCCGGCACCGGGAAAAACTGAAGTTTGTCGGACAATAACCAGGCACCGCGACAAACTGAAGTTTGTCGAACATCGCCGCTGTGATAACTTGCTGAAATCCAGTCCGTGAATTGACCGCGTAGACTGGGCATCACTGACAAAACGGAGGAACTCGATGATGATGAAGCCGCTGGTTCGAACTGTATTGATGACGGCAGTATTGCTCGTGATTGCTGTGTGCGCGTCAGCCCAAAAAAAGCCGGCTCACGCGAAGCTCGCCTTCGAAACTGAATTCAAGACTCTGATCGATCAGTACTACGCGGCGTGGAGCACGCTCGATCCGGATAAAGCGGCGAAGTATTATGCCAAAGACGCGGATCTGCCGTTCTTTGACGTAGCTCCTTTGAAATACAAAAACTGGGCGGACTATCGCGCCGGCGTAATCAAAGCTTTCACGGAGACGATGTCCAGCGGCAAGCTCACTCCGAACGATGATCTCAGGGTAACGCAGAGAGGAACGGTAGTATGGACTACGTTGACGTTTCATTTGTCAGCGACACCCAAGGCCGGGGGAGCGTCGATGGAGCTCGAGTGCCGCCACACCGCGATATGGGAGAAACGCGGCGGCAAGTGGCTGATCGTCCACGAGCACGTATCGGCGCCGCTGCCGGGGTAAAGCTGCTCTTGACGCTTTGGTAGTGATTCGGCTCGTGGTCATTTGTAAGAATGGCCACGAGCCAAAGCCGTATCGAAAATATGAGACCATGCCCAACTGGATAGTGAATGCCTTCTGAATACCTAGTTCGCAAACTTAGTTTCCACGAACGAGCGATCGAGGTGACATAAATCTCAGAGCTCGAGTTGTCGAAAATACATCAAACCCACCGCGGCGTTTAGTTTACAAAAAGAAGCGCAGCAACGATGTGTATCGAACGCCCGTTGGCACGGCGAATGCTCTAGCTTTGTGTTGAGCATTACCAACCGCGGTAATCGCCCCAAAGTAGTTACTGAAACTTAGACTCCGTTCTGTTGCGTGTCCGCAAGCACTCCTTGCTTGAAACGGACTGTCGGAACCGTAGAACATATCACAAGGTCGATTTGCTGCCAGGGAGTTTCGGTAGAGGGGTTGTGTCATCGCCACTCCCGCTGAGATTTGCCGGCTTCACATACTAAAAATGCCTCGCAAGTGAGTTCGCAGTGACTGCAGTTTTCTGCGAAGGCGCTTCGGGTACATAGCGCTGTGTTCTGCCGCGTGGGCGGTTACCAGAAGCCCCCGCGCTGAACCAGTCTTGTGTCCGAAAAGGAGATACGGCGATGAAGCGAATAATAGCTTTCCAATTCCAAACAACAGTTCTGTTAGTAGTGTTGTTTTCTTTCTTCATCAGCGGCTATCGAACTCAGGTCTCGGCGCAGGCCAACCCCGAAACAACGGGCCGAGGCGGAGTTGAGTTTGACCAATCGGTCACTTTGCAAACGACAAACGGCGCGATAGGGGAATTCCCGGTATTGACTGGCCTTCTCTCCAGCCATAGAGAAACCGATATCATCTCTCAGATTAGCGGGAGTTCGTTTTGGCGGCCTGGCGTTTTTCAAGGCACGCTGGATTCGATGGCTTCCATTGGAAATGCAGAGCTTGCCGGGAAACCTCTGATCATTTCCTCCATCAGTGTCGATCGTCCTTTCTTTACCCTCGTCAACGACGTACCAGTCAATCTAACGCTTACGGTTGATCCCCCCGGCGCTGCTAACCTGAAAGTTCATTTCCTCCGCGAGGGTATGGTTGAAACGATCCACAGCGTAAACCTTATTGCTCTTGAGGGCACTGCGTTGTCTCCCGATGGCGCGATGGTCAAGACCGATTCCACAGGAACGGCCCATGTTCAATTGCAGGCCGGCTATGCCGGGCAGGGGCTTGTGTGGTGCGTCTTTGAAGCAGATTCCGGAGCGGTGCTGATGATCGATGGTGTAATAACTAATCCGAAGCGGTGCGAAGGCTGTTACTCTCAAGGAATCTCATCCGACCTTCAGGACACGGGTGGTGGGCGCGTCGCCCTCTATTCGGGCGAACAATCGCTTCGCGTGAATGACTTGACCATTCCAGGTAGGGGCTTCGATTACAAGTTCGTCCGCACGAACCGCAGCGAGGCCAGTCACCTTCGGACGATAGCAACGGGAGATTTCGGAGAGGATTGGGCCTTCAGCTATAGCGACAGGCTCATGCCGGATGGCGATCAGGTAATCGCGTTCCGAGACTCGTTGCGCACGGACTTTTTCATAAAGACAGGGCCGAACGACTTCGCCGCTCCGATGGAGTATTTCGAGCAGTTGCGCATTAATTCCCGGGGCGAGTTCGAGCTGCGTAGCGATGACGGGCTGGTGAGAACTTACGAAGGATTCAACGATCCGAACATACCCGGCAGGTTAATACGGATGGAAGACCGCAACGGTAATGTGATGAGCTTTCTTTTCGGCAGGCCGGAAGGCCTTTCGAAGTATGTCCTGACTACTGTGGTTGATACATTGGGGCGTAACATAGCTTATCGTTATTACCGAGCAGACGACTCGAACGCGGGGCGTAGGGGGCGGCTAAAAGAGATTGAAGATTTCAAGCGGGACCATTCTTCGACAGGAAGAAAGATCGAATTCGATTATGATGACGAAGGAAACCTGATCTCAGCTACTTCTCCCACGGTTCAGTCGACGCCCAATGGCAATGATTTCGCTGCTGGCAAGACGTATCGTTACAGTTATACGCGAAAGGCTGATGTGAGCGCCCTTCTGTCTGACACAGACTCGCGGCGGCTCTTGCATAATCTCAAAGCTGTTCAATACCCAAATGAGACGGCATCCGGTTCCTCCGTCAACCGCGAGACTCTGATATATAACGCGAATAGCGACGACCCCGAAAGCCTCGACAAGGTTAGCCTCTACACGATTGGGGGCCAGAACGCGACCGGCGTGCCGTCGGGGGGGACGATTTCATACCGCTACGAGGTGATTGCGCCAGAACCGCTCAACCTTCCCTCAACCAACACGCCCCTTTTCAAGACGTCGACCGAGGACAGAAAAGGGAATATGACCGAGTACTTGTGCAGCCCCTTCGACACTCTGATCGAGAAGCGGGAGTTCACCCGGGGCCTGCGTAACAACGAGCCTGTCTCATTCATTACAAAAGGGCAATACAACCGGGACAAGCTGTCGGTGCGGATTTTGATGCCGGAAGGCAACTCGATCGAGAATGTTCTCGATGACAGGGGTACTCCGCGCTTTCAACAAGGCAATCTGATACGAAGCCGGCAAGTCGCTGACGCGAAACGCGGAGGCGATCAGTCGACGATTGTTACGGAAACTACATACGAACCAATTTATCAGCAGGTGGCGGCGTTCACTGACCCCCGAGGATTGGACGCGTCTTTTGTTCCGGCCATTCCGGATCCGACCGGCCGGTCACCACGCGATCGGTACACGACGCGTTACTTTTTTGACTTTCAGGAGGGAAACCGTGCCAGCGTTTTGTCTTTGCTATCGACAGAGCTTGGGGTCACTACGCGTGAGGTTGAGGCGCGGTTAGGAGCCGCCGGGATTGAACTCGGCCTTGGTGACCTTAACAGAGATGGAGACGTATCCGTACGCATCTCAGGCAATGTCGTGTTAAAGATCGAGCCTTCGGTCGTCCTCCTGCCCGATTCAAATCAGGCGCAAATCGAGGCTAGTCAGCTACAGCAATTTGTCACCCTATTTCGCTACAACGGCTTCGGTCAGATGACCTCCGTGGTAGACCCGGAAGGAAATGAACATACATACGAATACTACTCAGAGGTGGACCCGGATGGCGATACCGTTGATTCGCCACCGCCCGCCGATGGAAGACCCAGCAACTCATCAACCGGCGGCTACCTCCGGCAGGAAATCAAAGACACGACTTCGGGCGCTACCCGGAACAATCGCACCAACCCGCTCCCTACTAACATCCGCAATACTTTTGCATACGATGACGTCGGCAACGTCACAAGTGTAACGGACGGACGCGACGTCCGCACCGACTACTTTGTCAATGAACTGAACCAGGTCGTCCAGATAATCCGTGCGGCTGCCGTCCCTGCGATTGGGAGCGGCGACCCGGCCGAACCGCTTTCGCTCACCGCGTTCGGCTATCGTGAGAATATCTGCTTCGACTTCAATAACAATGTCATACGGCAGGAGATTGAGGACCGAGGCGATACGTCGAACACGGGAGGGTTCGTCGACGTCACACTCAAATACGACATACTCGACAAAGTAACAGAGATCGCACAGGAGGTTAACGTCGGCAAGAATTTGCTGACGGCATACCGTTATGACGCTAACGGGAATCGCACCCTCGTCGTTATGCCCGAAGGAAATGCCGTGACCTCCGTCTTCGATGAGCGTGATCTGCTCTTCCATTCTACGACAGGTGCGTTATCTGCTGAACCTGGAACGCTCGGCGCGCCATCGGGGCCCTTCAATCCACGAGGCGGTGTGCCTTCTACGCTCACCTTCAATTACGACAAGAACCGCGATCTCACCGAGTCCGTGGACGCGGCCGATACGGACGGTTCATCCGCCAATGCGAGTCAGATCGCGGGAACAGGAGACGTGACGACTATTCGCTACGACGGGTTTGGCCGAAGAGCAGAAGTCACGGACGCAGTAGGCAACAGTACCCAAGTGCAATACGACCCTGCGAGCAGCGTCATAAGAGAGAGAAAAAGGGGACCGTCCGGCGGCACCAGTCCCAAGGACAACTCCGGCGCTGATTATGGGTCACTCCGCGTCACCGAGTATATATACGACGAACTCAAACGACTGGCCCAGGAAGATCAACTACTATTTGTCCCGGATGGTGTCGCCACCGAACGTCGAATCGTTCTAACCGAGGGGACACTCACGCCCGACGATGGCAAGATAACCACGCGATACGAATACGACCGCAATTCGCGACGGACTTTCAGGATCGAAGACGATTCTCAAACTTATCGTACGGACTATGACGGGGCCGGCAGGATAGTCAGGACGCGTGATCCGGCCGGCAACACGGTCGAATGTGCCTATGACGACAGCGGCAATCGCATTGAAGTACGAGAGGTCGATATATCTCAGGTCGCCGGCGTGCGTGAAGAAGAGTTCCTGACCACATACTTTTTTGACGCCCTTGGCCGCTTACAGCAGATGGCAGACAACCTTGGACAGTCTTTTGACTATCGATATGACTCACGAAATAACCTGGTCGCTATGGCTGATGCTAACGGGCCGGTGAACGGGAGGGTTGTTGCCCGGCGGGCGCTCCCGGCCGGAGCAACGCTAAAGACAAATGATTTTGGCAACGTTGCCCTGCTCAGCTACGACGGCGCAGGACGACTGACGGGACAGGCCTTCATCCTCACGCGTTCGGGCAAGGGGGACGGCCTTCACCTGGGCAGCGATGTGTTCGGCATAAAGCGAAAGACGCCCAAGCCCGATCCCAGGCAGGGCGGCGGTGACGGGATAATCAGCATGCAGGCGCAGTTTGACGGCAACTCACAAAGGACCAGCCTGACCGACGATAACGGCAACCAGACCAGATTTAGCTACGACAATCTCAATCGCCTGGTGACCGAGAAGAACGGGGTATGTACTCCGCCGGGTGTCGCAGACCGCTGTGACTCGCCCGGGACCATAACCTACGAATATGATCAGGAGGGCAATGTAGTTCAGCAGACTGATGAAAACGGCACGCTATCGCGCAAGCACTACGACGCAAGAAACCGGCCAATCTCGACGGAAATCGTCCGCGTTTCCGGCGTTGCCGGAACAACTCTCACATCTTACGAATACAACGGGCTGTCACAACTCACCCGCGCCTCAGATAACAATGACCCTTCGGACGCCTCTGATGATTCGATCATTACGTTTGCGCGCGATAGCATGGGCCGTATCGTTGAGGAAAGTCAGAAAGTTGGCAGTCTTGCAGCCAGGAGTATTTCGTCTTCCTGGAGTTCTCGGAACCACCGAGTTGCGCTTACATACCCCAATGATCGCGTAATCGAATACAGCCACGGCGACCTTGATCGCGTAGCAACGATCTCGGATCGCGGCGCCGCCAAGCCGATAGCGCATTACGATTACATAGGTAAGCGTCGAGTTGCCCAGCGCACGTACCCCATCAACGGTTCACGCCTCACTTACTTATCGGGCTCAACTACCGGCCCTATTGATTCTGGTTACGACCGGCTTCGTCGACCTGTCAGCTTGCGACACGTGCGGACCGACAACTCGCTAATCGTCGGCTTCTCCCACACTTACGACCGGGCGAGCAGGAAGCTCGATGAAGTCAAGGCGCACGACATGAAAAACAGCGAGCATTACGAGTATGACGCTGCATACCGGTTGGTAAACTTCAGCCGAGAACCAGGCGGTGCTCAACCACTGCATGACAATTGGAAGCTCGATGGCGTAGGAAACTGGCGAAAAGTGGGGAACGAAAATCGGCAGTATTCCTCCTCAAACGAACTCATCAGCATCTCGAAGGCGGGCACAACGACGTCTATCCTTTATGACAAGAATGGTAATCAGACTGACAACGGCGATCTCCAATTCGAGTTCGATTATAGAAATCGCCTCCACGCCGTCAAACGAAAGGCGGACGGTCTGGTCGTCGCAACCTACGCATATGACTTGCTGGGCCGTCGCACTCGGAAGGTGGTCACGAATTCCGGAGCGCTCGATGGAACAACGACCTTCTACCTTGATGGCATGCGGGAGATCGAGGAACATGCCGGCGATGACAGCCTTGCCAAACAGTACGTGTACGGCATCGAGATTGACGAACCGCTGGTGATGGACAGCAATCTGGGCGGCGGCGCCACTGCCACCGGGCCCGGCGATCAGCGACTCTTCTATCACCAGAATTCGATGTCTGCTGTCTACGCCCTCACCGACGAAGTCGGCAAGACAGTTGAAGGCTACCAATACGATGCATTCGGCCGCCAGACAGTTTTTTCTGCCGGCAGCGATGGTCAGGTCACATTCGGCGGCGACGACGCGGCGATGGTGGGCGGTGTAAGCGGCGTCGGCAATCCTTTCCTCTTTAATGGGCGGCGCCTCGACGAGACTGGACTTTACTATAATCGTCTACGTTATTTCAGTCCCGATCAGGGAAGATTCATCCATCGCGACCCGCTTGGGTTTTTCGGGGACGGAATTAACCTCGGGAACCCCTACGCATACGTCGGCAATCGGCCGACCGTAGCGACGGATCCGTTGGGGCTGGGATGGGGTCCCTTCAGCGGCATCGTCGACGCGATTGGTGATGCAGCCAGCGCAACCGCAGGCTTGGCCACGGATGTCGCGGGAGACGTGCTGAACGGCGGAGTGGCGATCCCTAATTTCGCTCTGGATGTCGCCGGGGAGATCGCAGGTTTCAGGGGCGACTTTGCAGGTCTTGGCAGCGGATTGTTGGGCGCTGGCGGCAGGTTTCTGGGCCGGGAGTTGGGGGCATTGGGCGGCCTCTATGAGACGGCCGGAAGCTTTGTTGCCGGAAACCCGTTTTTCGTTCCGGGTCTTCAAGAAGCGGGCTCAATCTTGATGGGTGGTGTCCGGCGTATACCATGGTTCGGACCACCCCTTGCCGACGCGCTTGAAGACGGGAAGGACTTCTTTTCTCGCATTCCCCCATTTGACATTCTTAGTTCGCGCCCGCTGACCGAATCCGAGCGCCGGGACGCCAAATCCGTGTTTGGCAATAATCTCAACCTCGACAAAGTACGCATCGCGGATTCTTATTTCGGAGGTCTGCTCTTGGAGAACCCCGCCGGGCGAACTCCAGGTAACGTGATCTATTTTAAGCCCGGCGCCAACAAAGATGACATCTTCATCCATGAGCTAACCCACGTCTGGCAATCCCAAAACGGTATCTCCTGGTACGAGAAGTTGGCTAACGCAGGGGACGAAGCTTATGGCGGGCCAACGGCCCTCCGCGCTGCAACCGCCGCCGGAAAGGGATTCCTTAGGTTTAACACCGAACAGCAAGCCGAAATCATGCAGGACTACTTCAATTGTTTCAAAAGGAGCCCGTCAATGTGCACCACCGCCGCTAGAAGGGGAAACGGCGTTCCAATTAACAACCCCGGAGACCTGGGTGCTTACCAACCATTCGTGGATTTCGTCCGAAACTATTGACTCCGGAATTTCAGCATAGCAGCGGTTGCCCGGCTGGCGAACGCAAGAAGCGATGAGCCGGATTGCATAAAGGAGGTCAAATACCAGGCGTATGGAATTAAACACGTCCTGATGTTCGTTATGTCTCAATCTCCAGCCGTCCGAAATTCTCGAAGCGTCGTCCAATTTGCCTCGGTATCTCTGGCGGCGCTGTGCCCTCCGGCCAGGAGGTACTGAGCGAGCTCTTCATTGCTGTGACGCAGGCAAAACTCCTGGAACGTCTCGTCCTCGATTCGATCTTCCTTGTAGCGCATGAACAAGCGCGCCATCGATTCGGCGAGATCTTCTGATGGGAGTCGCACGCCGATTCGCCGGCCGAAAGTTTCGTGCGAGCCTACGCCGCCGCCGAGAAAGACTTGAAATGTTTCTTTCTTTACACCGTCGATTGTCGTCAGCGAGCCTTCAAGACCTACGTCGCAAATGTGATGTTGGCCGCAAGAGTTTGGGCACCCGGTTATGCTGATGCGAGGCGCATCTTCCAAATCAACCGCCCTCTCGAGATGTTCGTTCAACTCGACGGCTCGATTCTTTGTTTCCGCCAGCGCCAGCTTGCAGAATTGAATGCCAGTGCAGGCGATGATTCCTTTGCGCGACCAGGAAGGCTGATACTCAAATCCGTAGCGGTCGAGGTCTCGCGTGAGCGCTTCGAGATTACGTTCGGCGATGTCGAGCAAAATGATGTTCTGCGTGTTGGTTGTTCGTATGCGCCCGCTGCCGTGCTCCTCGGCCAAATCGGCATATCTTCTCAAGTCGTCGCCTGAGGTTCGGCCGCCGAGAATCGAAAGACCAACATAGTAGAAACCCTCTTGATGCTGGCCGTGGATGCCGAGATGGGATCGGTCGCGCTCAGTGACGGGCGCCGCTTCCGGTTCGGGCGCCCGGCGAAGCTTCCGGCCGAGACGTGCTTCCACCTCGTCACGAAAGCGAGGTATCTCCCACTGCTCGACCAGAAACTTCAGCCGCGCGCGTTTGCGATTCTCGCGATTTCCTTCCTCGCGAAACACCGACGCAATCGCGCCGCAAAGCTCGACAGCTTCTTCGGGCTCGATCAAAACGCCGAGGTCTTTCGAGAAGCGCGGCGTTGTTGAAAGACCCCCGCCGATGCGAGTTCGAAGTGCTACACCGCCGCGTTCTGCGTCGTGAACCGCGAACATTCCGATGTCGTTGATTTCGGGGTAGACGCACCGCACCGCGCATCCGGTGATCGCGATCTTGAACTTGCGCGGCAAGTTTGAGAAGTCACGATTGCCGACGAAGAAATCGTTCGTTTGCTTGATCAAAGGAGTCGTGTCGTACAGTTCGTCGTGATCGACGCCCGACACCGGACAGTTGATGATGTTGCGCACACAGTCGCCGCACGCTTCGGTGGTTGAGAGCCCAACAGAACCGAGGCGGTCGAGAACATCAGGCAGGCTCTCGATTCTCACCCAGTGAAGCTGAATGTTTTGTCGCACGGTTATGTCCGCAAGCCCGCGCCCGTGCTCGCTCGAAAGATCGGCTATCGTGCGCAACCGAATGGGCGTCAGGTCCCCGCCTGGTATGCGCATGCGGACCATGAAAAAACCGTCGGATGCGGGCCGCTGCGTGTAGATCCCGTACCATCGAAACAGAGCTTCATCGTCCGGTGTTATCGCTTCGAAGCCGAGCCCGGCGTAGCGATAGATATCGGCGAGCACATCCAGTCCATCTTTTTGCCTTTTGATCTCTTCAATATTATTCATAGCCTGTTTTCCATCTGGCGCGGGGTTGTTCTGTCGTCGTTATTGTCCTCCGGGTCTCTGCCGATAAGATGCGAGAGTACCTTTGTAGTGCTCTCGTCGATCGATTCCACGGAGCTATCGACGATGATCTCCGGCGAGAGCGGCTCTTCATAGGGATCGCTGATGCCGGTGAAGTGTTTGATCTCGCCCGCCAATGCTTTTTTGTAGAGACCCTTCACGTCGCGGTGTATGAGTCCGTTAAGTGGACAGCGCACAAATACTTCGACAAAGCGGATGTCATCGGCTTCGATCGAACGTCTAACATCGTCGCGCGACTGCTGGTATGGTGAGATAGCAGCGCCGAGTACTGCTACCCCGTTGCGCGCCAGCAGTCGCGCGACGAAACCGATGCGGCGGATGTTTGTCTCGCGGTCTTCTTTCGAGAAGCCCAGACCATGACTCAGGTTTTCCCGCACCTCGTCGCCGTCGAGCAGTTCAACCCGAAGCCCCGCCGCTTTCAAACGCCTTGATACCGATCTTGCGAGCGTGGTCTTGCCCGCGCCCGAAAGTCCCGTAAACCAAATCACTAAACCTGCGTTGGCGTCATTCGATCTTATGTCCGATGTGTTCGTGTTCACCTGTTTCGTCTCCCGTTGAATCGGTCGTTATCAAGGTGACAGGCTGCACGCCGGCGTGCATGCCGCACTCTCTCTTCTCGTGCCCCGGCCAGCGGCCATCGCGTTCGTGCTGATCTTTTCCAATAGCTCGAGTGCAGTGCGTGCAGCCGATGCTCGGATAGCCGTGATCGTGCAGCGGATTGAAAGGGACATTGTTCTTGGCTATGTAGGCGCGCACGTCTTGTGTAGTCCATCGCACCAACGGATTGATCTTGATGAGGCGCCACTGGTAATCCCATTCGACTACGCGGGCGAGTGAACGTTCGGGCGTCTGGCCATGTCGAATCGCCGTTATCCAGGCGCGGCGGCCTCTCAATGCGTCCTTCAGGGGTTCCAGTTTTCTCAGGCGGCAGCAAAGGTCGGGATCCTTAGCCCACAGCGCAGCGCCGAAGCGCAGTGCTTGCTGTTCCGGTGTAATGTCGGTCTCGTAAGCGCTGATTTTTATATGATAGCGATCTTCCAAACGGCGACGCAGGTCATACGTTTCGGGGAAGAGAAAGGCTGTGTCGAGGAAAAACACATCGATGCATGGATTGATTTTCACCGCCATATCGATCAATGCAACGCCTTCCATGCCAAACCCCGTTGCTATAGTCACGCTGCGGTCGAACTCATCGATTGCCCAACGAAGGGTTTCCTCGGGCGCCGCGTTCGCGAGGCGCGCGGCGAGATTATCTATATGCTCGAGCTCGCGCGGCGTCGGAGCCTGCGAAATGAATTCACTCACAGCTTGCGGCATAAGATTCTCCCGAAGCAGACTGTGTCAACAGTTCGTAGTTCGGCCTTCAGGCGGAAGTTTGTATCTTGCATTTACGCTGAATTACGAACTCCCGTCTGAAGACCGAACTACGAACTCTTCCTTTTGACACGGTCTCGAAAGCGCTCGGCATAACAGCGGGTGATAGGCTGCTGAGCGCGACCGGGCCGCTGCCGAACCAGTTTAGTTTTTCGCTAAGCTTGACGACGTCGCCGACGATCGCTATTGCGGGAGGCTCGACGCTCGGAACGCCGGCTTCATCGATGCCAATCAAATCACCCAAAGTTCCGATGTGGGTTTCCTGGTGCTGGTAGGTGCCCCAGCGAATGATCGCGACCGGCGTTGATGGTCGCCGTCCGCTCTCCACCAGTTCTCGAGCGATCGACGCGATCGTGCCTGCGCACATAAAGATCACCAGAGTGTCAGCGGCGTGCGCTGCAGCATGCCAGTCGACGATCGAGCCCTTGCCTTCACGAGCGCCGTGACCGGTAATAAATGCCACGCTCGAAGAATACCCGCGATGCGTGAGCGGAATCCCGGCGTAAGCGGCGGCGGCGACGCCTGATGAAACTCCCGGGATGACTTCCCACTCGATGCCGGCTTCGACAAGAGCTTCGGCCTCTTCACCGCCGCGACCGAAGACGAAGGGATCGCCCCCCTTGAGCCGGGCGACTAACTGGCCCAGTCGTGCTCGTGTCACCAGGAGGTTGTTGATCTCGTCCTGAGTCATCGAATGCTCGCCCGCTCGCTTGCCCGCGTAGATCAACTCGGCGCCTCTCCGCGAGTGCGCAAGCACCTCCGGGTTCACAAGATAGTCGTAGACGATCACGTCGGCGGCGCCGATCGCTTTGGCAGCGTTGATCGTCAGCAGACCCGGATCGCCCGGTCCCGCGCCAATCAGGAGAACTTTCCCTGTTGATTCGCCGTCGTTCATTGGCCGCTCAGCTACTGCGCACAAAACAAAAACCCACCACCGGCGGAGCCGATAGTGGGTTTCTTGAAACTCTGTTGGGCTTAAAGCTCGCTTTGAGTTTACGTCTCTGGTCGCATTACAAATGGACCTCCACTAAAGGCTCTACGCGTGCGCGCCTCTGGCGCGCAACAACAGATGCAATAGCAATCGCGTATCGTGCTCTTCATAAGCTTTTAGAGATCCAACGTCAGGTCTATACGTATACTCTTGGTCGATAGTTCGGTCAAGACTTTTTCTTACTGATTTCAGGGTGGCGAATTCCCATGAGGCACTGGTAGAGTCAGAGCAAGCGAGGGCGATTCGCAGCGATCTTTCGATCCGCAATTCTCATTCAGTCATTCTACCTGTAAGAGAAGCCCGATGCTCGTTCGCTATGAGCCAGTCTCGCGTCTCGCTCCGACCTTTGCGGACAATCTCTGCCGCTGGGACGGCCGCAGCGCGCCTCATTACGAGGTTTGGTTCTTAACTCTCAATCATCGAGAATCACAAAGGGGTTTTTGGTTTCGCTATACGGTCGAAGCACCCATCCTTACAACCGGCGCCAAGCCGTCCGCCGCGCTTTGGGCCGCTGTCTTCGACCGCAGATCTCCAGAGCGCAATTTTGGATTAAGGCGAGAATACGAGATCGACCGGCTCTCCTTCGGAGAACGAGAGGACTTCAGCTTGAGAATCGGCGACGGGAGGTTCGCGCTCTCGAACGCGGTTGGACGAGTGACGAACGCCGACCACACCGTCAAATGGGAGCTGAATTACATCCCGTGTGATAGCACCTACCATCATGTATCTCGAACATTGAACCATCTTGCCAGGCCATCGTCGTTTGTGTGTTCACCGAATCTGGACACTCGATTCACAGGCAGGATTTCGATTGACGGCGAGGACGTGATTCTTGAAGACGAGCCCGGATGCCAATCGCATCTGTGGGGCCGCAAGCATGTAGACGACTGGGTTTGGGTTCACTCGAACGCGTTTGAAAATCACCCGGGCACGGTGTTCGAAGGGCTGGCGGCGCGACCGAGGCGTGCCGGCGTCAAGCTGCCGCGTGTTCAGTCGCTTTATCTGCGGCATCGCGGGCAGGAGCAACGCTTCACTCGATTAAGGGTCGCGGAACAGTGGCAGCGAAAACTCGGAATGGGCTACTGGTCATTCAGCGCGATGAACTCGCGGGTCTACATCGAAGGCGCCGCGCAGTGCCGGCTCCGCGACATGCTTCAGGCTGAGTATGTGGATCCGGACGGCGAGAGGCTTTTCTGTATCAACAGCGAGGTTGCGAACCTCAAGATCAGATTATTTCGCCGGACGCGCGGTGTCCGCTGGCGGCATATGGAAACGATCAAGGCGTATGCGACTGCTCATGTGGAACACGCATCACGCTCGAGAGACGAAGGCGTTGCACTCGCGTTCTAGCTCCTATCTGAATAGGCATTCCTATTCGTTGTTACGGCTTGAGTCGTATGATAAGTTCTGTAAAGCAAGGAGCGAATATGAGAAGTCGCAAGCGACAGGAACTGGGTCAATACATTGTTGTTGATCCGGAGATCTGCCACGGTCAACTGACATTCAAAGGCACGCGAATGTTCGTAAAGGATGTGCTGGATTACGTAGCGAAAGGTGA
>DATNBZ010000057.1:0-26932 GCA_035607285.1 Blastocatellia bacterium | reverse complement strand
GTATTCACGCGCACGAGAAACATCCTGAGGCTGCGCGATTGCAGACAGCACTGACAGGGTAATGCACAGCACACATGCGTTGAGTCCGAGTCGCTTCATAGGATCCTCCAGGTTGGTTCGGGAAGGCTGAAGAATATCATCGCGGTAATAGACCTGCCATTCGGTAGTGCGGTCATAGTGTGTCGCTCGCTCGCGATCGCGCCGTTCCCTGCGTCCTCTGCGGTTGATTTCCCATCACTCGCTAAGAAAACCGCAAAGGAAGCCGAGGACTGCCTGGCAGGCTGATGCAAAGTCGATCACGCATGAGCATTCAGGGTCAAATCCCACCAACGCAGAGACTGTGTGAAAAGGGCGGGTCCCTTTTGCATAGCCCAGGCGTTCACGCATGGGTAAGAGTAACAGCGCGCATGTCTCTAGCCCGGTTCACCGGGCTTGCGTCGCCTTTAGGTAATTTCTTAGATCGCGAGGTCAGTCTGCCGTGCTAAAGCCCAAAGAAAGCCCCGTGAACGGGGCTACGAGCTTGACCCGGCTCGCGACCCCAGGCGTGAACGCCTGGGCTAGGGAAAAGCAATCCATCTTTTTCACACTGGCTCTGCGTTGGAGGGATTATCCCTAGTCATGGAATGGCCCTCTTGAGTTTCAGCAGCCGTCCTGGAACGAATGAATTCGTTACTGCGTGGTCGGGCTTAATGTGTGAGGAGGGAAGGACTCGGCGCGCGGTAGACGCTCCGCGCGCCGAGTGAGCAAGGTTACTTCGCTTCGGGCTTATTGAACTTCGCGTCATCCACTGGAACGTTGTGCTTCATTTCAGTCATCTTGATGTTCAGTGTGAAAGCAGGCGTAATCTGACGAAGGGTGAACGCCATCTTGACTCCGTCCGCTTCCCTGTAGTCTTCGTAGAAAACCTGGATCGCTTGCTTGCCTTCCGGGCCTTCGCGTTCGACGTCCTCTCTAAGGATCAACCCGGATTGCGTATCGAAATACCACGTCTCGGGGCTGCCTTCGGCCGGTGTCGCCACCAGCACGTAAACTTCTTTGTCGCCCACCTTGTCCGTACCTTTGACCACAATCGTCGGGTAGAGTTGTTTGAGCCTGATCGGTTTATAGAAGTCGGCGTCGAGTTTTGTAGAAGCCAATTCGGCGCCGGCCTTTTCGCGGAACCCGTTCTGCGGATCGTTCGACCATCCGGTCTTGCCGTCGAAGACTTGCTGAAAGACTCCGAATCCCGCTACGTCTATGACGGTCGACGTTTTGTTCGGGGCTTTCGCGTAGATTTCGGCGGTACCGCTGGCGCCAAACGCCGCGATCTCAAAGGTACCCTTTGCCATACGGGTCGTCTGTTTCTCGACGGCGGCTTTGCCGCCTATCGCTTGAACGTACTTATCGAGCACTTGATCGACGGTTGGCAGCTTGGCCGCCGGTTTCGCATCGGTCGCGGGTTTTTGCTGGCCTCCCTGGGCATTGGCAGTGACCGCCACGAGCAAGCCAAGAAAGATGATCGTTAGTGTGCGTTTCATAAGATTTCCTCTCTGGATTTATGAGCGAGCGGCCGCTGCCTTTCGCTCGTTTGAGTGTTTCTTAATCTGTTCGATCGCCGCGTCGAGTTGGGCGTCGCGACCATCAAGCAATGAACGGCGCGTGAGTTTCACTTCTACATCGGGCGCGACACCACGTCCTTCGATGAGAGTGCCTTTGGGTGTTTTGAAGTCGCCGATCGCGTACTGAAAGAGAGCGCCGGTCGGCAGCTTTTGAAAGTATGACGGCAGCGCCGCACCGGCTGTTCGCTCGCCTACTACCAGGGCGCGGCCAATCTCCTGCATCCCGCCCGCGAAGATCTCGCTCGTCGAAGCGCTGCCTCCATCGGTGAGTATTACTACCGGGCCAGGATATGAACCCGGCTGCGGGAAGACCGAAAAGTTGATGTGACCCGAGCGCATATGCATCGTGCCGAGTGACGTCTGTTCTTGCTCGAGTACGCCCGCTATTCCCTGGGCCATGCCTCCCAGACCCCCCGGGTTACCGCGCAGATCGATTACCAGACCGGGTGCATCATTCATCCGCCGAATAGCCGCGCGTATCCGGTCCATCAGGGATATCACAAAGACGTTGAAGCGAATGTAGCCGATACCACCGGCCAATTGGGTTGTCTCAAGCTCGGAATACTGCGGCGGAAAATTGCCCATTCTCGGAGACATCTCGCCCTTCAACCGTTCGCGAGCGATCGTCGCTTCACGCGGCTGATCGCGCTCGTCCAGGTAGGCAATTCGCACCGAAGTCTCCGGGGCGCCGTTTATTCGTGCGAGTAACGCGCGCGTAATTCGGAGGCGCGTGATCGGCCCGGATTCTTTGCTCTTCGAGTACGACTCAATAACTGTTTCGGTGAGCAGGTCGTCAATCTTCTTGATGACGAAGCCCGGACGCAACCCCGCGGCTGCGGCTTTTGAACCTTGTTCGACGTGGTTGATGATCGCCTGGCCTTCAATCAACCTCAGGTCGATTCCAATGCCGCCGCCCTTCGGTTCGGGAGAATCATCCTGGACAATCGCCTCCGGAGGGATGATGTTGAAATGCGACTGATGAAGCTCACCCAGCATCTGGCGAAGCACGTCATAGAATTCAGTGTTGCTCTTTGCCGCCGCAGCGCGCGGGGAGTACTGCTCGCGCACCTTGTTCCAATCAAGCCCTCCGAGCGTCGGATCAAAGTGCTTGTCCCTGACTGTGCGCCAGACTATATCGAAACTCTCTTGCCGGGCGTCCGATGGAACTCCGGCGACGCCGCCTGCCACGCTCTGCGTAAGATGGCTCGGACTTGCGGTGGAGCCCAGGCACAGCACCAGCGAGAGCAGAGCGATCCACAACATTCGTTTCACTACACGGTCCTCCATGAGCTGCTTACCCGATTCAGCCAGGATCCGTCGGGGCCGAGTGGCTTGTACGCTGGCGTCAAGAATAAGTTCGCGTTCGGTTTTGATCCCCGAAAGTTTAGCGCACGGCATGTGAGGCGAACAAGGCAAGGTAGTGTTCGGCTTCCGCGTTGCTTAACAACCTTCGCGTGCTTTGCGGTCCTTTGCGCCTTTGCGCCAGGTATTGAAGGGTAAGACACAATACTCAACGCAAAGTGGCAAGGGACCGCAAAGCACGCGAAGAACTGAGCGCCGCAGGCTGGACAGTCTACGGTACATTCGGACTAAACTCTCTTTTGAGCGCCAAGGAAACAGCGATGACCACCACTATGAGCAAGGCCCGGGCCGATCAACTGATCGCCGACGAATTCGGCGTGAACGCAGATTACGTTAGCGAACTCCTCGCGCAGTTTGAGCGCGATCCGTCATCCGTAGATGAAGAATGGCGGGCCGTGTTCGAAGAGTTGCTGGACAACGGCCGCGTACCCACCGAATCCCTGCCGGTCGAGCCGGCTCCTGCTCGAGAGGGCGCGACTGCTGGGGTGATTCATGCTACGTACGAGTGGGGCTCACACGAAGACGATGACGGGGCGAAGGGGGGACGAGGCGACGGGGCGACTCAGACGCCCGCGCCTGAAACAGCACCTGAAGCCGCTGCGCCGTCACCGTTGCCGTCGGCGCCGCAAGAAACACCACACGTCGCACCAAAGGGAGTTGACGCGGTCGAGCGCATCCCAATTCGCGGCCCGGCGCTTCGGATCGCGGAAAATATGGAAGCGAGTTTGGCCGTTCCAACCGCGACTTCTCAACGTCAAGTGCCGCTAAAGCTCCTGGACGAAAATCGGCGGCTAATTAATCAATACGTCGCCGTTTCCGGCCGGAAAGTGTCCTATACCCACATCGTGGCTCGGGCGATATTGAAAGCGCTGGAGAGTTTCCCGCAGCTCAACGATTCGTTTGAAGAGGCGGACGACAGCGCTTATCGCGTTCGCCATTCGCAAGTCAATTTCGGTGTTGCGGTAGATGTTACAAAGAAGGATGGCGCTCGAACCCTCCTGGTTCCGAACATAAAAGGCGCCGAAAAGCTTTCGTTCCCTCAACTGCTCGACGCTTACGACGACATAGTCAAGCGCGCTCGCGGGAGCAAGCTTCAGGTTTCAGATTTCCAGGGCACGACGATCAGCTTGACCAACCCCGGAACAATCGGCACCACCGCATCGAACCCGCGATTGATGGCCGGCCAGAGCGTTATCGTCGCAACCGGGGCGATCGCATATCCGCCCGAATATCAGGCGATGTCACCGGACGGCCTCTCGCGCATCGGCATCAGCAAGGTGATGACCATCACAAGCACCTACGATCATCGCATCGTCCAGGGCGCGGAGTCCGGCGCCTTTCTTGCCCTGATCGATGAGCTGCTGCGCGGCGGGCGTGAATTCTATGATCAGATCTTCGCCGATCTCGGTATTCGCTACCGGCCTTACAGATGGTCGATGGACATCAACCCCGCGATACTCGGCGAAGAGCGCCGCCGCGACGCCGTTCGCAAGCAGGCTCGGGTGTTCGAGCTTATCAATGCGTTCCGGGTTCGCGGTCACTTGATCGCCGATCTCGACCCGCTCGGCTGGCAGAAGGTTCAATATCACCCCGAACTGGACATCGAGACTTATGAGCTGACGATATGGGATCTCGACCGCCAGTTTATTACAAGCGGAGTTGGCGGCACAAAAACGGCGCCGCTGCGGGAGATCGTCGATCACCTGCACGATTACTACTGCGGTAAAGTCGGAATTGAATACCGGAACATCCAGGGCCCGGAAGAGAAGGAATGGATTCGAGCGCGCGTTGAAATTCAACCACCCCCGGTTCCGGTAGAGGCCAGGAAACAGATTCTGTGGAAGCTGATTTCAGCCGAGCTGTTCGAGAGATTTCTCGGCACGAAGTATCTCGGCCAGAAACGGTTCTCGATCGAAGGCAATGAAACAGTCATAGCGGTGCTCGATCAACTGATCGAGAGCGCGGCTCGCCGCGAGATCGACGACATAACAATCGGCATGGCTCACCGCGGGCGCTTGAACGTGATTGCCAATGTCATCGGCAAGTTCTGTGAACGGATCTTCACGAGCTTCGAGGGCTCGATTCATCCGAAGTTCCCTCACGACCAGGGTGATGTTAAATACCATCAGGGCGCAAGCGGGATTCGCGAAACCGCAGACGGCCGCGAAGTGGCGCTCGCGGTAGTCCCCAATCCGAGCCATCTCGAGTTCGTCAACCCGGTCGTCGAGGGAATCGTCCGGGCAAGACAGGATGTCGACGGCGAGCGCTCGAGCAGGCTCGCGGTTTTACTGCACGGCGATGCGGCGTTTGCGGGCGAAGGCATAGTCGCGGAAACGCTGAACCTCTCGCAACTGCCCGGCTACACGACCGGCGGCACGATTCACATCATCGTCAACAATCAACTCGGTTTCACAACGCCGCCCGAAGAAGGCCGCTCGTCTACTTACAGCACCGACATAGCGAAGATGATCCAGGCGCCGATCTTCCATGTGAACAGCGATGATGTGGAAGGCGCCTACAATGTGCTTCAGATCGCGCTGGACTACCGCCAGACGTTTAAGAAAGACGTTGTAATCGACGTTATCGGATTTCGTAAGCTTGGCCACAATGAAGGCGATGAGCCCTCCTACACCCAGCCCGTAATGTACCAGCGCATCCGGGAACACCCGGGTGCGCGCGCGCTTTACGCCCGCAAGCTCATCGCTGATGAAGTGATGACCGAAGAAGACGTCGCGACTTTGATGGATGAGCGAAATCGCCGGTATGAAAACGCACAACTCGCAGCGAAAGCTATCGTCGAAAAACAGGGCTCACGGGTCGAGATTCACGAACACGAGCCCGAACACGAAACGGTTGAGATGGTCGAGACCGGCGTCGATCAACATACTCTTCGGACGATAGCGCACGCGATCACAACGGTGCCTCGCGGATTCAATCTGAATCCTAAGATTGTCGGCTTGCTTGCCCGGCGAGCGAAGATGGTTGAAGGCGAAGCGAATGTTGATTGGGGTATGGCCGAAGCGCTCGCGTTCGGCTCACTGCTCGGCGAAGGCACGCCCGTGCGGCTCACGGGCCAGGACACGGTTCGGGGAACGTTCAGTCATCGCCACGCGGCCTTCACCGACACGCAGACCGGCGCGGAGTGGGCGCCACTCTCTCAACTCGCGGGCGGGGCCAGGTATGAAATATACGACAGCCCGTTGTCGGAAGCGGGAGCGCTCGGGTTCGAATACGGCTACAGCGTAGCGAGCCGCCCGGCGCTCGTGCTATGGGAAGCGCAGTTCGGAGATTTCATCAACGCCGCGCAGGTAATCGTCGACCAGTTCATCGCATCCGGGGAAGAGAAGTGGAACCAGCCGAGCGGCATCGTGTTGTTGCTGCCGCACGGCTACGAAGGCCAGGGCTCCGAACACTCGAGCGCGCGCCTGGAGCGCTTCTTACAATTGTGCGCCGAGGGAAACATGCAGGTAGTGAATTGCTCGACAGCCGCTCAGTACTTTCACGTGCTCAGAAGACAAGCGCGCCAGGGCAACAGCAAACCCCTGATCGTGATGACTCCAAAGAGTCTGCTACGGCTTCCGGAAGCCGCGTCTCCGATCGAGCAATTCACCACCGGCGGTTTCCTGCCCGTGATAACCGACAAACAGATATCCGACAAACAGTCCGACAAAGAGTCCGACAAAGAGTCCGACAATGAGTCCGACAAACTTCAGTTTGTCGCCGCCGCCGCCACCAGCGTGACTCGTGTGGTGCTCTGCAGCGGCAAGGTCTATTACGATCTAGTCGCCGCGCGTAAGAAGCTCGAGAACTCAAACACAGCGATCATCCGCGTCGAGCAGTTCTACCCATTCCCGAAAAACCTTTTGACTGAAGAACTCTCTCGTTACTCGAATGCGACTGAGATTCGATGGGTCCAGGAAGAGCCGGAAAACATGGGCGGCTGGTCTTTCATGCATCCTCGCCTTCTGAATCTCCTGAGCGGCAAACAAACCCTCCGTTACATCGGCCGCCCCGCGAGCGCGAGCCCGGCTACGGGATCACACACGATTCACCAGATGGAACAGCAACGGTTGGTGAAGGCCGCTCTTTAGTTCGCTTAAGGGGAGCTCCAATAGTCACAACACCAAAGTCCACGTAACCTCGACCTATGAGTAACTGCCGGTTCAAGCTTGAGACTGATTCCGCCTACGAGTGCCCGCACCGAATATACCATAACCGAGACGCTGATTTGATGTCTCGACACCACTTCTGCATTTTTCACTCGCCGAAACTGAGTGAAGAGAAGAAGCAGAGAACTGTCTCAAAGGGCTCGGAAACAAGAGAAAAGATCTTACAAGGAATCGAACAGAGAGAAGAGGAATTTAGACAAAAGGTTTTGGAGCTATTACGGCAAGGCGAAGCTGACCCCAACACAGCTAGCCTTGACCTTCGCGGATTCAGCTTTCCATCGGTAGATTTGCGAAGTACTGTATTTCATAAACCCGTCAGCTTTCGGGAAGCTCACTTTGTCCAGCAACCAAGACTCAACGCAATAGTCTTTAAGCAGGCGACCGACTTCTGCAAAGTCAAATTCGATACGACTGCAAACTTCTTCGGAGTTCGTTTTGAACAGGACGCAGATTTTAGCGGCGCGACTTTCAATGGAGACCCAAACTTCTACGAGGCCGTATTTGAGAAGGAAGCGAAGTTCCTAGGGGCAACGTTTGAGGAATCTGCCACGTTTTTGAAGTGCCAATTCAAAGGTATGGCGAATTTTGGTTTTGCTAGCTTCAATAAGGGGTGTTTGTTTTTGGAGGCTATATTTACTGGAAAGGTTAGCTTCTCTTGTTCAGCGTTCCAAAATGGAGCAAATTTCTCGACGGCAACCTTTAATGGAGAAACCTCTTTCTATAATACGCCCATCGTCGGCCTCGCCGATTTCTCGAAAACTACTTTCGAGGGAGACATATCTTTCATCAATACGCATTTCTTAGGTATCGCGAACTTCAGTTTGAGTTCGTTTCAAGGCAACGTGTATTTTGTCTCGGCTCTGTTTGGTGATGAGGCATATTTTGTGGGTGATCGCTCTACAAAGTGCTTCAAACGAGAGAATGACTTCAGACGAGTTGCGCTTGGAAAGGATGCCGCTCTTGTTTTCGATAAAGTGGATCTCGGGATGACTCGACTACAGGATACCGACCTTGAGCGAGTTGGATTCCGGGATGTATTTTGGCACCGTCCGAAGACTTGGTTGCGGCGAAAGAGAGCTCTATGGGACGAGTTTCGTCCCTTGGAACAAGATACAGAAAACGAGCCTCAATACGAGCGGACCGCTGAGAATTACCGCCAATTAGTCCTCAACTATGAGAAGAAGCGAGATTACGACTCAGCGGAGGATTTCCATATCGGTGAAATGGAAATGCGAAGAAAACTCACGGCTGCGGGAATCCGATCACTTTGGTTGAGGCGAGCCCGCGAATGGGTTAATGCGCACGCAATCTATAAGCTGTTGAGCAACTACGGCACGAGCTACGTACAGGCTTTCAGCGCCCTGGTGCTTCTCCTAATTGGTTTCGCGTTCGCGTTTTTTCTTACCGGCTTTCGGCCCACAAGCGACAATCAAGGAGGAAAGTTTGGGATTGTTGAAGCATTGCTGCTTTCACTTTCTGTTATCACATTCCAACGCGAGCGCTTCTATGAGCCAGTGGGTTGGCAGTCGCGACTTTGTCTATACCTAGCTGTTTTCATGTTAACTGCACAGATTGCTCTTCTCCTTTTAGCAATTCGTAGACGGTTTAGACGATGAACTTCCCTATGATTAGTTTGCCAGCTACTCCTTCTGTTTCTTTCTCTGCTTGAGAGGAGCCTTCATTGACCGTGCCCTTGATGACCGCGCTACTGTAACAGGTTGCAAAGCGCGCTCGAGACGCTCGACAATTTCAGGCATTTCCAATACGTCTGCGAACTGGCGAACCCAATATCTAATGCGCTCCCAATCGAGCTCCTTGCGGACACTTACAATCAAATCGATATCTGCGATGTCCTTAGGCCTGCTTGCAACCGCTTTCGTGATGATCAAGTCTTCAGGCGTCGCTACTTTCACGGTGAATCCGCGAACCGCCACCGCGTCTGCGTGATCAATTAGTTCTTGCTCGAATGGGAGAGCGCCGAATGACAAGTCTATGTCCACGCTGCTGGGTTCATGCGTGAGCAAGAGCACACGGGTTCTTACGCTGAAGGCGAGCGGATCGCCGTCGCGTAGCTGGTCCTCACGAAGCGAGAAGCCATTCGCGGCGGCTGAGTCTATCAAGCTTTCCCATCGATCACGGTCAATCCAGATCACTGCATCGATGTCGGTTGTTAAGCGTGGTTGCGCAGCCAGGCAGACACCAACAGCCCCGATGATCGCATTTGGAACTTGCTCGTCGTCCAGCCAGGTGACTAAGGCTTGCAGTGCACCGAGGATTGTTGGTGATACGGGGGATTCAGACACCTGCGATCTCTCTTAAACGGTTCCATCGGGCCCACACTTTCTCTTGATCGCCTACTTGCTTATGTGAACCCAGATCTTTTGCAAACTGGTAGAGCTGCTCCAGGTCTCGAGTTTTCTCAGACATCGACTTGCGCCGTGCTTCTTCGTTGGTGATTTCATTGACTAACCGCCAACCCTCTTTGAAAGCGCGCGCTTCTTCTTTCGTCATCATCGGCATGGCTAGTCTTGAACTCTTAACAATTCTACCACGCGTCGCGGGTGAGCGTTGATCGAATTACTCCAGAAAATGCTCTGCGTACTCTTCAGACCTTGCCGTGAGATTGTTGCTCATAATCACCCTTGCGCAGGAATTCCAACGAAGGATCGCATCATCGTTTCCGGCGGGGCGGATCGCTTCGGCTTTCTCGAACCATTCCATCGCTTCGCGGAACCAGTCGTAAGCCGCGTAGTTCGCGCCGGGCGAGCCTTTCGCCAGCCTCGCCTTTGCGCGCCGCTCCCAGACGATGCCCGTGTAGTAGATCCGTTCGTACTCGCCGCTCAATCGACCGAGCACTTCCTGGATCTGCGTGTCTCCAATCGAATAGCCTTTCGCTAAACGATCGGTCATCGCAAGGAGCAGCGTCACAAGAGCCTGCTGATTGTCCGGGTCGACTTGGAGCACATCCAGGCAGATGCTCTCGGCGGCGCCAGGCTCATTCAGTAATCTATATCGCATCGCTTTGTCGAGCGCCGCGGGGATTGCGTCTTTGTGAAGAGGTTTGAGTTCGAACATCGGTGTGCTCCTACTTGAGATCGGGGAATAGACCGCGGATTTGGCGGATCAGGCGAATGCCGCGGATCTGAACCGCGCGAGTCCGTCAAATTCGTTTGATCCGGGGTCTGTTCTGCATACCAACGCGTGACTACGAACTTCGCGGCCGGAACAACTGAACGAGTCGCGCGACGGGATCATAAAACTTGCCGACCACCCGCTCCTTCAATGGAATAATCGCGTTGTCGGTTATCGTGATGCTCTCCGGGCAGACCTTCGTGCAGCACTTGGTGATGTTGCAGAAGCCCACGCCCATCGTCTCTTTCAATTCTTCGAGCCGGTCCTCGGTGTCCAACGGGTTCATCTCGAGCGCAGCCACGTAAACCAGGAACCGCGGACCGATGAATTGCTCATGCATGTTGTGTTCGCGCAGGACGTGACACACATCCTGGCATAGGTAACATTCAATGCACTTGCGAAACTCCTGCACCCGGTCGATGTCTTCTTGCTGCATTCTCCATGTGCCGTCCGAGGCGTCAGGCTTACGAGGCTTGAACTTCTTGATTCGCTTTTTCACCTCGTAGTTCCATGAGACATCGCTGATCAGGTCTTTGACGTGAGGGAAGGCCTTCATCGGCTCGACGGTAACGGGTTTATCAATCGGAAGCTGGCTGAGCCGAGTCATGCACATGAGCTTTGGCATGCCGTTGACTTCGGCTGAACACGAACCGCATTTGCCGGCCTTGCAGTTCCAACGGAGCGCGAGGTCGTTCGCCTGGTCGGCCTGGATGCGGCGGACCGCGTCGAGCACCACCATTCCCGGCGCCGTATCGATCGTGTAGTCGACAAACTTGCCTTCGCCGGCGCTTCCTCGCCAAACGCTGAATGTGGCTGTAGCCATCAACCCATCTCCTGTATGACCTGCTTGAGCTCCGCCGGCATTTCGGGGATCGTCTCGCGGAGGACCTTCATCGTGCCGTCGGAGTCTCTCTTGACGGCGATATTGACTTTGCCGAAGTCGTCGCTCTTGGACGGATAGTCATCGCGGAACTGGGCGCCGCGACTTTCCTTGCGCTCGATCGCCGCCCGTGTAACTGCTTCGGAAACCGTCAGCAAGTTGGACAAGTCCAGCGCGGTATGCCAACCCGGATTGTATTCCCGGTTACCGGTAACGGCCAGGGTAGAGGCTCGTTGCCAGAGGCGCTGGATTCCTTCCAGGGCCTGTTGCATCTCATCTTCTTTACGCACTATCCCGACAAGCGACTGCATCATCTCCTGCAGCTCGAGCTGAATCTTGTAAGGGCCTTCGGCATCAGATCCATCGCCGCGTTCGAACGGTTCAAGCGCGCGTCGCGCAGCTTCGTCGACGTGGGTGTTGTCGATTACACCGGTGATGTGATCAGCCGCAAACTTCGCCGCAAACTCACCGGCACGTTTTCCGAAGACCAGCAAATCTGACAGCGAGTTCCCGCCGAGCCGATTCGCTCCATTAATACCGGCCGCGCATTCACCGGCCGCGAACAGACCGGGAACCGCCGACATCTGGGTATCGGCATCGACCCGAATCCCTCCCATGACGTAGTGGGTCGTCGGACCCACTTCCATCGGTTGTTGTGTAATGTCGATATCAGCCAGTTGCTTGAACTGATGATACATACTTGGGAGCTTGCGTTTGATGTGCTCCTCGGATTTTGGAAGCCGCTTACTGATCCAGGCAATGTCCAGGTATACGCCCCCGTGCGGGCTGCCCCGTCCCTCTTTGACCTCGCGCACGATGCAGCGAGCCACGTGGTCGCGAGTGAGCAGCTCCGGCGGGCGCCGGGCGTTCTTGTCGCCTTGAGTGTAGCGCCAGCCTTCTTCTTCGGTATCGGCGGTCTGGCCCTTATAGTTGTCCGGAATGTCGTCGAACATGAAGCGCTTGCGCAAGCTGTTCAACAAGACACCGCCTTCGCCTCGCACTCCTTCGGTAACTAAAATCCCACGAACGCTGGGCGGCCACACCATCCCGGTCGGATGAAATTGAACGAACTCCATATCGATCAGCTCCGCGCCGGCTTGATAGGCAAGTGCGTGTCCGTCTCCGGTGTACTCCCAACTATTGCTTGTGATCCTGAAAGCTCGGCCGATTCCACCGGTGGCCAGCACGATCGCTTTCGCTTTGAATAGCCGAAAGCGGCCGCGTTCGCGATCGTAGGCGAAAGCGCCGGCGACTCGGTCGCCGTCTTTCAGCAGAGTCAGGACGGTGCATTCCATATGCACGTCGATGCCCTGGTGGATCCCATGATCCTGGAGCGTTCGAATCATCTCAAGCCCGGTGCGATCACCGACATGCGCGAGCCGCGGGTATCTGTGTCCGCCGAAGTTGCGTTGAAGAATTTTCCCATCGGCTGTGCGATCGAACACGGCTCCCCACGCCTCGAGCTCGCGCACTCGGGCGGGGGCCTCTTTCGCATGCAGCTCCGCCATTCGCCAGTTGTTGACGTATTGACCTCCGCGCATCGTGTCGGAGAAGTGGACCTTCCAGTTGTCGCGCTCGTCCACGTTGGCGAGCGCGGCAGCGATTCCGCCTTCGGCCATTACGGTATGAGCTTTTCCCAAGAGCGACTTGCACACGAGCCCGACGGACACTCCCGCGGCGGAAGCTTCGATTGCGGCTCGAAGGCCTGCGCCGCCCGCCCCGATCACCAATACGTCGTGCTCGAATGTCTGGTATTCAGCCATCAGAAGAGTCTCCTGTCTGACCAGATACCCATCGAGCAAAGTCGAACGTAGATGTCAGAGAACGCAACCCAGAACAAGCTCATCCACGCCCAGAGCATGTGGCGGCGATTGAGACAGCTCACGCAATTGTAAGTTGTCTGACGCACGGGCATCTTCGAAAGCTGGTCGCAGCCTCCGCCAACGAGATGTCGAAGCGAGTGACAACTGAACGTGTACCCGCCCAGAAGAATCGCGTTGACGGTTAGAACGATCGTGCCATATCCGATGCCAAACGCGACGTGGCCTGTAATCGCGTTAGTAAACCACATTGCTTTCCACGCGTCGTGCAAGAGGATGACGATGAACGCCAGAGCAAGATAGAGAAAATACCGGTGCACGTTCTGCAGAATCAGCGGAAACGAGCGCTCACCTCGGTAATGTTTGCGAGGCTCACCTACTGCGCAGGAAGGAGGATCAGCCCAAAACGATTTGTAATAAGCCCCACGGTAGTAGTAGCACGTCAGCCTGAATCCGCCCGGCGCCCACAGGATGATCAGCGCGGGCGACCACGGCAGCCAGGTCGGAAACCATGCGGGCTTCGCACCAAACCAACTGTGCGCCGGATCACCGAACAATTCGGGTGAATAAAACGGCGACAGGTAAGGACCGAACCGATAGTGATTACCCTGGAACGCCGCCCAGGTTGAATAGGCTACGAAAGCAGACAGGCCCAGGAAGACTAACAGCGGCTGAAGCCACCATACGCCGGGGCGCATGGTGCTGCCGAATGCGGGTCGTTTCAACGAGACGTTTGTTGAAGCCATAGCGCGGTATGGTTGCCTCCTGTGCGAGAGTTTCTATGCAGATATGTGAGCGTTGATGAAATGGCCCGACGTGGCCGCTGAGCTGTAAGCACGGCCTCGACAAGCGAACCGGGGTCGTTGACATGGCGCAACGTTTACCATACCGGTTATTTTGCAGTCAATGAGAACTCTCGCGGCGATGAGTAGTGATTCAGTTCAAGTTCAGAGTTCAGCCTTCATCACAGTGCGCAAGCTGAAGCTTGAACTCTGAACTGAACCGCTAACCACTGGTTGGCAGCGCGTTCTCTCGCTGAAGCCATTCCTGGAGCGCTTCGTTTTCTCGCGCTACTTCGTCCGCGTTGATCAGTCCTCGCTGCATCGCTATTGAAATCGCTCGCGAGCGCGGACTGTAGGTGTTGCCCCATCGGTCATCTACAATTTGCTCGATGTCTATTGAGAGCTTTGCATACAACTCGCGCAAGCGGTTCTGCACTCCGCGCTCGCTTAAGTACCTTCGGCGCGCGATGGCTTTGTCGGTTAATCCCAAAGCGATGTCTATCAGCGCTTCATATTCGATATCTGTCAGACCCGATGCTCGACTGGTCGCGCGAGACTGAACGGTTCTGATTTCAGGATCGATCCAGCACTGCTCATCGACAAGCACGGCTCGCAGCGCCGCTATCAACTTTTCGTCCGGCGACGTCTTGAGCACGTAGCCGTAGACCGTCTCTCCGGGCACGATGCGCGCGAGCTCGCGAACGTAGATTTCATCCTTGTATTGCGACCAGAAGATGATGCGCGCCAGTTTCATCTCCGACCAGATGTGCTGCGCTACCTTTACACCCGAAAGCGCGGGCATCTTGATGTCGAGCACTACCAGCGACGGCCGATGCTCGAGCGCAAGCTCGATGGCGCTCTTCCCGTCGCACGCTTCAAGCACCGGCCCCGCCTGAGCGAAGTTGTCGCTGATGATCGCGCGAAGATAGTCGCGCTGAAAAGTCATATCCTCTGCAATGAGTATGCTCATAGGAAATTTCCGTGAAACGTGATGCGTGAAACGTGATGCGTGATCCGTGAAACGTGATCCGTGAAACGTGATCCGTGAAACGTGATCTCGTGACGAGTAAACCCTCTTGAACCGACTCTGGCAAATGTCCTTCCACGGTTCACGCATCACGGTTCACGCATCACGGTTCACGCATCACGTTTCACGCATCACGCATCACGTTTCACTCGGCATTATGGGAACCCTCACTTCTACCACTGTTCCTCGCCGGCCCGTAGCTTTGAGCCACGTAAGCTCAGCTCCGATCAGACGCGCTCTGTAGCGCATGTTTTCAATGCCGCGCGCGCGCCGCAGGTCGCTCGACTCCGTCATCCCGCGACCGTCGTCACTCACTCGGAAGAGGACGCTGTCGCCCTTGCGCATAATCACTATCTCGACGAAACGCGCCGCGGCATGTTTGGAAATATTATTAAGCGCCTCCTGCACGATCCGGTAGATCAACAGTTGTTCAGTCTCGCTTAGATTGATGTCGTCGATTCTGAGCGGGCAAGCGAATCGCGTAAGGAACGGCCGCTCGCAAGTCTGCGAGGCTCGAGCCAGACAGCTCTCGATTGCAGGGGCGAGCCCAAGCGTGTCGAGCGCCGACGGGCTCAGGCTTTCCATCGCGCGGCGCACTTCGTCCATTGCGCTTTCAAGCCCGAAAATCAGTTTCGCAAGTCCGTTGCGCACTTCTTGCGACATCGCGCCTTCGGGCTTCTCAAACAATCTCCGCGCCAGCCGAGCCAGCTCGCGTAGATCCGAGAGCGACTGATCGTGAAGATCGGCGGCGAGCAGCTTGCGCTCACTTTCAACCAACGTCACAAACTGAAGAAGTCCCTCGATAAGATCGCGTTGCGTGTCCAAAGTGCACTCTCTCCCATCACGCACGCCGCCAGGGCCGGCATTGATCATCGCAAGCTGGCGGCTTGCATTACAGCTCCGTACGATGAAGGGCCGAAATTCGAACTGCGGGATCCCACAGTTTTGCGGTGCGCGTCCGGCCCAAAACTTTGCGGAAACCGCCCTACAACCCATATCGGGCTGGATGTAGACTGCGCACGTCTTCCGAAGATGTCAACCACTCCGGGGCGAGACCGAAGCCTTCGGGTCTCGCCCAAATTTAGGAGCGGAAAGCCGGAAGAAAAGGAGACATTATGAAAGCTATCAGAAGACTTGGAACGATCGCCGCCGCCTTCGCATTGCTCAGCACCCTGGCAATTGCCGCATCGAAGGCCGAGCGCGCAAACAAATATTTCACAATCGCAGGCACCGTGCTGCAAATCGACAAGACCCAGCGCACGTTGCTGGTTGCGGATCGCGCTAATCAGAAATACCTGATCGAAGTGCCCGAGGGCGCAACATTCAAGATCGTCTTCGGCAGGTACTCGCAGATGCGGGAGCCGGGCCTGAGCGATGTGAACGTCAGGGAGCGAATCGAGATTCGTTGCTTTCGCGGCGACACTGAGCATCTGGCCAGATTGGATGACGGGAGCTCGGCAATCGTGATTACTGCCGCCCAGTGACCTTATTGATCGCAAGCTCCGGGCGAAGCAGTAGCGCGGACCGTCCGCCCGTGTATCCCTGGAGCGCCATAGAATCGAAAACTGCGCAGACTGGACAGTCTACGCCACATTTTGAAGGAGAAACTGATCATGAAACGAATAACACAACGAAGTGCTGCTCTTACTTTAACTCTGGTTCTCGCTTTTGCCGCGGTCGCGATGGGCTCCCCAAAGAGTGAGCGGGCCGGCAAGTATCTCTCGGTCTCGGGCCGTGTGCTTCAGATAAACGAGAAGGCTCGAACGATGCTGGTCGCCGATACCTGGTCGGATAAGCTGTTCCTCGTCAGCGTTCCCAAAGGTGAGACGTTCAAAATCACGTTTGGCATGAACATGAGGAAGGCCGAGGCTAGCTTCGAGGATACGCACAAAAATGATCGAGTCGCGATACGCGCTTTCCGTAGCGAAGAGCACCTCGCTCGGCTCGATGACGGACGTCAGGTTGTATTGTTGACTGTTTCCCGCTAGTCCATACCTCCGGGGCGGCTGCCCTGCAACCAAAGGCCGCCCTACCCCACCCCCTCGCTCAACCCTCGCCTAGAGCCGGGTCGCGCTGCCTTTCCCTTGCAACCGGGGAAGCGCGACCCGGCGCCTCTTTGTTTGGAGTGCGGCGGCAAGGTACGCCGCGACGCCGCTTTCCCTTCCCGATCAACTCAATCACCAGCCAAAGCGGCGTCGCGGAGTACCTTGTCGCCGCACTCCAAATCAAACTAAGGCGCCGCTCAGAGAAGCATCTGCTCGCGACGCGATGGTAGAATCACCTCCAGATGCTTCGCCGCTCGCAACCACATCCGGCTACTTTTCTGTCCCTCGCGCTCGCCATGACAATCGTTCTTCTCAGTGCTGCTTGTCGCCATCGTTCGAACCCCGGTGGAAGCGAGGGCGAAGATAAACCACGAGGGGAGCCCGATCAGTACTCGGCGACGATTGTTCGGACAATTGAGGATGGCAGCGAGCGGGAGCCCAATACTATCCGTGAAGCGCGCTCGGGCGAGCAACGTCGAGAGGAATGGAGCGAGCAGGGTCACAATCGCGCGGTTATTTGGCGGCCCGATCTCGGCAAGTGTTATCTGCTTGATCTCGACCTGCTGGTGTTCGCTGAGATTTCACTAAGCGAGACCAACCAGAGTCTTCCCGACCAGTCTCGTTTGCCGGATCGCTCAGGCAACAATTCAGAGAGCGCTCTTGTCCAGATCGACCGCGCGGTTGACGACGCGCCATCACCGGATCGGGTCGAGACTCGAATGCTCGCCGGCGCGAATATTGCCGGTCACTCGTGCACAGTCTCCGAAGTGCGAGCGACTTTTCCGGATGGGCATACCGAAATCACAAGGACGTTTCGAGCCGGCGACCTCGACGGGCTCGCTTTGAGAATCGAATCGGAATCAGAGCCGTCCTCGGTAAGAGTTATCACTGAGCGGAAAGATGTCAGCCTTGAAGTAGCGCCGGATACATTCACAGTCCCATCGAACTTTAAAAAGGTGGACAGGCTCGACGTCAGTCACAAGGAACACATGTAAGGGCGTCCCTCCGTGGGCGCCCCTCTTTGGAGGCTCAAGTCTCACGGCAAGGAGGGGCGCCCACGGAGGGACGCCCTTACATGTGTATCACGTAAGTGTGACTGACTACTCGATCCCTAGCGGACAAACATCGGCTGCTGGCCCTTTGACCATGGATCGTAGTCGTGGGCGAATGTCAGCCGGTCCGCGAGCGGCGGATGCGAGTAGAGCCATACCTTGATAAGAGTTCCCGGGTTGGGGTCAGCCAGATCGACCTCGCCAAGGGTTTGAAAAGCTTGCGCGGCCGTTTCCGCTGAGTCGGGCGCTATGCCGTGAATGACCTCGAGCCCATATATGTCAGCCTGGTGCTCCTGATAACGACTGAACGTGTTGGAGACAGGCTCGGACAAAAAGAAAAACAGGTAGAGGAAGAGCAGAATGAGTGGAAACGACGCCCAGTCGTCCACGCCGCGAATTGCCCAGCGCCGCCGCTTTCGATCAAGCGTGTGGTTGATCGCGAAATGACTCAGCAACAACAATACAATTATCAGGGCGCCGGTAAACGCTATGCCTTTGGGAATGTGCCCAAGCACGTAATGACCCATCTCGTGGCCGACGACGAACAGAGTCTCGGGTGTGGTCATCTTCATTACGGTGGTGTCAAGAACGACTATTCGCGCCGACGAGCCGAATCCCGTAACGTAGGCGTCGATCGCGTTTAGTTTTTCGCTGGCCTTCATCTCGAACATCCGCTCGCGCGGTATGTCCAATCCGGCGTGCTTGACTTCTTTTTCGATCTCCTCGACCAGCGCCGGCTGGTTTGCAGCGAGCGGGTCGAACTTATAGAAGAGAGGCTCGATGATTACGGGCGAGATGAACATCAGGAAAACTAGAAGCGGCAAGGAACCCAGCCCGCAATACAACCACCACCGGCGCGGACTGCGCCGGATCACGCCATAAAGAATGTATGCGAGAACGGACGCGATGATGATTTGAATCAGTTCGCCCTTCGCCCAATCCCACGCCCATGAACCCCACCCCTGCACCGATATTCCGTACTGCACTGCGACATGATGCTCATAAGCCTTTAACGGAGATTTCAGCAATTCGAAGGTGAATAGCAATAGCGGCACGAATACGATGGCTTGAACCAGTCTCCTTCGCGATACGCGTTCTGCGGTGTCGCGGAACATCGGCGCAAGCCGTAACGACAGAATGATGAGCAGTAATGCGAGCGAGTAAGCCGCGCCAAGGAAATGAAGCCGGTAGGTGGCTCGAGAATATGCGACCGCCTTCTCATACCGTTCAGGCGACAAGGTGTAGCTCTTGACGCTTTGCTTTTGAACGGACGCGGTTCCAGTAGCCGGTGTCGAAGTCTGCTCGCCGGGAGAAGAAGCCGGCGGCTGCGCGTTGACATTGGAAACGACGAAGGCGAACAGGAAAGCAGAGCTTAGATAGAGTGCAAAGAGAGGCCGGCTCATCTTCGAGTCCTCGCTGTTTGTGGGAGAGTTGGGCCTGATTCGCTTGCGAGAATAGAAGATGTGGCGTTTAGAAGCAAGGAAGCTTGATTGAAATGCTTCTTAGCAGATTTGCTTCCTGGCGTGCTTTGCGGTCCTTTGCGTCGAGAATTCTTATTGGCACACAGAATTCTCAACGCAAAGACGCAAAGGACCGCAAAGCACCCTAATATATCTCAACCTAACGTTTTCCCGGCAACACGCCGCCCTGAGGTCCCAGCGGGCTTCGCCGCGTAGTACGGCTTGGTGCGGTCGGTCGAGACTGAGGCTGGCCCGACGCGGCGGTTCCCGAATCGATTGCGGCAACTATCGCGTCTTCGTAAATCTTGATCTTGCCTTGCTCGTTCAGTTGCTTCTGGGTCATCGCCAGATAAGTGGAAAAGAAGGTCGAGCGCTTTTCATCCAGCAGCCGCGTCTCAATCGACTTGCGCTCCTTCTGAAAGGGCGCGCCCATATCGGCATCCTTGCGGCTCTTGAGCCCGGCGACCACGAAAACGTTGCTGTCGGTTTTGATCGGAGTTTTGGTGACCTCACCCACATTCAGTTTGTAGATGGCTGCTCGATTTGGTTCGGTAATCAATGGTCCAATCGAATCGCTCGCGTTCAGAGTGGGTCTTTCATCGACCTTTACACCGGGTCCTTCAGCCATCTTCTTCAAGTCATCCGGATTCTGGGCCTTCGCAATCTCCTTCGCGCGCTGCTCCGCCATTTCGGTGGCCTTAACGCCGCGATAAGTCTTTTCTACCTTGTCCTTCACCTCTTCGAAGACTGCATCGTGCGGATCGCGCCTCTCGAGGTATTGAGGTATCGCGAATCCCTTATCCACATTGATTCGATCGGCGACGTCGTTTGGATTTTGAAGCTCGAATATTGACGACTCGAACTCCGAGGCGCTGGCGAGTTCCGGAAGTGTGTCGCCCTGCGCGAAGAAGGGCGGCTCTTTTACGGTAGCCATCTGCGCCCCGTATTTCTTGTTGATGTCGGCGGCGACCGCGGCCGCGTCCTTGCTCTGCTTGAGGGTCTGCTCTGCCTCGGTGGCAATCTCTACGGCTTTCGAGTAGCCCGTGCGTGAACGCGCGGCCTTGAGCAGTTCTTCGCGCGCGTCGGCAATCGTCGGGAGCTTGCGATCGGTGACCTTCAGCACATAGTACTTATTGCCCCTGTTGATGGGCTGACTCACCTCGTCCTGCTTCATATTGAAGACACGGTTGAGCGGATCATCGGTGTCGCGCTTGGCGTCTTTGTTGATCCACCCAAGATCGCCGCCTTTGGCCTTGGTCGCCTGATCCTCGCTGAACTCTCGAGCGAGCTTTGCAAAATCTTCCCCGGGCTTGCCCTCTGCGCCTTGCGCTCTTTGAGCGATCTCCGCCGCCTTCTTTCTGAGAAGTTCTTCGGCGCTCGGCCCTTTCGCGTCGCCCGCCTTTTCCGGGGCCTTCTTATCCTTGGCCTCGCCCGCCGGAGCCTTGGGAACGTTGAGAACGATCTGGCTTACGCGAACCTGCTTGATGTAGCGCTCGGGGCTGAAGTCGCGTTGAAGCTCTTCGTCGGGGATCTGGATTGCCTCGCCCGCCTTGTTCTGGTCGATGAAGACGTAACGCGCACGGCGCTGTTCGGTAGTGATCTTGAAATCGTCCTTGTGTCCGTCGAAGTACGCGCGGAGGTCGGGCTCGCTGACCTGAACCTTGTCGCGAAACTTCTCAGGATCTATTTCGGCCCATCTGACGTCGTAGCTGGTATTGCTTTTCTTATAATCTTCCTCGGCCGCTTTCGGATCGACTTCAACGGCTGCGGTGATGAAGCTGCGCAGATGTTCCTGAGCGATGGACGCGCGGAGATTCTCCTCGAAAACATCCGGAGTCATTCCTCCCTGTTGCAATCGCATGCGATAGCCTTCGGCGCCGGGCCACGGCGTGAATATCTGCCTCAATCGCGTCTGGACTTCGTTGTCGCTTGCTCCGAGGTTGAGCTGGTCGGCTTCGTACAGGATCAGCTTTTGACGGATGAGGCTATCGAGCACTTGCGTGCCGTAAAGATCGTAAAGCGTCTTCAAATCATCCTGCCGGCTCTGGCCTTGCCCTTGAGCTATCTGTTGCCCGAAGCTGATCAGCGCGTTTTTCAGCTCCTTAGTGGTCACCTCATAACCGCCCACTTTTGCGATGGGCGTATCGCTGCCGCCTGAGCCTCGCAAAATACCTGCGGCTCCCCCTGATCCGATCGAGAAAAACCCGACCAGGCTAAGCGCCATAAGGCCGACGAAGATTAACAACAGCGCGTTACGCGAGCGCCTGCGTCCTCCAAGAAACTTCAACATGGCTTTGATTGCCTCCAAAAAAACTTATGTCAATTATTCTACAGGTGAAAACAGTGATTCCGAGGAAAGAGGAATTGTAGAGGACGCGGTTGGCGTTGACAACTAATGAATGCCAGCAGTTCATGCGCACTGCGGACGAGCCTGTGCGAAAAAAGCGATGTTCGTAGTCCGGCCTTCAGGCGGAAGTTCGTATTCAGCGCAAATACAAAGTACGAACTTCCGCCTGAAGGCCGGACTACGAACTCTTATACGGGCTCTGACGAGGTGGTATCCACGAAAGCCTGCCGCCCACCCTGCCACTGCAATGCTCTTTACAATCCTCATGGAAAGTTGTTAGGTTCCGCATCCAAGCGACCGTTTTGGCGACTAGACGAAGCGACTAGACGAAGAAAGACAGTAAGCGCTGCGTCCTGGCCGATCCTTAGAAAAGTTTGAGAGGAAGTATCCCTAATGGCTGCCGGAAAAATCACAATCCACGGGTTCCTGAACGAATTCAAGCGGCGCCACGAGCAGATGAAGGATCGCCCATTCTGCTGGGTACTCGGCTCTGGCGCTTCCATCCAGTCAGGTATCCCTACCGGCGGCGCGCTCGTGAAACAGTGGCTCACCGAGTTGCATGAACTCGAGGACTTCGGCGGCCTTTCACTCGATCAATGGGCTACGCCAGAGAACCTCAGCATACCCGGGTTTGAGCTTGCTCACGCAGCGAGCTTTTATCCCTGGATTTATCAACGACGTTTTCGTGATTACAAAGAGCAGGGTTACGCCTTCCTCGAAAATGCGATGGATCACGCTGAACCAAGCTTTGGGTATTCCGTGCTTGCTCAGATCATGGCCACTACGCCGCACAAAGTCGCAGTCACCACAAACTTCGACAACCTGATCGCCGATGCGCTTTCTATTTACACGCGGACCTTTCCTCTCGTGTGCGGGCACGAATCGCTCACCGGCTACATTCGCGCAAACCTTCGGCGGCCGCTCGTCGCCAAGATTCACCGCGACCTGCTGCTTGCGCCGCTGAGTAACCCAGACGAGATCGCCAAGCTGCCCAGCGAATGGGCGGCGGCGCTTGCGAAAATATTCGATCGCTTTACGCCTATTGTTATCGGCTACGGCGGTAATGACGGAAGTCTGATGGGATTCTTGAATACGCTCGCGTCGATTGAAGGCGGCATCTTCTGGTGCCATCGCGATGGAAGCGACATCGATCCAACGGTGCACGAAGTCGTCGAACAACATCGGGGCAGGCTAGTGCCAATTGCCGGTTTTGATGAGTTGATGCTGCAGCTCCAGGAAAAGCTACAGCTTCCGTTTCTTCTGCCCGGACTGCGGAGTCTCAATGATAAGCGCGTCGCAGATTATCAGAAACAATTCGAAGCCCTCACCGCAGCGCTCAGAAAACCGGCTCCGAGTCCCGCCGCCGAAGAAGCGCGCAAGCCGGCCCGAAAAGCTGCTGAGGCCGCGGTCGAGAGGTTAACGAATGAGAAGGATTGGTGGGCTTGGCAGTTGAAGGCTGACACAGAGCCGGACCTTGAGAAACGGGAAGCGATTTTCCGTGCGGGGCTCGAAGATTTTCCACGTAGTGCTGAGCTCATCGGAAGCTTTGCCTTGTTTATGGAAACCGCGCGCAAGGATTACGACGAAGCCGAGCGACTGTATCGTAAATCGTTGGAGCTTGATGCGAATAATGCCGTCAGCGTCTCCAACTTTGCTGTGTTCTTGGAAGAAGTGCGAAAGGACCATGACGAAGCCGAGCGGCTACATCGCAAGGCCTTGGAACTTCATCCGAACGAAACCGCTTACATCGGCAACCTCGCTGTGTTCCTAATGGACGTCCGCGAGGACTACGATGCAGCCGAGTTGCTCTATCGCAGGGCCTTGGAGCTTGATCCGAGCCATGCCAATAATACCGGCAACTTTGCAGAGTTGATGTACAAAGTGCGAAAAAACTACGACGAAGCAGAGCGTCTCTATCGCAAGGCCTTGGAGCTTGATCCAGACGATCCCGTCAGGCTGAGCAACTTTGCTGGGTTCATCTCAGATGTGCGCAAGGACTACGACGAAGCCGACCGGCTATATCGAAGGGCGCTTGAGTTGGCCCCGGCCAACAATTCGATCTCTGAGAAGTACCATGCCTTCCGCAAGGCGCACCGATCCTAGTCGTAGAATGAGTACCTATCGGAGTTTTGCTTGTCTGAACATGGCGTCAGCTCTTCAACCCGTTCGGTACCATCGGAAGTGACCGAAGCCGAATCCCGGTCGCGTCGAAGATCGCGTTGCCGACTGCCGGCGCAAGTCCAACGATCGGCGTTTCTCCAGCGCCCGCAGAAGGCAGATCTTTTCTATCGACCAGCACCGCTTCGATGATTGGAACATCGCTGAAGCGCGGCACGCGGTAGCGCGAGAAACGAGGGTTCGCGATCTTGCCGTTATCGAAGTCGATTGCTTCAAACAACGCGCCTCCGATCGCCATCACTATTGAGCCTTCAATCTGGTTCTTCAATTGATCCGGATTCACGACCGCTCCGCACTCGAAGGCTTCGACTACACGAACGAGCTTAACTTTTCCAGTAGCGCGGTCGGCGGAGACTTCCGCGCAGGCGGCCACGTAGCCGCCCTTCTCGAAGCCCGCTGCGATTCCGTAACCTGAAGCACTCATCTTTGCCTTGCCCCAGCCAAACGTTTTGGCGGCGGCAGTGAGCACCGCTGACTGGCGATCGTCTTTCAGGTTCTTCAAGCGAAATTCCAACGGGTCCATCTTCACCGCGCGCGCAAGCTCATCAAGATGCGTCTCGCGCGCGAAGTGATTAGCAGTGGCCGCGAGGCCTCTATATGAGCCCTGTCGCAGCGGCGACTTCGATTGATGGACCACGATCTTTTGATTCGCGATGTCGTAGCGATGCCCAATACCCGAACCGCCTGAGTTGTAGTTATGAAACTCCCACGCCGTGATCTTGCCGTCATTGCGCACTCCGCTTGCGACGTCGATTACACCGGCGGGACGGAAGTAAGCCCACGTGAATTCCTCTTCGCGCGACCAGACGAGCTTCACCGGTTTGCCCGCTGCTTGTGCGAGTCGCGCCGCTTCAACTGCGGCCTCGCCGGTGTGCTTGCCGCCATACCCGGAGCCGGTGTCGGGGACGATGACGCGAACGCGATCTTCCGGAATTCGAAACGCCTCGGCGAGTTCGCCGCGAACGCCGAACGGCCGCTGTGTTCCCGTCCACACGGTGAGCTTGCCTTGCTCCCACTGCGCCACCGCAGCGCGCGGCTCGAGCGGCGCATGAGCGATGTAGGCTACCGTGTAAGTCTGTTCGAGCTTCTTGTCGGCTTGCGCAAGACCTTCGGCAATCGAGCCGCGCGGATTTGCCGGCTGCGCCTCGGTCGCCTGCTTTCTCAGGTGATCGAAAAGCTCTTTAGCCGACGGCTGCTGCTCCGCCTTCCATTCGACTTTGATCGCGGAAGCGGCGCGATGCGCATCGTGTTCGCTGGGCGCGGTGACTCCGATGAAGTTGCCGTCGCGAATGACTTTGACTTGCGGCATAGCTTCGGCTTCGCGTACGTCCGCGGAAACCAAAGCCGCGTTGAACGCGGAGGGCCGGATTACTTTGCCAAACAACATATCAGGCAGCTTCAAGTCGGATGTGTAGCGGTGCTTACCAGTAACGAGATCTCGGCCGTTGACCTTGGCGATTGACTTGCCGGCTACGGTCCATTCGGACGCCGGCGTAGTTGCGATGTTATCGGGGATGACCTTCAGGAGCTTTTGTCCTTTGGTCAACTTGCCAAACGCCACCGACTGCTTCGAATGCGCGTCGATCACTTTGCCGTCTTTCACGATCAGCGAGGTGCGATCGGTTTTCAATTCCGCGGCGGCGAGATCAATCAAGACTTCGCGAGCGGCTGCGGCTGCCTTGCGCAACTGCGGCGCCATCGTTGGCGTTGTGCGGCTCCCGAAAGTCCCCATGTCAAAAGGCGTCAGATCGGTGTCGCCCATTGTCAAACGCACGGAAGCGATTGGCGCGCGCAACTCTTCGGCTACGGCTTGGGCCAGTGAAGTGCGGATGTTCTGCCCGAACTCGACCTTGCCGGTGAACACGTTGACCGAACCGTCTTCCGCGATGTGCAGCCAGCCGCCAATGTCTTTTGGCGTTGAAGCGCCGCCCGACCGGCGGCGTCCGGATTCCCCCTGCCCGCCTGATTCCTGAGTAGCAAAGGCGTCCAATGTGATGACCAATACCAGTCCGCCTCCCAGAAGTTTGAAGAAGTCGCGGCGCTCGATTTCGAAGTTGAACCGGTAGCCCGGTTCGGCGAGGAGTTCGTAGCGTTCTGCTTCTATAGAGTCATCGATCGCGCGGTGCTTGCTCATCGCCCACCTCCCTTCATCGATTGCGCGGCTTTTCTTATGGCGATAACGATGCGGGGATATGTTCCGCAGCGGCAGATATTGCCTTCCATAAAGCGGACGATCTCCTGCTCGTTAGGATTCGGGTTCTTGCTCAACAGGGCAACGCCGGACATGATCATCCCCGAAGTGCAATAAGCGCACTGGAAGGCGTCCGCTTCGATGAAGGCTTCCTGAAGCGGATGCAGCCTGCCGTTTTTCTCGAGGCTTTCAATTGTGGCGATCTTTTTGCCCGCGGCGGCGCCCAGCTTTGTAATGCAGGAGCGGGTGGCCTGGCCGTCGATGAGCACGGTGCATGCCCCGCACTGTCCTTCGCCGCAGCCGTATTTACTCCCCGTCAGATCGAGGTCATCCCGCAAGACGCTGAGGAGGCTCCGATCGGCGTCTGCATCGATTTTGTGTTTGGTTCCGTTGACGTGAAGCTCCGAGATTCGCTGCATAAGAACTCCTCACGCGGGGATTTCATTGTTGGTTCTTGTTTTACGATAATCCCGTGAGCGATTCATATGCAAATCATTGGTGCTCGCTGCCAGTCGCGACGGATCGCAGTTCTGGAATAGGGGTGTGATGTCAGCTCTGAAAGCTACAAGTCCCACTTCAAAATCACACTCTTGCGATAACTGGTTTGACGTAGATAGGGGTGTGATTAAAAGTGGGACTTGGGTGGGACTTAGGTCAGCGGGAACTCAGAGCGAGGAATCGAGCGTTCCGCCCGGGAACCCCGTAGGGGTGCGATGTTTATAGTTACGGACGCCGACGTGGACTCCTGGCTCCGTTAGGTGCGGCATAGAGTTGAGCGCAGGAACATTTCACCCCTACGGGGGAGCGCCGGTGAAATCGGCAATATGTTGGCGGTGAAAGTCCGCTACAGACAAGGTGCAGCGAGCCAGTCTGGCCCCGAGTCATGGGG
>DATNBZ010000056.1:0-25199 GCA_035607285.1 Blastocatellia bacterium | reverse complement strand
AACTCCAGCGCCCGCTACGCGGGCTATCGACAAACTGAAGTTTGTCGGTCACGGTAGCTAAGGTGGCGCGGGCGTCATCGTTGCCAGTTCACGACGAACGCCGGCGAGCTTGCGTTTCAACGCGAAGCCCGCACCTCGGAGCCTGGCTTCCGGCGCGAGGATCCAAAACTGGCTTTCGAAAAGTTTAATCAGCTCGTCGGCACTGAACTCCGTAAGCTCGCCCTTCCGCCAGTGATCGATAATGAGTTCCACGGCGCGCTGATAGACGACGGCATCGTCCGACAGCGCTGCGATATGCATCATCTCAACTGTAGAACGCCGGTCGGGAGCCGCTTCCCATAATGCAATCAAATGTTCCGCAAGCTTCTTGTTTCCTCTCAGCCTGTTGCTCTTTGAAATATGAGAAACGAGAGCCCGAAACGTCTCGTGATTATCAGCGGCCGATTCGATCAACGCATCGAGCACTTCGCAATAAAGCTCGCCGTCTTCCAATGAGTGCGCTTCTGAAAGAGTCGTCACGCCGCCGGCGCGAGCGCGCTCAACCAGGTTCGCCCGGAGCCGTAATGCTTCGGCCGCTTTTGGATCAGCTTCCAAAGCGGGCATCTGTTCACTGGAAAATAAGCCCGTGAACCGAGGCGGCCCAAGCTCGTGATCAGGGTTTCCGCCGTATGACGGGCGAAGCCAAAAATAGTAGACCGCGGCGGTCAGCGCAAGAAAGCAAATGACTATTACGGCGACCATTGTCTAAGCGTCCGGGTACAACCGAGTGCCTCTCTCAGCATGATTCGCTTGGTCGATCAGGTCAAGGGTACGACAAACTTCAGTTTGTCGAGACGCGCCGGTAGTTCGACAAACTAAAGTTTGTCGGACATTTTAGCAGTCTTCGCGCTCGCCGATTATTGACTTTACCAATCGAACTGGTCTACAAATTCGAACGTCGCAAGTCTTCAAAATGTGCCGCCACCTTTGAACGGGAGAGACCACAAATGAAAAGACTGATCCAACTCGTCGCATTAGGGTTGCCGTTAATGCTGGCCCTGGCGTGCCTCACGCCGGCCCAGACTCAAATGACCACCGGCGTCATTCAAGGCACTATCCTGGATGAACAGGGCGGAGTAGTGCCCGGCGCCAATGTTGAAGTCCGAAATCCGGACACCAACTTCTCCAAAGCGTTGACATCGGATTCTGATGGCCGATTCGTGTTTCTGCAGTTGTCGTCCGGCCGCTACACCTTGACTGTTTCGAAGCAAGGTTTCGCTACTCTCGTCCAGGAGAACCTCAACCTGACGGTGGGCCAGGCTATTTCACTGTCGCTCAATATGAAGGTTTCCCGGCTCGAGGAAAAGATAACGATAACCGCCGCGCCGACCATCGATACCGTAAAGACCGAGTCCAGTTCGACTCTGAATGAGTTATCTGTGAGCACCCTGCCGATTCTGGGGAGAAAATTCGAGGACCTGTTGACGCTCACACCTGGAGTAAGCATTACACAAGGACCGGACGGCGATGAGATAAACTTCGCGGGGCAGCGCGGAATCTTCAACAACATCAGCCTTGACGGCGGCGACTACAACAATGGCTTCTTCGGCGAGCAGGCCGGCGGCCAGCGCGCGGCGATCGACATCACTCTTGAAGCCGTCAAGGAGTTCCAGGTTATCGCGACCGGCGCCAGCGCCGAGTTCGGACGCACTGCCGGCGGTGTGGTGAACGTCATCACTAAATCCGGAACGAACAGCATCCACGGAAGCCTGTTTCACTTTCAGCGGCTCGAGGCGCTCGCCGCCGACACGTCCGACGGCAAACCGCTCAAGGACTTTCATCGCGAGCAGTTCGGTGGAACTATCGGGGGCCCGATAAAGAAAGACCGGATATTTTTCTTCGGCGCGTTCGAGCAGATCATTGCAAACCTTACTCGGGCGAATCTCAGCGAGCCGATCGGTACTCCCTGCTCGGTCTCGGCGCCGACCATCGGCGCAAACGAGGCGCTGATAAACGGCAGTGCTGATTGCCAGCGGCTTGCGTTGCTCAACTTTTTCCAGAACAAGCTTGGACAAAACGAAGGTTTGCCGATCAAGCACCCGCAAAGAAACACGGCTACTCTTGCCAAGCTGGACTGGAACGTCTCCGCAAACAACAAGCTCAGTGCATCCTATAATTTTGATTACTCGAAGAATGAAAACCAGACCTTCGATGTAGCGACCTACGGTACGTCGGCAAATGGAACCGAGGGTCCTTCGAAGATCAATGTGTTCAACCTGAACCTGTTCAGTTCTTTCTCGCCGACAAAGCTGAACGAGGCGCACTTCACTTACGCGCGCGAATCGCGTCCGCGCTCGGCGACGAAATCGAATCTCGCGGCCGACACCGGCATGGGCTTCGGGCCGTCCTTCAGGTTTGGAAACCCGTTCTTCCTTCAGCCAAACGTAGACGAGTTGATCTGGCGAACGCAGATTCGCGACAGCGTCTCGATCGTCTCCGGCAGACACACTTTCAAGTTTGGCGGCGAATGGCTGCACACGCTCAACGACCAGGTATTCCGGGGCTTCTTCACCGGACGGTATCTGTTCGACAGCGTGACCGGCTTCCTTCGATACGCGTCGCCCGCTGCGCCGGGTGGGTTTGGTCCAAACACGGTGGGCTGCTCGAATGGAACGTTCGTAACTCTGCCGGCGACTTGCCCGGGTGGAGCTACAAGCGGCGGTCCTCTGCTGTTCTATTTGCAGGACGGCATACCGAGCGGATTGGCGGACGTGCCGCCTCCGGGAGCCTCGAAGATCTCAAACGACGACCTCGCCGCTTTCGCGCAGGACAAGTGGCAGATCAAGCCGAACTTCACTCTTAACTTCGGCCTTCGATGGGAAGCGCAGATCTTTCCGAACCCGGTCGTCGATCCGGCGAAAACCGCGTACGGACAATTTCTAAATGATCCAAGATTCCCATCGGACGGAACTCTTCCGGATCAGAAGAAAGAATTCCAGCCACGCGTGGGGTTCGCGTGGGATCTGTCCGGCAAGGGTAAGTCAGTCCTGCGCGCGAGCTGGGGAATCTACAATGCCCGGCAAAACATGTTGTCCCAGGTAGGATCGATCACCACAAACGGCGCGCAGCAGCGAACTAACTTCCTGAATACGGATTTGATCAGGCTGTTTGGCGGCGCCCCGACGTGGCCGGGGCTCGCGCCTGTTGGGCCGCCTCCACCCGCCGGGCAGTTCCCGCTGTTCACCGGTGTGCGCGTGTTCAGCAAAGACTACGCCAACCCGCGAATCTACACGACGAACGTTGCCTTCGAGCAGGAGCTTGCTCCGAACTGGGCGGCGTACGTCGACTTCACGATGGCCAAGGGAGTTCACCTCACAAGGTTCGTCAACATCAATCTGGGCCCAGCTCCTTTTGGTCCGCAACTGGGCGACGTGTTCGTTACGCAGAGTTCGGCCAAGTCACTGTATCGAGGGTTGACCGTCGGTTTGAGGAAGCGATTCAGCAGCAGGTTCCAACTGGAAGGGAACTACGTTTTCTCCAAGGACCTCGACGACGACTCAAACGAGCGCGATCCGTTTACCGATCGCGTGTTCGATCACAACGACTTCAAGAAGGACTACTCGCTGTCGGATCGTGATATCCGTCACAAGTTTAACTTCTACACCTACATGGAACTGGGAAAGGGCTTCGAGGCTAACGCGAGAATTCAGGCTCGTTCGGCCCAACCGATAACCCCAAACCCGCGTGTGGTCAATGGTGTTGATCTCGGCCGGAATAGCGTTAGAAAAGACAACAAGTTCTTTTCGTTCGATTGGCGCGTGCAGCGTCCGTTCAAGCTGGGAGAGCATATGTCGTTGATGCCGGTGATTGAGATGTTCAACACTTTCAACAACGACAACAACGTAAACCCGCTGACCACGGTTGCGCTGTTCAACTTTGACGGGTTCCTGCGGCAAGGGGTGGGCGATCCCAGGCAGGTTCAGCTCGCGCTGAAGTTCACGTTCTAAGGGTTCGCCTTAACGTTCAAGATGGAAAACGCCTCACGACCCCTGTCGTGAGGCGTTCTTTTCTTTAAGCCCTGACAAGTTCGAGATTCAGGCCCGTACAATTCCTATCGGCGAGAGAGTAATCCATATCTCCTCCTCGTCGCGAAGGATCCCCTCAAGGTCTGTGCGGAGTAATCCGAGTTCTTTCACCAATTGATCCGTCGCGTCGACATTATCCGGATCAACGAGAATGTCGGTGAAAATAATCTGGACGTGATCGCGTATCACGGCGTCGGTCGTTGGGGACGCATACAGGCCCAGGAACGCAGTTGTTGTAGTCGAGCCACCCCGCCGAAAGGCGAACTCCTCCGCAACCCATTGGCTTACGGTTTGATACGCTAGATCGTCTTCGCGCAAAGGAATGAATACTTCAACTCTCGCTCTCTTCTCGAGACTCAAGGCGTCGTTTCCTCCATTCGTAAATGACACGGCCAACACGCCGTTGTTCTTCAGCAGAACGCTCTTTTTCGACGAACGGCTCGATGCCTGCCTGGCGAAGGACATCGAGACGTTCAGCCGATAGCCGCTCTAGTTCAGCGATCACCTCGGCCGACGTTTTGCGAATCTTAGTATCGACAGACATATGTGTTTCCTCCCGGCAAAATTGTTCCAGGGTGACTAGGTCGTCTCCAGCATCCGCTCGACTGTCTCGTAACTGGCTTCCAGAGCCGCTTCCAGCTTTTCAGGTTCGTTGCCGCCACCCGTTGCCATATCGGGCCGGCCGCCGCCTTTTCCGCCTACAAGCGCCGATATCTCTTTCACGATCTGGCCGGCGTTGAGACGCTTCGTCAGATCGTCAGTCACGCGAGCAACAAGCGACGCTTTGCCGTCAATCGCCTGTCCGAGCACAACGACTCCGGACTTCAGCTTCTGCGATAGCGAATCCGCGAGCTGGCGCATGCCGTTGGCGTCGAGATTAGCAACTCGGCGTGCAACCACTCGTATGCCGCCGATCTCGCGAGCGTTATCCGCGGCTGAAGCCGATTCCGACTGAGCCATCTTCAGCTTCAACTGTTCGATCTCGCGTTCATAGCGCCGCACCTGCTCCAGAAGCTTGTCGACATGGGCTGGAATGTCGCGTGATGGAACTTTGAAACGTTCCGCAAGCTCCTCGATCACATGCTCATCGGCCTGGAACCGCGCGATAGCCGCGTCGGCGGTAAGCGCTTCAATTCTGCGAACGCCGGCAGCGATCGAAGAATCGCCGATGATCTTCATCGGCCCGATGTCGCCGGTTGCGCTGACGTGAGTTCCGCCGCAGAGCTCGGTTGAAAATCCGGGCACGCTCACCACGCGAACATCCGAAGCATACTTCTCTCCGAACAACGCCATCGCGCCGGATTGCAACGCTTCTTCAAGAGGCTTGATCTGTGTCTCGACTCCGCGGTTGTGAAGTATCTCACCGTTGACCAGGCGCTCTATTTCCGCGATCTCGTCGCCGGTGAGCGGCGCATAGTGAGTGAAGTCGAATCGCAGCCGATCCGGCGCGACGAGCGAACCCGCCTGCTTCACGTGAGGCCCGAGCACTTCGCGCAGCGCGGCGTGCAGTAAATGAGTGCCGGTGTGATTGGCCTTGATCCGGCGACGCCGTTCGGCGTCGACTCGGGCGTTGATCGCGTCGCCAACTCGCAGCTCACCCTGTTCGACTCTTGTCTTGTGTAGCGAATAGCCGTTGGTCACTGAGTAGCAGTCTTCGACTTCCGCGAGCACGTTGTCGCCTTCGAAGATGCCGGAGTCGCCGATCTGGCCACCCGCCTCTGAATAAAACGGAGTGCGATCCAGAATAACGTCTCCAGTCTCGCTCGTTGATAAAGCTTCGCGCTCTTGATCGCCGACAATGATCGCAAGCACTCGCGCGCCCTGCGTTTCGGTTTCGCGATAACCCGTGAACTCTGTTCGAGGAAATCGAGCCGCTACCGTTGTGTAGATTTCCCTCGCGCGGCGGCTTCCTTCAACCATGGCAGGAGCGGTTTGCTGCTGAAGCTCGCCAAGCGCCGCATCGAATTGTTCGTTGAAGTCCTCTTCGCTGAGCTCGATGCCGTGCTGACCGAGCACCACGCGAATCAAGTCGCGAGGCACGCCGTACGTGTCGTAAGTCCGAGCAAGCTCGAGCAGCGGCGGAGCGGCGGGCGAGTAGCGTTCGAACATCTCGGCAAGCCTCGGCTCGCCGACGGTCAATATTCTGCTGAAACGCTGTTCCTCGCCGCGAACCGTTTCGTCGATTAATTGGCGCGACGCGATTAGTTCGGGGAAAGGCTCGCCCATCAGGTTGACCACGAAGTCTGTAACTTTGTGGAGGAACGGCGGCTTGAGCCCGAGGCCTTTCTCACCATGATAGATCGCGCGGCGCATGATTTTGCGCAGAACATAGTTGCGACCGACATTACCGGGAGCGATGCCATCCGCCAGCGAGAACGCAGTCGCTCGAGCGTGATCGGCGATTACTCGCATCGACATGCCTTCGGGCGAGTCGTGGTCGTAGGCGGTATCGGCGAGCGTCGCGATGAAGTCGATGATCGGCTTGATCAGGTCGGTGTCGTAATTTGACCTCACACCTTGAAGCACCGCTGCCAGACGTTCAAGTCCCATGCCGGTATCAACCGAGGGAGCGGGCAGGGGCGCAAGATTGTACGAGCCGTCCGGTGACTGCGAGCGATTGAACTGCATGAAAACCAGGTTCCAAATCTCCATGGTCGTATCGCCAGGCCCGTTGACGAGGTCGCGTCGATTGAACTCCGGATCTTCCGGGTTAGGACCCTGATAGTAATGAACCTCGGAGCACGGCCCGCACGGACCGGTCTCGCCCATCTGCCAGAAGTTATCCTTGCGGCCAAATCGCAAGATTCGTTCAGCCGGCGCCCCTACTTGTTGCCAGTACCTGGTTGCTTCTTCGTCGGGCCCGACCTCGTCATCTCCCTCGAAGACGGAGAACCACAATCGCCGCGGATCGAGCCCCAACTCGTTGACCAGGAGATCCCAGGCAAAATAGATCGCCTCTTTCTTAAAGTAGTCACCGAATGAAAAATTTCCGAGCATCTCGAAAAACGTATGATGCCTTGCGGTGCGGCCTACCTCGTCCAGGTCGTTGTGTTTGCCACCCGCGCGCACGCACTTTTGCGATGAAGCCGCGCGTTTGTAGTCGCGAGGCTCGAGCCCGAGGAACACGTCCTTGAATTGGTTCATGCCGGCATTGGTAAACAGCAGGGTCGGGTCGTTGGCCGGCAACAGAGGCGAGCTTCTCACCACTCGGTGACCGCGCTCGGCAAAATAGTCCAGGAACTTCTGTCTGATTTCGTGTCCAGTCATAACTGTCATCTTTTCTCTTTGGATTCGAAAGTTCGATTATAGCAAACGCGGCAGGGTGAAAGAAAAAAGGAAGGATGAGCGTAGTTTCGGTTATTGGTTTGCTGACTTGCAACGTCCCGTCAATCCTTCGCGCGCTTTGCGGTCCTTTGCGCCTTTGCGCTGAGTATTGGGTATCGAAGGAGCAAGACCGAATACTCAGCGCAAAGACGCAAAGGACCGCAAAGCACGCGAAGGTTATTAAGCAACGCAGAATTCGAACACTACCGGAAGGAGAAGAGTGGACGTAGCGAGCGATCCGGACATACGGCTGACGGCGGGAACTTATGGGCTTGACCTTTCGCGCGCAAAAAAACTAAAGGGGATGACGCAGCCCCCGTTGCCTCATCCCCTTCAGCTTATTGTTGTTGCTTTGTCTGTCGCTTCTCTCAGTTTTAACGATAAACAGGCGGAGCCCCCGTTCCCCCTGCAACCGCTTTACTATTTCAAAGCTACGCCTGTGCATTGGCAATGTGTGTGCCAGCGATTCTGGCCCGCGCAGGTAGGCGTAACTGGTGTGATTCAATGAAACCTCAAAAGCTCTGCGCTCTCGTCTGCCAAAACTTGTCAATTCGTGAGTGACGAATCTCGTGAGAGTTCGTTCGGCGATGTCGGAACAAAGCGACTGCGCTTTCTCGGCCGGTTAACATGCCGCACTGTCGGCGGGCAGCATGGCTTGAGCGCAAAAGGAAAAGTTCGTAGTTCGGCCTTCAGGCGGAAGTTCGTAATTCAGTGTGTAAATGCAAGCTACGAACTTCCGCCTGAAGGCCGAACTACGAACTCTCTGAATGGCTGGGCTACGAAAAGCGGGTGCGCGCAAAAAAACTAAAGGGGATGACGCAGCCCCCGTTGCCTCATCCCCTTCAGCTTATTGTTGTTGCTTTGTCTGTCGCTTCTCTCAGTTTTAACGATGACAGGCGGAGCCCCCGTTCCCCCTGCAACCGCTTTACTATTTCAAAGCTACGCCTGTGCATTGGCAATGTGTGTGCCAGCGATTCTGGCCCGCGCAGGTAGGCCTAAGTCTTGTAATTCGGTAAAACTCGGCAAGCGCCGCGATTCTTTGTGCCAATTATTGCTGATGTGGAATGACAAATCCTGAGAGTGTTCCGTCAGGCGCCATCAAACCGACCGCCTGGGATAGAACCGGTAAGACAGAAATAAGAAGTTGCCCTGCAGGATCGCACTGGGTGTGTCGCAAGATACTAGAATGAAACTGGCAATAACTTTCTGGCCGACTGAGAACGCGAAAGTTCGCTAGAAAATCCCGCAGCTTAAGCTATAATGAACGCGGACCGGTCAGCCCGTTCGGTGCGCGAGGCGAATCAAAACCTGATACCGGATAATGTTGTGATCTCGATTCGAATTTCGTCTCGTGTGAAGTCTACTGAAGTCGTTACGCAGGAAATCGTCCGATGATCTAGTGCGCGCCGTCCATTACCTGCGCTGATCGGTTGCGATCCGCAGCCTTTGAGCTGTGGAATGATCTTTCTCAACTTAGCTTAACTATTCGCAGCGTCGTAGAAGCAGGAACGGCTCGAGCGATAGATAAGACGAACGGAGGATATATGCAAGCAGATGTTACTCTGATTCGATTCGTCTTCGTCGCGGCGCTCGTGAGTGCAGGTTATTTCCTCAGACCCTTCCCGGCTCTTGGTGCGAGAAATCCGCTTTTCTCGGCGATCATAGGAGGAGTACTTGCAGTCTCGATAATCTTCTTCGAGACCCGAATCCGCAAAGCCACTCTTAAGACTCTTATCGGCGGCGCGGTCGGGTCAATTCTCGGTATCGCAGGCGCTACATTAATTTGCTGGATCATAGCCGCACAGCATGCGTTACCCGAAGAGTTCAAATCTTTCCTAACACTAACGCTGACCCTGTTCATGGGTTACGTAGGATTGATAGTCGGCGCGGTCAAGGGGGATTACCTCGATTTGACTGCGCTTGGAGGAATATTCGTAGAAAAGGGAGCGGCCAAGACTCACTCCTTGATCCTCGATACTTCGGTGATCATCGATGGCCGCGTAGCCGACATAGCCGAGACGGGTTTTCTGTCCGGCATGCTGGTGATACCTCAGTTTGTGCTGCGCGAACTTCAACAGATAGCCGACAGCGCCGACTCGATCAAACGCAACCGCGGCCGTCGCGGGCTCGACATTCTTCAGCGCATTCAAAAGAAGAAAGGATCGAGCTATGAGATCGTCATCAGCGAAGCTGACTTTCCGGACGTGCGTGAGGTCGATCACAAACTGATCGAACTCGCTAAACAGATCGAAGCAAAGATCGTCACCAACGATTTCAACTTGAACAAGGTTGCGCAGCTTCGCGGCGTCGCGGTCCTCAATATCAACGAGCTAGCCAACGCGCTGAAGCCGGTTGTGTTGCCCGGCGAGATAATGCGTGTCTTCGTGCTGAAGGAAGGCAAGGAATACAACCAGGGGGTCGCTTATCTGGATGACGGCACGATGGTAGTCGTTGACAACGCGCGGCGCATGATCGGAAAGAACATCGACGTGTCGGTCACCAGCGTCCTGCAAACAACCGCGGGCAAGATGATCTTCGGGCGCTTCGGCGAGGACGGACGCGCGGCGGGTCCGCGACAAAGCAACGCAGTTTCGCAGTGACCGAAGGTAAGCTCAACACCGCAATAATTCCAGCCGCGGGCATTGGCGCGCGAATGCATGCAGATCGCGCCAAGCAGATGCTCGAGCTTGGTGGTGTGCCTGTTCTCGTCCATACCATCAAGCGCTTTCAAGAGTGCGACGCGGTCGATCAAGTCATCCTGGTCCTCCAGCCAAACCTCACAACCGAAGTGCTCGGGCTGATATCGCGCCACAATCTGACCAAGGTTGCGCGGGTGGTTGCCGGAGGGGCCGCACGGCAGGACTCGGTGTATCGCGGGCTTCAGGTGGTCAAAGAGGAGACGGCCGGAATCATATTGGTCCACGACGCGGTCCGGCCGTTCATAAAGCCCACCGAGATACGCGCGGTGATCGAACGGGCCTCGAGCGCGGGAGCCGCGCTGATGGGTCTGGCGGCCACCGATACAATCAAGCAGGTGAAATCGGGACGCGTTGAGCGGACGCTCGATCGCCGGCGAATCTATTACGCCCAGACTCCGCAGGCGTTTCGCTTCTCGATCATACGCGCCGCGTTCGATCGTGCTTACGCGGACGGGTTCATGGGAACCGATGAATCGCAACTCGTAGAACGACTCGGCCAGCGAGTCTCAGTCGTTGAAGGCTCGCCGCTGAACATAAAGATCACCAGACCATTCGATCTGCGGCTTGCGGAAGCGATCCAGTCGGAGTTTTTTGGTTGAGTCAATGAGCGAATCGAATCGCATCGGCATAGGCTACGACATTCACCGATTGGTTGAAGGGCGGAAGCTCATACTGGGTGGCATTGAGATTCCGTTTGAGAAAGGCCTGCTCGGGCATTCGGACTCCGATGTGCTCAGTCACGCGATATGCGATGCTCTGCTGGGAGCCGCCGCGCTTGGCGATATCGGCGCGCACTTCCCTGACACTGATCCTCGATGGGCCGGAGCTTCCAGCCTGGATTTTCTTGCACAAGTAGTCGAGTTGATCACGGAACGCGGCTACAGTATTGCTAACATCGACGTTACGGTGCTGGCCGAGCGCCCGAAGCTTCGGCCTTACATTCAATCGATGCGCGAATCCCTTGCGTCGGTTCTTCGAATTGATGTCGATCACGTGAACGTCAAAGCAAAGACCAACGAAGGGCTCGAATCCATCGGCCGCGGAGAAGCGATGGCCGCGCAAGCCGTGGTACTTCTTTGCGAACTTTGCGGTCCTTAGCGAGCTCTGCGCGAAAGAATCAATACGTTAGCGCAAAGTTCGCAAAGGACCGCAAAGCTCGCCAAGAAGACAATGCAGACGATGCCGTTGCTCGCGCGCACAAGTCCCGAATGTTAGACTCTTGCAACATGAAAAGTAGAGCAATAAGGACCCTCTATTCCGCAATCCTCCTGGGTTTCATCTTCACAATCGATGCCTCAAGTCTTGAGCAAACTCCTCGCAAGCCGTCCCGCGACGAAGCCACAAAAGCCATACGCGCGACGGTCTACGAAATGATGAAAGCCTTCCTGACGCAAGACGTCGCCACCTTCAAGAAACATGCCGCGAAGCGCACAATCGATTTGGTTGCGCTCACCTACGAAGCCGCGCAGAAGGATCCTCGCTACCAGGGCGAACTGCAAAATGCCGGAGTCACCAACGCCGATCAGTTCCTCGGCTACTTCATGCTGGGCCTCGCAACTCAGTATCTTCAGACCATGCCGTTGTCACCGGAAGCGGCGGCGAGGCACGTCGGCAATGATTCGACGGTGACCTTCGCTAGCGATACCCTCGCGAACATCGTCGTCAATAATCTTGAGGTCGCTCACGCGAGGCTTGCCGGCAAGCAATGGAAGATTGATCTCACCGACTGGCTAAAGAAAGGCGTTCTCAGAGAAGTTACCGATCCCGCGATTCGAGCCAGAATAAAGAGCCTTTGACATGCGAGCTGTCGACATAATCGCAAAAAAGCGCGACGGCAACGAGCTGACTCGCGACGAAATAGGATTCATCATTCGCGGCTACACCAGCGGCGACGTTGCTGATTACCAGATGGCCGCTTTGCTGATGGCGATCTACCTGCGCAGCATGACCACCGAAGAAACTCTCGCGCTAACCGAAGCCATGCTTTATTCGGGCGAGATCGTTGACTTCTCCGATCTCAAGCTCGCGCGCGTCGACAAGCATTCAACCGGCGGCGTGGGCGACAAGACTTCCCTGGTGATCGCTCCGGTAGTCGCTGCCGCCGGTCTGCTGGTGCCGATGATTTCGGGCCGGGCGCTCGCGCATTCGGGAGGCACGCTCGACAAACTCGAATCGATTCCGGGGTTCAGAACCGACCTCTCGCTCTCCGAGTTTCGCGCGACTCTTGAAGAAGTAGGCGCCGCGCTGATCGGCCAGACCGCGGAGATCGCCCCGGCCGATAAGATGCTTTACGCCTTGCGCGATGTAACTGCCACGGTTGCATGCCGTCCGCTGATGGCCGCTTCAATCATGAGCAAGAAGATTGCCGAGGGCGCGAACGGGCTTGTGCTTGACGTGAAGACAGGGAGCGGCGCGTTCTTGAAGAAAGAAGATGAGGCGCGCGAGCTTGCTCAGATAATGATGTCGATCGCGCGCGGAATGAACCGGGAGAGTGTGGTGCTGATCACCGACATGAACCAGCCGCTTGGCCGCACGGTCGGGAACTCCATCGAGCTGATCGAAGCGTTCGAGACATTGAAGGGTCGCGGACCCGATGACTTCAACACGTTGTGCCGCGAGCTGTCGGCGGAGATGCTCGTGTTGGGCGGCGCTACGGCTGACGTGGAGAAGGGGCGCGACGTTTATGACGAGTTAATCGGATCGGGCGCGGGAGTTCAGAAGATGCGAGCCATCATTCGAGCTCAAGGCGGCGACGCGCGCGTGCTCGATGATTACGGCTTGTTGCCCGGCGCGGCGCAACATCAGGATTTGTTGGCTTCACAAACCGGCTATGTTCAAGCCATTGACACCGAAGCGATCGGCCGTGCGTCGATGTTATTGGGCGCCGGGCGAGCGCGGCTGGACACGGCGATCGATCTCGGCGTAGGTATGACGGTGAATGCGAAGATTGGCGATAAAGTCGAACGCGATTCTGCTCTCGTGACGATTCACTTTAACGACGCAGCCGGCGCCGGGGAAGCTGCGGAAACTGTTCGCGCTGCATACGCGCTGGGGCCCGAGCGGGTCGAGCCACCGCGATTAATAAAGGACGTCCTTCGCAGATTTTACAAACCATACGTGAGTCGTTAGAATCGAGCCCGCCTGGGAGGGCGGAGGTTCGGTGTGCAGAGTTTAGGGTTCAGAGTTCGGAGTTCAACAGTTCCGTGCTTTGAGTTTTGATTTCTGGTTTGCCGGCAGCTCATGAACCCTGAACCACGAACCCTGAACCACGAACTCTGAACGCTGAACTCACCAAACCGAGGAGGCCACATGAAAAGCAAAGTAACTCGTCGAGACTTCTTTAGAACCAGCGCAGTCGCCGGACTGGGCGCGCGAATGTTCGGCGGCCTGTCACCCGTCGCGTTCGGTCAATCAAGAGGGTCGCGGCCGCTTGTCGTTTCAAGCGCCAATGGACTGCGTGCGACTGATAAGGCCATGGAAATGATTCGAGCCGGCAAAGACACACTCGATGCGGTGGTCGCCGGCGTCGCGATCGTGGAAGACGATCCAAAAGACATGAGCGTCGGCTACGGCGGGTTGCCGAACGAAGACGGTGTCGTCGAGCTTGACGCGAGCGTGATGCACGGGCCGACAAAACGCGCGGGCGCGGTCGCCTCTATCCAGAGAATAAAGAACCCGGCCCAGGTCGCGAAGCTTGTGTTGGAAAGAACCGATCACGTGCTCCTGGTCGGGCCCGGGGCACTGCGTTTTGCGGTCGCGCACGGCTTCAAGGAGATGGACCTGCTGACCGATGAGGCTCGAATCGTGTGGCTGCGTTGGAAAGAGAAAATGAGCGACGACGATGCGTGGGGTCCGGGGCTGGCAACGCCGGAAGAGCCGAGGCAGAGTAAGCTTTATGACGGCACTCCGGCGCGCGCCGAGCTGCTCGCGCTTGCAGATGAGTACATCGCACATCCTCCAACTGGAACCATCAACTGCATCGCGATCAACCAGCGCGGAGACATTTCAGGCACGACCACGACCAGCGGATTGTTTCACAAGCTCGCGGGCCGCGTCGGCGATTCGCCTTTGATCGGTTGCGGCTTGTTTGTAGACAACGAAGTCGGCGCCGCCGGATCGACGGGCCGGGGCGAAGAGGTCATCAAGATCAACGGCGCTCATACGGTAGTCGAGATGATGCGGAAAGGAATGTTGCCGACGGATGCAGCGCTCGAAGGCTGCAAGCGAATCGTTGCGAACTACAATGGCAATATGGCGAAGCTGAAAAAGTTCAGCGTCAATTTCTATGCGTTGAACAAGGCGGGTGAATACGGCGCCGCGAACATCTGGGGCTATTCGGTTAACGCACGCGGCGAACGCAAGCGAAATCAATACGCGGTGCACGATGGAAAAGAGAACAAGCTTCACGACGTCGCGTACCTGTACGAATCGCCGGACAAGTAGCACAGACTTCAGTCTGTGTGACCCTGCATGACCCGCTGATCTTTGCGAGCTTGCGGTCCTTTGCGAGCTTTGCGCGAAAGAATGAATACGTTATCGCAAAGCTCGCTAAGGACCGCAAAGCTCGCAAAGGTCAAATCAAGTGCCGCATGGACTGATCATGCCGCGACATTTATGATTTGTTCGTCAGCTCTCGTGGAAACCATATGAAGCGAATTGCGTTAGTAATTCTGTTAACAGGCTCGCTCCTGTTGCCCGCGTGCACGAGCGTCATCGGCAAGCGCGATGAGTCGGGCGGCAAGCTGCGCGTCGGGATAGTCTTCGACATCGGAGGCAAGGACGACAAGTCTTTCAACGCCGCCGCGTGGGAAGGAGTCAAACGCGCGAAGGAGGAGCTGGGGATTTTCCTCCGCGACGTCGAGCCCGGCGATCCGACTTCAATCGAACCCTCGATGCGAGCCTTCGCCGAACGCGGCTACGACCTGATCGTCGGGGTCGGTTTCGCTCAGGCTCCGATCATGGATGACGTAGCGCGCGACTATCCCAACCTGAAGTTCGCGATCATCGACGGCGTGATTGATTCTCCAAATGTCGCGTCTTTGATCTTCAAAGAGCACGAAGGATCCTTCCTGGTGGGAATGATTGCCGCGCGCACGAGCAAGACCGGGAAGGTGGGATTTGTCGGGGGAATGGACATTCCTCTGATTCATAAGTTCGAAACCGGCTACGCTGAAGGCGCTCGCTATGCGAACCCGAAGATCGAAGTATTCGAGAACTACGTTGGAGTAACCGACGCGGCGTGGAACAACCCCGGAAAAGGCAAAGAGCTTGCGAAGGCGCAGATCGAACGCGGGGCGGACATCATCTTTCAAGCCGCCGGCAATTCGGGGCTGGGTGTTTTCGACGCGGCTGAAGAAACGCATAAGCTGGCGATCGGAGTCGACTCAAATCAGAACTGGGTCAAGCCGGGATTCATACTCACCAGCATGATCAAACGCGTAGACGTATCGGTTTTCAACACGGTGAAAGATCTGATGGAAGGACACTTCAAGGGTGGCATTCACGAATTCGGGATGGAGAACGACGGAATCGACTATGCCTTGGACGACTACAATCGCAATCTGATTCCGCAGTCCGTGCTCGATGAAGTGGACCGCGCCAAGAAGGAAATCATCGCGGGAAGAATTAAAGTTACAGATGCTATGGCGGAGAAGTGAGGCGAGGCAGAGGTCAGAGGTCAGAAGTCAGAAGTCAGAAGTCAGAGGTCGAGGTCAAAAGCCCGCGAACCGGATAGACGCGGGGAGCAAAGTGATTCGCACGGGAGTGTGGCCCACCGTTTCGCCGTCGAGATCGACCGCCATTGGTTCTTCTGAATTGATTGAAACTCTGCGAGCTCGCAATGCAGTAACCTTCGGGTTCTTGAGATGTCCGCCTCGCTGAATGCGCGGCAGTTCCTTTATCACATCCCAACGCGTTGCCTCATCAGTCACGATCACATCAAGGAGCCCGTCATCCAACTCCGCGTCCGGCGCGAGCATCATTCCGCCGCCGGCGAACTTGCCGTTGGCGACTACGATCAGGTTGCTGCTGATTTGAAGCTCACGGTCATCGTCAAGCCGCATAGACACACGAACATTCTTGTAGCGTCCTAACGCGGCGAGTGCCGCGGCGCTGAACCTTGCTCTGCCGCCGATCCATCGCGGCAGCGAATTGCGCCATCGATTGACGGAAGCCGAGACATCACCGCCTAAACCAAAAGAAGCGACGTTGATGAAGAAACGTTTGGCGCGCTTTGCGTTGAAATCCTGAAATTCGGCGCAGGCTGCGTCAACCGGCCGTGCCTCCGATTCGAGAAGATCGCTAATGAAACTGCTGTGATGTTTCATCCCAAGCGAGCGGCGAAAGTCTGAACCTGTTCCGCTGGGAAGCAAGCCAATTGCCGCGTCGGGGTTCAACGCACGCCCTTGCTCGTCGAAGTAACCATTTACTATTTCGCTCAGAGTGCCGTCGCCGCCGACCGCGATCACGCGTTCAACTCCGCGGCTAAACGCCCGGCTCGCGATTTCGGCAGCCTCGCCCGGCCCGCTTGTAAGGTGCTCATCGAAAGCGATCCCCAACGCGCTGATTTCGTGTCGCAACCGTGACCACAAGCCGAGAGTAGTCCCACGCGCTGACGCCGGGTTTACTATGAAGAGGCAATTCAAGCCGTGGCTACGTGGCGTCATTAATCCGTGGTCTCGGCGCATGTTCCTCGGCGTCCTCTGCGGTTCTCTTTTCAGTGCTGGAACTCAACCGCCGAGGACGCAGAGGACGCTGAGGAATTCTTAGCGCGCGAGAGGAGAGAGGGGCGCTTCTTCGTTGACGCTCTCGATCTTAGTTTCGACGATCCGATTGCGAGCCGTCGACTGCACGGTCAGCCTCAGCCCGTTGTACTCGACGCTCTCGCCGCGTTTCAACAATCGGCCCGCGCGTTCCATCATGAATCCGGCTATCGTGTGATAATTGTCCGACTCCGGCAGATTCAACGCGAGCAGCTTGTTGACATCTCTAATCGATAGATTGCCGCGCACATTAAATGTCCCGTCGGGCTGCTCGGTTATTTGACCCGTCCCAGCCTCGTCGTGTTCATCGCGAATGTCCCCGACTAATTCTTCGAGCAGGTCTTCGAGCGTGACCAGCCCCTCGACGCCCCCGTGTTCGTCGACGACCAGAGCCATGTGCTCGTTCGAGCGACGCAACGTTCTAAGGGCGTCATTGAGCCTGACGGCAGTCGGGATGAAGACCGCGGGCCTGATGAATTGTTCGAGGCTCTCGGCTCCTCCGCGGCGAACAACGCGGCTCAAATCCTTGAGGAGCACTATGCCGATGATGTTGTCCAGCGAGTCGCGATAAACGGGCATGCGCGAGTAGCCGCTCTCTTCGAATACATCGAGCATTTCCGCCGGGCCCAGCTCTGCGTCGAGAGCTTCGATTTCAGTGCGAGGCACCATAACGCTCTCGACCGTGGCTTCGGTAAAGTCAAAAACGTTGTAGATCAACTGCCGCTCGTCTTCTATCAGGTGACCGCTCTTGTGGCTGAGCCCGACGAGATGGCGCAACTCCTCTTCGGTGTAGACAGCGGTTTGCTCGCTGGACATCTGCAAGCCCATCCATCGAACGATCAAGCTTGCGGAACGGTCGAGCAGTGAAATAGGCGCTTTGAACACGCGATAAAAAATATGGATCGGGAGCGCTACGGCAAGCGCCATGCGTTCGGCGCGCTCGAGGGCGAAAGTCTTGGGGACAATCTCACCAAGAACAATGTGAAGATAGCTTATTGATGCGAACGCCGCCACGATCGCAATCGAGTGCGCTACTACCGCCGACGCTGCGCCGGGCAACGTGCGCTCGAGCAACGGCTCGAGGATATGTGCGACGGTATCTTCTCCTACCCAACCGAGTGCCAGGCTTGCGAGCGTGACGCCGAGCTGAAACGCGGAGATGTAAGCAGTGAGGTTGTCGAGTATACGAATGACGGTTCGCGCGCGCTTGTTGCCGTCGGCGACCAATCCGGCGATACGTGAGCGCCTGACGGTTACCAGCGCGAACTCAGAGGCTACAAAGAAGCCGTTGGCCAGAACGAGCACCACAACTACGGCCAGTTTCAAGACGATGGTCAGTAGTGACGAACCATCCATAGATGAAGAGATTCTAGCAAGCGGGCTCGCTGATGGGTAGCGAGTTGGAACGTTCAAGTTGCTATTTGCTGTACGCTTATCGAAGCCTCACGGGGTTTCGTGTTGCAGTCCATTCTTGTGGCCCATGAAGCATTGTTGATGGTCTGCTCCGGGTTTATACTTGGATGCTCAATAGCGACAGGTATTTTGCTGGTTGCCGCGGGCAAGTGAAGAACTAGCGAATTGCAAATTGAAACCGTCGTTTGCTCTGAAAGAATTGAGGACAAACTCGAATCAAAACATCATGTCACGTTCGGCGAGGCAAGGCAGATTCTCTTCGGTCGACCGCGCGTTCGTTTCGCTGAAAAGGGACATACTCCCGGCGAAGACGTTTATGCCGCGTTTGGACAGACTCTTGGTGGCAGGTATCTCGCTGTCTTTTTCATCTACAAGCCGGCAATCAAGACGGCGGCGATCATCAGCGCTCGTGATATGAGCGACAAGGAGCGCAGAACTTATGGAAGAAGATAAACTGAGCGGTATCTCGAAAGCGGACTCAGATGAAAAGATCGGAGAGTTTTGGGACAACCACGATTTCACGGAATTCGATACCAATGCGCCGGACATAGCCCTCGTGATCACTCCAACCATACCTGTCAGTTTCGAATTGCTGAACGAGATTGAAAAGCAGGCGGCAAAACGCGGCGTTAAGGTTGACGAATTGGTGAATCTCTGGCTGCAGCAGAAACTTGACGAAGAAGCTGCATAAAGTACGAGATCAATCAGCAGAGTTCTTTGCGGCCTAACCGATCCACTCAGGCTCGAAAAATCAACTAAATTGCGAGACGTTCACGAGCATGTACAACCCCGCTCATCCGGGAGAGATTCTGAAGACTTTGGTAATCGATTCGTTGGGCTTATCGGTCACGGACACTGCCAAGAGTCTAGGAGTGACGCGGGGGTCGCTATCAAGGGTACTCAACGGACGGAGCGGCGTGATGCCAGAGATGGCTCTACGGCTTGAGATGACTTTCGGAAAACCAAATGCAGCGCACTGGCTCAGGCTTCAAAACGCTTATGATCTTTCGCAAACGAGACACCGCTCAAAGAGTATTTGAGATCGATAAGAATGTGACTTAAGAGATTTCAACTCGAGACCACGCTCGAATCCAGGGGCGGTGTGAACCGCCAACCGAAGTGTTACTCGTCTTTCTGAGAAGGAGGATATATGGGAGAGGTTACCGAAACATTGCAGCCGAATAAGACTAAGGATCAAAAAATTAAGGTCCCTTGCTCTACGTGCAAAGGCGAGACAAATCACGTCGTCTTGCAGTCGGTTGACTCAGATGTGTCAGAGGTGGTGGATCATTACGAGGGCCAGCCGATAGCAATTGAATGGTCGGATAACTACCAGATAATTCGATGCCAAGGCTGTGATGCGATGTCCTTCAGGCATGTAAGCTGATTTTCTGAAGCGGAGCAACAGGTAGGGCCGGATGAGTGGGACAGCGGTACATCGGTGTGGCTCTACCCGAAGAGATCGGACAAGACCCGGCAAATCAAGGATTACCATAATGTGCCGAACACCCTGCGAAGGATATACCGGGAAACGCTTGAATCCTTTAACAGCGATTCATTTACACTGTGCGCAGCCGGCCTTCGCGCGATAATCGAGGGTATCTGTTCGGACCGGCAAGTTGTTGATGGTCCAGTTCAGGTAACGCATAAGGATGGAACCATACACACTGAACGACGTCGCAACCTCGCGGCGAAGATCGCCGGGCTTTGCGAGCGAGGATTCTTGACAGAGGGAAACGCCACTAGTCTGCATGAACATAGGTTTCTAGGAAATGAGGCCTTACATGAATTGGACAGGCCATCGCGCGATGAACTTGCGCTTGCAATTGATATCATGGAGCACACTCTGGAGGACTTATATGACATGCCTGACAAGGCCGCCGAGTTGAGGCGAATAAAGTCCCAGAGGAAAAGCTGAATGCGAACGATAGAGAAGTGGTTCAAGCAATTTCCTGTTTGTCCGTGGTTGGAACTCGTTAATGTTCACGCACCAGCGGCCCAACTCTTCGCGCGCCCGACTGCACGGGTCCAATCCCCAAGAAGCCGCTCTCGTTCTGAAGCACTCATACTCGGTTCGAACGTCCTCTCACGCTCCCACAGTTCACTCACTTCAGACGTGCCCGACCAGAATTCAACCGCCAGCCCCGCAAGAAAAGCTGCGCCGGCGGCGGTCGTCTCCGTGTTGGCGGGACGCACGACCGGAATCCCCAGGATGTCGGCCTGAAACTGCATAAGGAAGTCGTTGCGCGCCGCGCCTCCGTCGACTCGAAGCTCCGTCAGGTTGATCCCCGAATCGTCGCGCATGCACCGAAGCACGTCGCTCGTCTGATATGCAATAGATTCGAGAGCCGCGCGCGCGATGTGCTCTCTTGTAGATCCTCGCGTCAGGCCAACCATCGTTCCGCGCGCGTATGCGTCCCAGTGAGGCGCGCCCAACCCGACGAACGCCGGCACAAAGTAAACACCGCCGTTGTCTTCGACGCTCGCGGCCATCGCTTCCGTTTCGGCGGCGTTGCCGATTATTCGCAGCCCATCGCGCAGCCACTGAATCGCCGCGCCCGCGATGAAGACGCTGCCTTCGAGCGCGTACTCGATCGGCTTGCTCTCGAGCTGCCAGGCAATCGTCGTCAGCAGATTACTCTTTGACCTCACCAGTTCTTTCCCGGTGTTGAGCAGCATGAAACAGCCCGTGCCATATGTATTCTTGGACATTCCGGGACTCGTGCAGACCTGGCCGAAGAGCGCCGCTTGCTGGTCGCCTGCGTTGCCGGCGATTGGGATCGCGCGCCCGAACAACGAACTATCCGTCTCGCCGATGATCGCGCTCGAGGGAGCGACGTGAGGCAGGACCGAGCGCGGGACATCAAGCGCCGCGAGTAATTCATCATCCCATTCGCCCCGCTCGATGTTGAACAGCAGGGTGCGGCTGGCGTTTGAAGGGTCAGTCACGTGAACGCGTCCGCCGGTGAGTTTCCATATCAGCCATGAGTCAACAGTACCGAACGCCAGGCTGCCTCGCTCGGCAAGCTCTCGAGCGCCGGCAACGTTGTCGAGCAGCCAGCGCACTTTGGTTCCTGAGAAGTACGCGTCCAGCACGAGTCCCGTGCGCTCCTGAAAAATCCCGGCGAGCCCTTCGCTTCTCATCCGGTCGCAGTCCGAAGCAGTGCGGCGGCATTGCCATACGATCGCGTTATGAATCGGCTCGCCCGTCTCGCGATTCCAAACGATAGTAGTCTCGCGCTGATTGGTAATGCCGATAGCTGCTATCTGGTCGGCCTTCACATCGGATTCCCGCAATACGACGTGCACAGCGTTGAGCTGCGAAGACCAGATGTCTTCAGGCCGGTGTTCGACCCACCCGGGCTGAGGATAGATTTGCTCGAATTCCTGCTGGGCTACGGCGGCGGCGCGTCCCCGCGGATCGAAGAGAATCGCGCGCGAGCTGGTGGTTCCCTGATCAAGCGCGAGGATGTATTTTTGACTCATTAACATTCTCCGGTAAGAAAGATAGGGTCTCGATGAGGCGGCAATGATAGCACTGCCGGAGTTGTTGGCAAAAGAAGGTAGCGTTCGGATTCTGCGTTGCTCAATAATCGCCGCGTGCTTTGCGGTCCTTTGCGACTTTGCGCTGAGTATTGGGGTTTTACGCCTTCAATACCCAGCGCAAAGACGCAAAGCGCCGGTGAAGTTGGCCCGATTCGTCAAGTTATTCGCAAGATGGCCGGCTGATTTCATTCGTTAATTGTGGACGCCTGTGGGTGATGTGCCCTTTTTTCACCCACTGGTACTGCCAGCAAACGCGATGTTATAATTCACAACGTCGCGACGATTCAACGACATCAAAGGAAGCAACAGGATGGTAGCAAAACGAACCGGCACGAGCGCGCTGTCAATCGCGCTCCTCGCCCTGCTCTTTGTGATAGCCCCGACCGCATCAGCTCAGACTGAGCAAGTGCCTCCGATCGATATCACTCACTATAAAATAAACGCGGAGTTATTGCCCGACTCTCACACGCTTAAAGCCCAGGCGATCGTAAAGTTCAAGACCATCAAGCAGACACAGTCCGCGGTTCTCGAGATGAACGGCTCGCTTGTGATTTCCGCCGTCAAGGGACCGGACGGAAAGACCGCGCTTCAATTCATACAGGACCGAGTCAACGAGCTTAACGTCAAGGTCAATCTCGGCCAGCTCTATCCGGCGGGTGCAGAGATAACATTGACCTTCGATTACGCCGGTCCCCTGGCGACACCCGAAGGCGGGCCGATCGCCGACACGCGGCTGGCGTATTTAGGGCCCGAAGGCTCGTACCTTTTTTACGCCGCCAGGTGGTTTCCATTTCACGGCTACGCCGCCGACCGCGCTACTTCCGAGATCAGCATGACAGTGCCGGGCAACTGGACGGTTGCGGGCCACAGCGCGAATCCGGTAACGCCGGTTACTAACAAGGACGGCCGTAAGAGCTTCACTTTCGTCGAGACTCAACCGGTCCTGCCCGGTTCATTTGCCGCCGGACAGTTCATTACCCGGACTATCAACTCGGGTGGAATACAACTGGATCTGGCTGTTCTTCCGGGCAGCGAGGGACGCCTTCAGGAATTCGGCCAGGAGATCGCACAAATACTTCAGTTCTACAATGACAAGTTCGGCCAGTACATGTTCGGGTCGCGATTTGTAATTGCGGAGATCGACGACGAGACCCTGGGGTATTACAGCGGGTCGGGAATTGGCTTCATCGCGCACAAGACGCTGGTGTCGGACAAGCCGCTGCCGGTAGACGAGCTGGCGCGCGAGGTCGCGTATCAGTGGTGGGGCCAGGCAGTCGGACTCAAGACTTTCGATGACGCCTGGTTGTCGCAAGGGCTCGCGGAATATTCCTCGGTGCTTTACAGGGAATCACGCGAGAGCGCGGCGGAATTTCACGAGACGCTGTCCGAGATAATCGAGCTCGCGCTGGCTTTTGAACAGGACGCTTCGATAGCTCGAGCGCCCGCGCAGCTCAATGATCAATCGCCGGCTTATCGGTCGGTGGTGTTTTACAAAGGCGCCTACGTGTATCACATGCTCCGGACGACGATCGGCGACGACAAGTTCTTCAACCTGCTCAAGTCGTACTACTCGACAAATAAAGGTCAGAACGCCGGAATCGACGACTTCGAGAGCATGTCTGACAAGGTTTCCGGGCAGAAGCTGCGGGGCTTTTTTGGTATGTGGATCGACTCGACCGGCGTGCCGGAATTCAAGGTCGAGTACTCAATCATCCGAACTAAAGAAGGGAAGTTCAAGGTTCGCGGAACTGTTCGCCAGAACATGGACTCGTTCCGCGGGCCGGTAGGCGTTGCGCTGGAGGCGGAAGGCGGGCGCGAATCGAAGACCACCCTCGATATGCGAGGAACGTCGGTCGACTTTGATCTCTCGAGCGATGGCAAGCCGCTCGAGGTAATTGTAGATCCCGAAAACCGTTATCTCCGCATCAGCGATGCGCTGAGGGTCTCGGTGGTCGTGCGACGCGGAATACAGAACTTCCAACGCGAGGAATACGCCGAAGCGGAAGAGCAATTCCGGTCGGCTCTGAAGTTGAATCCGCGATCGTCGTGGGCCTGGTACAACGTTGGATTGCTTTACATCGAGCAGCGCAACTGGCAGAAGGCTCGCGACGCTTTCACGGAAACGCTGGCCGGCGATCTCGAGCCTTCGTGGCTTGAAGTGTGGTCTTACATCAAGCGCGGCAACGCCTGGGATGCCGAAGAGAATCGCGATCGCGCGGTTGCCGAATACAACAAGGCTAAAGAGAGCGGCAGTAATTACAACGGCGCTCAACAGGCAGTCGAGAAGTATCTGGGACAACCGTACAAGAAAGAGCGCTCGGCTCAGCCGACCAACTAACGCGTGTTCGCGGCGGGCGTTCAGAGTACCGACTTTAGTCGGGCAGTGCCTCACAAAACAGAGGCATTGAAAACCACAGGCACTGCCCGCGTAAAGTCGGTACTCTGAACGCCTGCTGCGAACGTCTAACTACAAACAGAATGTCTAACTGCAAACAGAATGTCTAACTACAAACGAAGGAAGGGGACCGCATCCGATGTCAGCAGCTACTACAATTCGTCCAGCGAGCGGCGAGTATCCGCCTTACACCATAAACTACATTTCCCTGGTTCCCGATGGCGACATAGTCGCGACGCTGGGCAAACAGCTCGACGATACGCTCGCCTTGGTCCGGAGCATTTCGGAATCTCGTGGTGACTTTCGCTACGAAGAAGGGAAGTGGAGCATCAAGGAAGTCATCGGACACCTAATTGATGGCGAACGCATTTTTGCGTATCGAGCATTACGGTTTGCTCGCGGTGACGAAACTCCGCTCTCGGGTTTCGAGCAGGACGACTATGTTCGCAACGGCGGCTTCGACAAGCGCACCCTGAGCGATCTGGCTAACGAGTATGAACATGTGCGCCGATCGACGATCGCTCTGTTTTCGAATCTCGACGAAGAGGCGTGGGCGCGGCTTGGTTCGGCCAACGACAACCCGGCTTCGGTCCGGGCGCTTGCGTTCATGATAGCGGGGCATGTATTCCACCACATCGAGATATTGCGATCGCGATATCTTGAATAAAGTTGAATTGGTTACGGTTGACGTATTGAAAAGGGACGGTCTGAAGTGAGCGGCTCGAAGGTGTGATTAAAACTGGGACCTGGGTGGGGCTTAGGGTACCCGGAACTTAGAGCGAGGAATCGAGCGTTCCGCCCGGCAACCCCGTAGGGGTGCGATGTTTATAGTTACGGACGCCGACGTGGACTCCTAGCTCCGTTAGGTGCGGCATAGAGTTGAGCGCAGGAACATTTCACCCCTACGGGGGAGCGCCGGTGAAATCGGCAATATGTTGGCGGTGAAAGTCCGCTACAGACAAGGTGCAGCGAGCCAGTCTGGCCCCGAGTCATGGGG